>DIKU01000143.1:0-1521 GCA_002424645.1 Pelobacter sp. UBA5610 | reverse complement strand
CGCAGGATAGGGCGTACCACCTGCCGGGAATAGAAGAAGGAGACCAGCAGGCTCAGGACAAGGCACGCCAGTGCTAACCCGATGGTGTTGCGGTACAGGGACGCAACACTCTGGTCGTAGTCTTTGAGGGATATGCCGACATGGATCCATCCCCACTGGATGCCCGAGTAGTCAAAAGGCTGCGCATAGTGAAAAATCCGCCGATCGAGTACCGGAACCGTTGCAATTTCGCCATAAGGCTCCCGTTCTTCCGGGAGCCAGTATGCATCGATGTCGGGCTCGACACTCCAGCCGGTTTGTTGGTTGACCAGGGAAAAACCGTCGTTTTTGGTAATGATCAAAAAGTCGAGGTCGGGGTCGCCGGCGAGCAAGGTCTGACTGGCGGAGACCACGCTGGCCAGATCGTCGTTCACTGCCGCGCCTGCCGCGACATCATGCAGCGATACGGCAACGCTGTTGGCTTTGGATTCAAGGTTTTGCAAAAAATTCTTTTTTTGTTGCGGAATGGTTAAGGTGACGAACAAAAGCAAGGTAACCAGGGTCAGCAGCCAGGACAAAAGGGCAATCCTGGGGGCGAGACCTATGGGGAGATGTTTGGTTTTGAAAAAAGCCATACCATTCAACCTCGAATCAAAGAATGTTTACCAGCCGATCACAGGCGTTAAAAAGCATCGTGTTTGATAAAATCATCGTCTCTGGCAAAGGACGCCCGCATTTACGGGCGGTTCCTCCACCAGTTCAAGAGAAACCCCATAACCAGCATCACCTGCCGGTGCGGTTTTGGATCGTTATCGCACCAGCTTTGCGTGGGTCGCAATCAATGCCAGCGTTGTGTCGAGACAGTCCTTGGATTGTTCCTTTATATCTTCGCTTTGAAAAATGGTCAGCACCTGGCGACCGGCGGCAGTTTTTTTCAAGCTGGTCAAGTCGGCGATGAGCTTTTCCCTGAAGCTTGGCCGGTAGTCGGCCCGGAAGGCAAAAACGGCCGGTACCACGGGCGGCGATTCGGCCAGGACGACGAGTTGTTGGCCCAATTGCGGGTTGAGTTCGACCATGGTGTCGAAACCGCTGCGGGTGACGAGGCAAACATCGCTCTTACGGAAGAATACCGGCAGAATCACATTGGACAGCTTGGCGTTTGGTACGATCCTGGCTGCAAAGCGAGCCGCCGCCGTGTGGCCCTGCTTGATCAGGAGCGTATCCAGCCACAGCGGCGCCAGGTACGCACGTGAGTTCACGTGCACCGAGAGACTGCGTCCGCCGAGGTCCGCAAGGGTTTTAACCGGCCCTTTCCGGTGCGCCAACAGGACAAATTGCTCGGTCATGCTGCCGTCTTTGTAGGTTACGAATATGGGATCAAAATGGATGTCCCGGAGCAGTTGCGCGTATTCGGTCAGAGTGATGCCGACCGCGTCCACCTGTTTTTTTCTCAGGCTTTGGAGCAGCGTTTCCGCGTCCTTGAGGATGACGGGAACCGGGGTGGCAGGTGTGTTTGTCTGTTTGGCAATCATCGCTCCCCAA
>DIKU01000015.1 GCA_002424645.1 Pelobacter sp. UBA5610 | reverse complement strand
TTGAAAACGTTCACTCAGGGAGAGATGCGATGGAAAAAATTGCGCTGGTTGGCTTTAACGGGGAGTCGATGTGTTTTGTCCATGTTTTACTTAATGCCCTTGATATGCGAGCCAAGGGTTTTGATGTGCGGGTGATTATCGAGGGGACCGCTGTTCGCCAGATTGCGGAACTCGCTGAACCTTCACATCCTTTTACGGCTCTTTGGGCCGAAGTACGGCAGGCCGGTATGGTCTGGGCCGTGTGCCGCGCTTGTGCTGCCAAGATGGACAGTCTGGCGGCAGCCCAGGAACAGGGGTTGCCGGTGCGTGGCGATATGTCAGGCCATGTTGCCTTGGCGGAGTGTGTGCTGGAAGGATACCGTATTATCACGTTTTGATGGTGGTTCGTCATGTCTTTTTGTTCTGCCAACGGGGTGGCATGGTATCTGTTTTGATTGAGAGGGGGGCGAGAATGTTTTGGCGAAGTGTGTGGATAGCAGGCCTAATGCTCTTGCAGGTCAATATGGGGTATGGGCGACAATCTGCCTGTGGTGATCCTTTGTCCTTGTGGCAGGATCGGCCGGCAAAACAGGCCATTGTGAATTTTGTCGAACATGTCATTGATCCCTCTGATGCCGCATATGTCCCACCCGAGGATCGTATCGTTACCATTGATATGGACGGCACTCTTTTGTGTGAACGCCCCTTATCCGTGGGTATGGTGTTTGTGGAAAGTTTGCTGCACGAACTGGCCGAGGCACCGCAACTGCAGGGGAGGCAACCCTTTGATGCGGTGCGCCAGGACCGGCTCGATACGCTGCGCAAGGAGCATTTTGAAATGTTCTTCGGTATGTCGGGCGCCGGGCTCGATGAAGATGCTGTTCGGCAGAAGGTGCGTACCTTGGCACGCCAGGGCCGTCACCCGCGTTTCGAGCGACCGTATCGGGAATTGTTTTATCGTCCCATGCTGCAACTTGTTAGCTACCTGATGCAGAAAGATTTTATCATCTACGTTCTTTCCGGGTCGGATCAGACCGTGGTGCGCACCCTGTGCGCCGAAGTGGCGGAATTGGCAAGTCTGCCGCCGGCCCGTTTTATCGGTACGGTGGTGGCCCTTGATGTCGAATACGGCGCCCACGGACCAGTTTTTTATCGTTTGGCCAGGGAGTTGGAACCGGTCAATCTGCGTACCGGTAAAGCTCTGAATATCCTCTATCGCATCGGACAGTACCCGATAATGGCCATTGGAAACAGTGCGGGCGACTGCGATATGCTTGCTGCGACCCTCGGCTCGGGATACCCCTCAACCTTGCGTCTGCTGTTGAGGCATGACGACGGACAGCGCGAGTACGCCTATCCGCGAGCGGACAACTCCGGTTCGCACCGCGATGGTCCCGGGCTTTGCCAGGCTCAAGCGGGGGAGGATATCCTCGCCGTCAGCATGAAAGACGATTTCCGCCAGATCTTCGAGCCTTCCGCCAGGTGAGTAGAGGTGTTTTGCTGAGCGAGGGGTTTTCTGGTGTAAATGCCTCGAAATTATCAGGGCGAGCAACAGCTTGAAATAAGGCGAATGTGCCCGCATCTGTCCCGCGCAGGCCTTCAGGTCGCCTGTGGATTGAAGGCCTGTACCGGTCAGGCGCCGCTGCGTTCAAGCACGGCAGCCACGGCTTCGGCGAGGCGCTTGTAACCGGCGGCATTGGGATGGATCATATCGCTTTTCAATGTACTATCCCGTAGAATTCCGGTCAGGACTTCGTTTTCAATCGGGACCTGGTAGCGGTCGGCGACGTCTTGATAGAAGTCGGCCGAGCCAGGCAGCAGGCCCGGTTGCGGTACCCCCAGCATGATTACTTGAGCGCCGCTTTTCCGGACCATTTCGATCATGGTGGCCAGGTGTGCGGCGGTGGTCTTATGGGCTATGCGGCGCAGCAGGTCGTTGCCACCGTGACACAGCACGACCAGATCCGGATGGTGCCGTTGCAGCAGGCCGGGTAGCCGTTTTACCCCTTCCGCGCTGATTTCACCGGGTACCCCGGCATTGATGGTCTGCCACCCTGTCAGTTGCTGCAGTATCGAGGGGTAGCTGGCAACACGCGGTGCGCCGTTGCCAGCCGTCAGGCTGTCGCCAAAAGCCAGTATTACGGCGTGGGTCGGCAGTGGCTGAAGGCGTGGAGTTCGATCTCGGCATCCTGTCATCGGGACTGCCAGCAAAATAATTGCTATCGCAAACCCGCAGGCTGACCGTTTCAAGCTGTCACTCATGGTTAACCTCGTTGCCTTTTGGATGATCCACGAAATCAAGCATCCCTGAGTTTTTATGCGTCAAGTGTATTCCCGTTTAATATATCGACCTGATATGTCATCTTGTCAAGTCTTGTCAAGGGCGGCTTTTTTGCAGGGCTTTCCTAAAATGGGCGAATCTGCCATAATCCCGCTTTGCACAATGTAGCGATCAGGAAGTGAGAATTGGCATCATGGCTTTGTTGAGTATACAGAATGTCAGTCTCGCCTTTGGCGGGCCGACTTTGTTCGAAGATATCAGTTTGCATGTCGAGCGCGGCGATCGCATCGGGCTGCTGGGGCGCAACGGCTGCGGTAAATCGACGTTGTTGCGTTTGATCGCCGGTGAATTGAAACCGGACAGCGGCGTCGTGGTATGCCGCCAGGGGGTGCGCATCGCCAGTCTGCCCCAGGATGTGCCCGCGGATTTGCACGGTACCGTCTATGAGGAAGTGCTGTGTGGTTTGGGGCAGGCCGGACAGGAATTATTGCGCTATCACCGCCTCGCCCGCTTGGTGCAGGACGGCGACGACAGCCAGTTGCCCGCCATGCTGGAATGTCAACATGCGTTGGAAGCCTCCGGGGCCTGGCCGCTGGAGCAGTTGGTGGTGCAGGTTCTTTCCCATCTGCACCTTGAGGGTGAAACGCCGGTGTCCGAACTTTCCGGTGGCGTCAAACGCCGGGTCTTGCTGGCCCGCGCCCTGGTAGGGGAGCCGGATGTGCTGCTGCTGGACGAACCGACCAACCATCTGGATATCGATACCATTGACTGGCTGGAAAGTTTTTTGCGCCGCTCATCGCTGACCTTGCTGTTCGTCACCCATGACCGTGAATTTCTCAAGGCTCTGGCGACCCGCACGGTTGAACTCGATCGCGGCAAGCTGTTTGATTTTGCCTGCGATTACGAAACCTTTTTGCGTCGGCGGGAAGAGGCGCTGCACGCAGAGGAGCAGGAATGGCAGCGTTTTGATCGCAAGCTGGCCCAGGAGGAAGTCTGGATTCGGCAGGGGATCAAGGCCCGCCGCACCCGCAACATGGGGCGTGTTGGCGAGTTGCAGCGTATGCGGGCAGAGCGTCTGCAACGTCGCCAGCGGCTTGGCACCTCGCGCCTGCAGTTGCAGGAGGCCGGCCGCAGTGGCAAGCTGGTGGCGGAACTGGAGGATGTCTGTTTCAGCTATGGCGACAAACCGGTGATTCAGGGGCTGTCGACCACCATCATTCGTGGCGACCGCGTGGGGATCATCGGTCCCAATGGCGCGGGCAAATCGACCTTGCTCAAGCTGATTCTCGGGCAGTTGACGCCACAGCAGGGGCAGGCACGGCTTGGCACCAATCTGGAAATTCTCTATTTCGACCAGTTGCGTGAACAGCTTGATCCGGACGCCACGGTGCAGCAGAATTTATCCGGCGATCAGGACACCGTCCTGGTCGGCGGGACAGCCCGGCACGTTTACGGTTATCTGCAGGACTTTTTGTTTACCCCGGATCGGGCCCGCACGCCGGTGCGCATTCTGTCCGGTGGCGAGCGTCATCGCCTGCTGCTGGCGAAATTGTTTACCCGCGAAGCCAATGTGCTGGTCATGGACGAACCGACCAACGACCTCGACCTGGAGACCCTGGAGTTGCTGGAGGAACTGTTGGCCGAGTTCACCGGTACGGTGTTGCTGGTCAGCCATGACCGCGCGTTCCTTGACCGGGTGGTGACCGGAACCCTTGTCTACGAGGGGGACGGTCGGTTCACCGATTATGTTGGTGGCTACCAGGACTGGTTGCGGCAGCGTCCCGTTCCGGAGCCGGAGCCTGTTGTGGTCAAGTCGGCCAAAACCAAACCGGAAAGGGTTCGGCCGCGCAAGTTAACATTTAAGGAACGCCAGGAACTCGATGCCCTGCCGGCCCGGATCGACGCATTGGAAAACGAACAGGCCGCGCTCCACGAAAAATTGGCCGACCCGGCTTTTTACCGGGAGCAGGGTGATGCCGTGGCCGTGGTGCGCGAACGTATGGCAAGCCTTGAAGAGGAACTGACCGTTTGTTTTGCCCGATGGGAAGAGCTCGAAGCTCTGGCGGAATGAACGAACAGATTTTGATCCGTCATCGTATTTGAGGGAGGGGAATAATGGTGCCTGCCGTATTGCTGGCCATTTACCTGGTGATGTTTGCCGCGCTTGGTGTGGCGCCCTATGACCGTGCCGTATGGTTGGCGGAGAATCTTCCGATCATGGCGATTGTCCTGCTTCTGGTGGCGACTTACCGGCGGTTTCGATTTTCGGATGGGGCCTATTTGTTGATGGCTTGTCTGGTCTTTCTGCATACCATCGGCGGGCATTTTACCTTTGAGCGGGTGCCTTTCGACTGGGTGACGGACCTTTTCGGTTTTCAGCGCAACCATTACGATCGCATGGCGCACTTCACCGTCGGTTTTTATGCCTTTCCCTGTGCCGAGTTACTGTTGCGGCGAAAGTTGGTATCTTCCCGCTGGGTGTTGCTGATGTTTCCGGTCTTTTTCATTGTGACGGTGGCGGCCGGCTACGAATTGTTCGAGTGGCAGTATGCCGTGCATGCCGATCCGACGGCCGGTATCGCCGTGCTCGGCTCCCAGGGCGATATCTGGGATGCGCAGAAGGACATGCTGGCCGACACCCTCGGGGCCCTTTTCGCCACCGGTTTGTTTATGCTGGTTTACCGGCGTTCGCTGACGGCTTTGAAATGCTGTGGACCGCGGTCCCGGCAGGATGGGGATTGCTGAACGGCAGTTTTTGCAGCCTGCCAGCCGCAAAGGGGCGGTTCTTTGATTTCACCGGGACTGGTCGGTCGGTTCCTCCGAGCGGTACATCTGCTTGGTCTGGACCTTGCCGTTGATGAACTGCACGGAAATTACGGTGTCCTTGTGGCGCCAAGTGGCGGCTGTGCCGGAGAACAGGCCAAGATCGATGCTGGTGGTCTCCGCAGGTTCGCCCAGCATCTTGATGATTTCGGTTTCGGCCATGCCGGGTTCGATGCGGCTGAAGTTCTCCTGGTTGACCGGTGAATTGCAGGCGGCGACGGACAGCAACAGACATAAGCCTGACAGGCCGCGCAGGCAGGATCGTAAAAAAAATGGCATAGCATAACCTCTTTGGTTTGGGGTAAAAAGCTGCCAGTTGTGTGCAACTGATGCCAAGGATAAATGCTTTTGTCCCGTCGGGCAAGAAGTGTCTGAGTCCCGGGGCGTTATACGGAAGGACCCCATGTCGATGGATATTACCACTCCGGCCTTGTTGTTCCCGGCCATATCGTTGTTATTGCTGGCTTACACAAACCGTTTTCTGGCTTTGGCCAGCGTTATCCGTGCTTTGGCCGGGCGCCTTGCCGAGAGCGATGATGTGCAGGTGCGCCGGCAGATTCATAACTTGCGTGTGCGTATCAGTCTTATCAAGTGGATGCAGGGTTTCGGTATCGTAAGCATTTTGCTGTGCATGGTCTCGATGTTCTGCCTGTTTATAGGCCAAGAGACCTGGGCCAGGTTCAGTTTCGGTGTCAGTATGGTTTTGATGGTGGTATCCCTGGGTATCAGTATCTGGGAAACTCTGCTGTCTGGTGAAGCTCTTAAGCACGAGTTGCAACGGTGCGAAATGCTGGCGGCGGATCGTGCGGCGGCTCAAAAGCATCATTTATCATAAGGTCGTTTAGCGGGCCAGTGTGCGATGCTGGCTGAAAGGTAGGGCAGGATGCAGCCGTTTTTAAACCGCTGTGCGGAAGTTGAGGAAACTCTGGCGCAAATTTATACCGAATTGGCCGTCACGGTTGCGGCAGAGCAAGCTCTTAAAAATATCTGGCTTTCCATGGCGGATGATGAGGGCGAGCATGCCCGGGAAATCCGCATGGCCGTGCGCATGTTGAAAGAGGATATCGTTGTTGGCGAGCAAGTCCCCGACGCGGAGATCAGGCAACTGCTTGCCCAGGCGCGTGATTTGCTGGTCAAGGTTCGCCAGTCCGATCTGACAGTGAAAGAAGCGCTGAGTCTGTCCCTGCATCTGGAGGCGGATTTCCGTCGGGTGCATGTATTATGCGCTGTGCGTTTTGCCGATGAAGGTCTGCGCAGGGTTTTTGAACTTCTCGGTCGGGCCGATCAGGATCATGTCGCCCGACTTAGCGACTACTGCAGAAAGTTTGCCGCTTTGAATAAAGGCGGTAACGGGGATGCCGCAACGGCCTGAAGCGCCTGCGCTGGCCGCCTTTGATAGTCTTATGCGTTTTTAACGGCCAAGGACTTGACCTGTTCTAGACGACCGGTCTATTATTGCCGACATGGAAAAGCGAGACACCCGTGAACATATTCTGCGCATCGGCATGGACCTGGTTGCCCGTCAGGGCTTTAACGCCACCGGCATCGGTTCCGTGCTCAGTCATGCGCAAGTCCCCAAGGGGTCTTTCTATCACTATTTCCCCAGCAAGGAAGCTTTCGGGCTGGCCATTATCGATCGTTTCGCCAGTCGCTATGAAGAAAAGCTCCTCGGGTTTTTGCGTGATGAAGATCTCACGCCGCTGGCGCGCCTACGGACCTATCTTGACGCCATTGCTCAACGGCTCGATGAGGGGGGCTGCGACAGGGGATGCCTGGCCGGTAATCTGGGGCAGGAGTTAGCCGCTTGCAACGAAACATTCCGTAAACGCCTTGGACAGCTTTTTGATAGCTGGCAGGAGCATCTTGCCCGATGTCTTGCCGAGGCTCAGGTTCGCGGAGAGCTGGCCGTCGAAGTTGATAGTCTTCAGCTTGCCGGGGTTGTTCTCAATGGTCTTGAAGGGGCCATCCTTCGCGCCAAGGTGCAGCGCTCGTCCCAGCCGGTACGTGAATTCATGAGCGTGCTGTTTTCACGACTGCTGCGTTGATACATATCGAATCAGTGTCAGGATATTATGTCCCTGTGCCCATGTCTGGGGGTGCCTGGATGTCTCTGGAAGGAGTAAGTGCATGACTCAATCACAGCAGTTTCAACGTTTTACCAATGCTTCGCGCTATGTTCTTGACGACGAGTTGGCCAAGATCGTCAACGTATCGATGGCCCTGGAGCTGCCTTTGTTGCTCAAGGGGGAGCCTGGTACCGGTAAAACGCGTCTGGCTCATGCTATTGCCGAGAGTCTGGGCATGCCGTTGATCATTCTCAATGTTAAATCGAGTATGAAGCTGGTCGAGGCGCTTTATCAGTACGATACCCTGACCCGTCTCAACGACAGCCGTTTTGCCGATTCCAGTCGCGATGTCAGCTGCATCGAGGATTACATCCGCATGGGCAAGATCGGTCAGGCCTTTACCGCACCGCAACGCGTGGTCCTTCTTATCGACGAAATTGACAAGGCGGATACCGATTTTCAGGACGACATGCTCGACGTGCTCGATCAGATGCAATTCGACATTATGGAAATCGACAAAACGGTGACCGCTCGCCATCGTCCGGTGGTGATCATTACCTCCAATGCCAAAAAAGACCTGTCCGATCCGTTTCTCGGCCGGTGTAATTTTCATCATATCGCCTTTCCGGAGGCGGACATGATGAAGCGTATCGTAGCGGTTCATTTCCCCGATCTCGATCAAATCCTGCTTGAGAGCTGCCTGTCCGCTTTCTATCGTCTGCGTGAACTGGATGGGGTGGAGAAAAAACCTGCCACGCGCGAACTGCTTAACTGGCTGCGCGCACTGCTGGCCGACCCGGATGTGGACGCCTCGACCCTGGCAAATGGGCAACTGCCGTATCTTGGCATCCTGTTTAAGAAGAGCGCCGATCTTGAGGCGGCTCAGGTTCACGCGTTGGTCTGACAAGGAGGTTGCGGTGTTTCTGCCATTTTTTTATGGATTGCGCGATCGCGGAGTCCTGGTTGCCCCAACGGCTTTTCTGCGCCTGCAACGCGCATTGGGCATGGGGTTGGTTCAGTCTCTGGATGACCTTTATACCGTGGCGCGCACCGTGCTGGTGAAAAGCGAGCGGGATTTCGATACCTATGATCAGCTGTTTGCGGAACACTTTGGCGGAGCGGAGCAGGATGTTGCCCGGGTAACCGACCTCGATCAGGCCATTCGCGACCAGATACAAAAGTGGCTTGAAAAACCGAAAAAAAAGGACCGCTCCGTGGAGCCGGGTGTCGAACAACTGGAGCGCCTCAGCCCGGAAGAACTGGAGCAGTATCTGTTTGACCGCCTGGAAGATCAGAAAGATGAGCATCATGGCGGTCGCAAGTGGATCGGCACCGGTGGTGTTTCACCCGTCGGTCATTCAGGGCAGCGCCCCGGCGGGATGCGCATCGGTGGCGTTTCCCGCAACCGATCGGCCATGCAGGTAGCCATGGAGCGGCGCTATCGCGATTATTCCCGGGGCGCCCCGTTGACCCGGGCCCACATCGGCGAAGCTCTTAAGCGCCTGCGGAACCTGATGCCGGCCGGTCCGTGTGATGCGTTGAACATCGATCGTACCATTTGCCAGACCATGCGTAACGGTGGCGAGATCGAATTGGTTTTCGACCGGCGTCTGGCCGATCGTCTCAAGGTGATTTTGCTCATCGATAACGGTGGTTGGTCCATGGAAACCCATGTGCCGACGGTCCAGACCCTGTTTAACCATGCCCGCGACCAATTTCAGAACCTGGATATCCATTATTTTCATAATACCATCCACGAGCGGGTGTGGAACGATGCCGAGCGGACATCTTCCCCGATTCCCTATGCGCAGCTGTTGGCGCGCGATCCCCAAAGCCGGTTGATTATCGTCGGCGATGCCAGTATGGCTCCTGAAGAGTTGTTGCATGCCGGCCCTTCTTACACCCTGCGCCGTGTCACCAGGCAAGCAAGCATCGAACGCCTCGAAACCATGGCTAAGACCTTTCGCCATGCGGTCTGGCTTAATCCACAAAGTCCTTCCCTGTGGCCCTATGGGCAAACCATTAATCGCATCCGGCAGGTCTTCCCCATGTTTCACCTGAGTCTCGATGGTCTTGAAAAGGCCGTTTCCCATCTCATGCACTCCTGAAGTCGGCTATTTCTTCTTTTCCGTGGACAAAATGGGGCGCTCGTTTGGGGCATGCCACAGGTGTGTGGCGCCCTCCCTCGGGGATTGTCACCGCCATGACTCGCGGAACAATCGGGGATGTGCCTCCGTATCTGTTTTGGTCAACCGCTGATGCAATTTTTGGCAAACAATTCCGTATACTTCCGTTTTATTAACGACAAATAAGTGGAAAATTGGCGTAGATGGCATTGCCTTTGCGATACTCCTGCCTGTCCTCAAAAAGGACGACCCGAAATTTTTCATCGTTGGCCTCATAATATTTAATGTGGGACAGGAAGAAAGGAAGAGATTCTATGCAATTCAAGTCGGTGCAAATGAAGATTGCCGCGATTGCCGGGCTTTGCCTGCTGTCGGCAGTGGCGGTGCTGGTGATTTACGGATTGTTCTCCGCCAGCAGTACGCAAAATCTGGTTTCCGAGCAGGTTTCGACCTTGCAGACCGAGACCAGCATGGAAAGCCTGCAAAATCTGGCAGGGGAGCAGGCCGGCAAGGTTCAGGAGCAGCTGGATCTTGCGCTGAATGCGGCGCGAACCATGGCCCATACCTTTGAGGTGAGCAAGCAGCAAACCGGCAACCTGAACATCGGTCGCGATCAACTCAATGCCGTGTTGCTCAATGTCCTGAAGCACAACAAGAGTTTCAATGGTACCTACTCCTGCTGGGAGCCGAATGCCATCGACGGGCGCGATGACGCCTTCCGTGTTAACCAGGACGGCAACAATCCGGTCACCGGCCGTTTCACCCCCTATTGGACCCGGGATGCCGGCGGCAATATTGCCGTGCAACCCCTGGTTGAATACGATACCTATGATAAACACCCCAACGGTGTACTCAAGGGTGGCTGGTATATCACCCCGCGTGAAAAGAATCTGGAAAGCGTGCTCGGTCCTCTGCCGTACATCGTGCAGGGCAAGCAGGTGTTCCTGGTAACCATGTCGGTTCCCATTGTCGCCAATGGTAAATTCTATGGCGTCGCCGGGGCCGACTACAACCTTGATTTTGTCCAGGACCTCGCCAAGGAGGTTGATGGCGGGCTGTTCGGCGGCGAGGGGCAGGTGTCGATCATTGCCGACAACGGCCTGTTGGTAGCGCAAAGCGAGAATGCGGAGATGATCGGTGGCCATTTCAACCAGGTTATGGCCAAGGGCTGGGAAGATATCTTGCAGGCGATACAGTCCGGTGAAGAAATGGTGCGCACCAACGACGAGACCGGCATGGTCGAAACCGTTTCCCCTATCCATCTCGGGGACACCGGCAAGCCCTGGGCCGTCATGATCCAGGTGCCGGAAAAAGTTATCCTGGCGAAAGCCATGGCTCTGGACAGCGAGTTGACCAAACGTGGCCGCAGCAGCGCTTTTTGGCAGATCGTTGTCGGGGCGGGCGTTGTCTCCCTCGCGGTATTCCTGCTGTGGTTGGCAGCCGGCGGTATTGCTCGCCCCATCCGCCGTGCAGCCGAGTTGGCCGATACCATCCGTGCCGGAGACTTCTCCCAGAGGCTTACCCTCGATCAGCAGGATGAGGTCGGTCAGTTGTCTACCGCACTGAATCAGATGGCGGACAGTCTCCAGGGTGCAGCCGATGTCGCCGAACAGATTGCCGCAGGCAATCTTGATATCGACGTCAAGCTGGCTTCCAGCAAGGACCAATTGGGTCGTGCCCTGCAAAACATGACAGCGAACCTGAACGATGTTTTGGAACAGGTGCAGACTGCAGGTGAGCAGATTGCTTCGGGTTCCGGCCAGATCGCCGATGCCAGCCAATCCCTGTCGCAGAGCACCACCGAAGCGGCAGCCTCCATGGAGGAGATCAACGCGTCCATGACGCAGATGGCATCCCAGACCAAACTCAATGCCGACAATGCCGAGCAGGCCAACTCTTTGGCCGACAACGCTCGTGAGGGGGCAGCCGAAGGCGCGAAGATGATGGAGGAGATGGTCGCGGCCATGCGTGACATCAATGCCTCGAGTGAAGATATCTCCAAAATCATCAAGGTCATCGACGAAATCGCCTTCCAGACCAACCTGCTGGCACTTAACGCCGCCGTCGAGGCAGCCCGTGCCGGTCAGCATGGCAAAGGATTCGCCGTTGTTGCCGAGGAAGTCCGGACTCTGGCGGCCCGCAGTGCTACCGCGGCCAAGGAAACTGCCGAACTTATTGAAAATTCGGTGGGCAAGACACGTAACGGAACCAG
>DIKU01000060.1:7519-8323 GCA_002424645.1 Pelobacter sp. UBA5610 | reverse complement strand
GTGATCGAGATTCAGGGGGATCACTGCGCTCTGCTGGTGGAGGAGCTCAAGAAACAAGGGTGGACGGTTAAGCGGGCGGGAGGATGATTGAGGTCTTAAAAGCATACTATCCGCAGATTACGCAGATGAAAGAAGATTATTAAAAGCAATGATTATTGGACTTAATCTGCGAAAATCCGGGAAATCTGTGGATGATGGAGGTTTTAAAGCTTTTGATTCCCAGCCCGCGGACATTGTTGAAAAATATAGAAAGCATGATTGTTGTGTTAAGCCTTGGATAATTCGCGAAATCCTTGGTAAACATAGTCTTCTATCCGCAGATTACGCAGATTATTAAAATCATGGTATTGGGTTTAATCAGCGAAAATCCTTGAAATCTGTGGATATTTAAACGTCCTGAACTTCGCTTGACCCCATACATAACATGAACGAATCATCTACAACGGAGAATCCAGTGAATTCAAATCATCAAAAGCCTTGTCGCAGACTCAACACATTCCATGTCGTGGCTCTTCTGGTTGTCGTGCTTTGCCTTGGAGCCTGTACCGAAACCGAATGGCAGCAGGTGGGCCAGGTTCTCACTCAAATCAATAATGGGCCACAAACCGCGAGCGCCTTGTCTCTCAGTGATATCGACGCAGGTCTTAAGGAGGCTTTACGGGTCGGGACCGAGAACGTGGTTGGTCAATTGGGAAAAAAGGATGGTTTTAACGCCGATCCTGCTATCCGGATTCCTCTGCCAGCCAAACTGGCCGCTGCCCGGACCATGATGGGGAAGATCGGTCTGGGAGGAATTTTCAATGA
>DIKU01000060.1:1130-7482 GCA_002424645.1 Pelobacter sp. UBA5610 | reverse complement strand
TTCTGGCAGGCCATCCGCGACATGACCATTCAGGATGTACAAACCATTTTCAAGGGATCGGATGACGCTGCTACCCGCTATTTTGAGCGCAAGATGACTCCCGAACTGGCGGCTGCCATGCGCCCGGTAATCGACCAGAGTCTCAATGAGGTCGGCGCGGTACAGGTTTACAACCAGGCGGTAGCCCAAGTAAGCGCCATTCCGTATGCTCCGCAGATCAATGCTGATCTGACGGGCTATGTCGTGGATAAAGGGATGGCCGGGATTTTCCATTATCTGGCTCAAGAAGAAGCCGCCATTCGCAAAAATCCGGTTAAACGGACCACCGAATTGTTGAAGCGTGTTTTTGGACAGGCTTCCTGAGATCAATAAATAATGGCATTGTATCCGCAGATTACGCTGAGGAACGCAGATTTTTAAAGGCATGAGGGTAGGGCTGATCGGTGACAATCCGTGAAATCTGTGGATGATCTGGTCTTAAAAGGTTTAATTCATGGTTCAATTTCCATCCTGCCATTGAATAACCTGCTGGCCAAAGTCGATACGGTAGTGGTGGCTCCTGAGGAAATCCATGCCGAGCAAACCATCGAAGGGCGTTTCCTCATCTTGAACATCGATGATGTACACCGTCGGGTTTTGCACTGTATGGGGCCCGACCTTGAGGGATTTGATGCGGACCTGTTCCGTGGGGATCATCTCTCCGCTCGCAAGGCGTGACCAGCCCTTTGCCAGGGGTCTGGTGCGCAGATATTCCATGATCGGGCGATGAAAGACCGTTTGAGACGCACCGGTATCGAGCAATAGTCGTGCGGTGATTCTGTGGCTACCGTCGCTGATTTCCACCGGCACCAGCACCATGTTGCCATGCACCTCCACCGGAGTGATTCCGGAGCGGCGCCGGGTTTGTTCGACGGCGCGGGTTTTTTGCTGGAACTCCTGACGCTCTGCCGGGGACAGATCTCTATCATCGACGAATACCGGGGTGCCGTGTTCGTCGAGATATCGGATCATTTCACCGATTGCCGAGTACGGCATGAAAAGCATGACTGCCAGCAGCAGAATCAGGGGGAAACAGCCCCGGGACCGTTGGCAAAACGAAAAATGGAATGCGGAATGTTCCCGTCTGACCGATTTCATAGTTACCTGTTGAATGATTAAATACGTTGTTTTTATTCTACCCCAGGAATCAGGTAGGACAAGGGAGCGATGCCGTACCCATTGTCCATCGGCGGTGCGCCGGTAGAGGTCGGTAAACGCTTTTAAAAACGAAGAACGTGTGCGGACCCTGTTGCTCGAATGGTTGGCGGGCAGGGATTGCAAGGGGTCCGGACGGGAAATCCCTGGGATTATTATGTCGTGATCTGCGCCTGTTCGTTGGCGGCGTAGACAGGGGCGAAGGGTCGATCAGGATGGGGAGCGCCGGCAGCAGGTCCTCATCATCCTCATGTTTTTGTCCGTTGAGCTGATAAACAGAACCCTTGGAAAAGCAGAAGGGCCGTTCGGTTTTCTACCGGACGGCCCTGTTTTGTAACGTATTAACGGATGGAAACCGGTTTGCAGATCAGATCCGGACTAACTGCCGGACGGCCGCAAGCGGAGCATTTGTAGCTCAGGTGCCGGGCCATCGTTTCGCACATCCCGCTATCTGGATCGGGGGCCGAACCGCAGAATTCGACTTTGTCCATCATCGGTCCGGGTTTGCAAACATGGTTTTCATCGCTTGCGATGATACCGCAGTTGCCGCATTTACAGGTAGGGAGCATGAGGTTCTCCTGTGTTTATTGGTCGGGTTGAAATATTACCAACTCGGTGGTTATTGTATCATCAGTAAATCTTATTACCAACCCCGACCTTATTATTCGTCAGGGCTGTTTTTTTACAGGGAGAGTCAGGCTACGCAGCATGGATGACCAGGACCCTGAGCACTGACAATATCCCGAATATGTGCATTTGAAATGTATTCCGATCGCTCAGCACAGCGGCAACTCGGGGCAACTTTCGCACAGGGTCAGCTCTTCCATTGTATGGATATGGGCCAATTGCTGCGCAGCATCCCGTAATGCAGTGCGTAATCCTTCCTCGACGGTGGGGTGATAAAATGGCATGGTCAACATGTCGTGCACCGTCATCTCCCTGTGAATGGCCAGGCCCAGCAAGTGAGTGAGGTGTTCGGCTTCGGGAACGATCATTTCGGCACCGAGGATGCGGGCGTCGGTTTTGTCCACGTAGATGTGCATCATGCCAGTGTTGCGGCCTTCGGCGACGGCACGGGCCTGGTCCGAAAAATTGGCCCTGGCGATGATGATGCCGGCGCTATCGAGCTTGTCGAGGGTTCGGCCGACGGCTGCGACACCGGGGTCGGTAAAGACGACCTTGAGCCCGTTGCGACGGCGGTATTTTTGGACTCTGGCTCCCGTGGCATTGCGCCCGGCGATAAATCCTTCGTCCTGTGCTTCATGCAGAATCGGCAAACAACCGTTGGCGTCGCCGGCGATATACACCGGCAGATCGGCGATCTGTGTCGTGTATGGGTTGTAGGGCGGCAGGCCGCGATCGTTCAGAGGTACACCGAGATTTTCAAGGCCGAGTTTGTCGAGGTTCGGGGTTACGCCGAGGGCGGCGATAACGGCTTCGACCTCGATTTCGTGGAATCCGTTGCGGATGCGCAGGCCTTTGTCGGTAGGGGTTATTTTGGCTTCATCACCGACGAAAAGGGGAAACTCCTGGCCCAGCACCTGCAGGGCGACGCGGTTGATTTCCGGATCGCGGATGCCGCAGATATGCGGATTTCTGCCGAAACCGGTAACTTGGATACCCAGCCTGGCCAGGGACTGACCGAGTTCAAGACCGATGATGCCGAGTCCTGCCACGGCGATGCGTCGAGGCAGGTCCTTTTGCTCGAAAAAGGTGTCAGCGGTCAGAATCCGATCGGAAAATCCATGCCACTCATCAGGTATCGTGGGTCGTGAGCCTGTCGCAAGAATAATGCTGGAACACGTGATTTCTTCGCCGTTGACCCACACGCGGTTCGGACCCAGCAGGCGCGCAGTTCCCTTTACCAAACGCTCTTTGGCGAGTTTGTGGGTGACTTCGACCATGCCCGATGCGAAATGATCGCGCAGTCGGCGCACATGTTCGAGCACTGCTGGTATATCGCATCGTGCGGGGTGGCTGTCTGTCAGCCCGGCCTGAACCAGGCGAGCCGCACCGTGAAAGTCTTTGGCCACCTTGATAAAGGCTTTGGAAGGCATACAGCCTACCCTGGCGCAGGTGGTGCCAAGGGGGCCGTGGTCGATGAGCAGGTAATTGTCAGTCGTCTTTTCTATCTGGCGCACGGCGGCGAGTCCCGCACTTCCTGCGCCGATGACGATCACGTCAACTTTTCTGGCCATAAAGTCCCTTCGAATAAAACTTTGGTATTCGGAGAATCGTCCGTTAGCTGTGAGTTGGTAGTTTGTTTATAAGGATATTATAAGATTGCTGTTTATTTAAAGGATAATCTCGTGAGGATTGAATTGGCATGCCGATTACGCGTATATGCCGTTACCAAATCCGATCTAAGTATCTATTTTCAGGTAATTACCCATCGCCGGTCACGAATCACGCGCGGCGGGATCCAAACATGGTGACCAAAACTATGAAATCAGCCATCGATGGTTAGAATTGAAGCATAGGGGCATGTTTTCATTCTCGCGCATGGTGAAGGAGACTTCATGGATTTGCAGATCTGGCAACAATTCGGCATAGCCCTGGGTCTTGGGCTTTTGGTGGGTCTGCAACGCGAATGGGCCGAACCGGAAGCGGCGGGCATCCGAACCTTTGCCTTGATCACCGTACTGGGTACGGCGTGTGCGCATCTTGCGTCGCGATTCGGCGGTTGGGTCCTGGCCGGCGGGTTTATTGCCCTTGGGGGGCTTATGGTGGTCGCCAACCTGCGCCGGTACCGTGACCGGGATGCCCATCCCGGCACGACGACCGAGATGGCGGCGCTGGTCATGTTTGCGGTCGGAGCCTTGTTGCAGGGTGGGACGATTGCCGAGGCTGCTGCCATCGGCGGCGGGGTGGCACTGCTGCTGCACTGGAAAAAACCGTTGCATCATTTTGTCAAACGCATTGGTGGCAGCGATATCCAGGTCATATTCCGCATGGTGCTCATTGCCCTTGTGGTGCTGCCGTTGTTGCCGGATCGTTCCTTCGGTCCGTATGAGGTTTTAAACCCTTTTCGTATCTGGCTGATGGTGGTTCTCATCGTTGGTATCAGTATCGCAAGTTACCTGATCTCCAGGTATGTCGGCAGCAGGGCCGGGTCGGTTGTGAGCGGCATTCTGGGCGGCCTGATTTCGAGTACCGCGACGACCGTCAGTTATGCTCGCCGGTCAAAATCCGCTCCCGAATCATCGACTCTGGCAGCCCTGGTCATCATGGTCGCATCAACGATTGTGTTTGTGCGGGTTGCTTTTGAGGTGGTCGTGGTTGCGCCCGCTATCTTTTGGCAGGTATGCCCGCAGTTCGGGGTCATGGGGCTATGGATGTCTCTTATCGCTGCCATGGCTTTCAAGCTCACGAGGCATAAACAGGATGCCGGTCCCGAACCGAAAGATCCTTCCAACCTGGCTGCTGCCGTGATCTTTGGCGGGTTGTATGCACTGGTATTGCTGGCAGTAGCGGCCGCCAAACAGTACTTCGGTGCTGGTGGTCTGTATCTGGTGGCGGCCCTTTCGGGATTGACCGACATGGACGCCATTACCCTGTCCACCGCCCAATTGATCACTGCCGATCGCCTGAGTGTCGAGACCGGCTGGCGCATGATGATGGTCGGAGCTTTGTCCAATATCCTCTTCAAAGGAGGAGTGGTTGCTTGTATAGGGAACCGGCGTTTGCTAAGGCGCATCGCGCTGCCTTTCGGCGGGTCCCTGCTTGGAGGCGGGGTTTTGCTGTGGCTCTGGCCTTAGCAAAATAAGCCAACTAGCCGGGAGCACGGCCGGTTGGTGGGGAGGCGGTCCGCAAATTAATTTCATATGTTCACTAAAAAAAACCAATAGTGAGAGCGTTTTTAGCGTATAACTGGAGTGCTTTAATAATTATCCGATTATTGGAAAATCGACGCACGCAACCGCTTTTCGTGCGGTCACTCCTGTTGCCTGCAAAGGATATCTCATGACTTGGTCGGTTCTATTGACTTACGGGGTGGAGTTTTTACCCCGGTTTGCCTGGTATGTTCCCGGTGGTTGGACAAAATGCGCATTCCCCGGTTTGTTCCTTTTGGGTATCTCCATTCTGTATTTACCTCTGTGGTGGACGGTCAAGACCTGGCTGCCAACCCGAAAATATGGCCTGTTGCGGCTGTTTTCCATTCTGGCATGGGGTGGGGTTTTCTTCGGTATTTTCAATCTCAATGATAACTTCCAGGCGATCCCCTTTGCCCCGATGAACCTGGTGGTCGGAATATTGGCGATCGGTTCCGCCATGGCCCTGGTACTTTCCGGAGCATGGCTGTTCTTGCAAAGTGAATCGAAGGCGCCGCCGTTTTTTTCTTATTTGCGGGCCAATTTATGGTTGAGTTCTTTTTCCTCCGTTCATTTCCTGCTTCCGCTCATTTTGTTCAATGTGCCGGTTTTTGACCACGCCCGTGGCGTCATCTACGGGGGAATGCCGATTCTGATGCTGCTTGTTTACCTGGCAGCACTGTTACTGGTGTGGCCCAAACTTTTGTCGCTCTTCGGTCTGCCAATGGACGAAAGTCTGTTGTCTGAAGATTGCCGCAGGAAATTTGATTCTGCCAGCACACCGATCCGGGCACGGGGTGACTGTACCATTGTGATCGCAAAGCCGGGCTTGCTTAACGCCGTGGCGCTTTTCTCTCAAAAAACCATTGTGGTCGGGGCGGATCTGATCCGATGCCTGGATGATGGCGAACTGCAGGCAGTACTGACCCATGAATTGGGACACCTGCAGGATGCGGCCTTCCTGCCGAAAATCCGTCGATATATGTATGTCATGGATGGATGTGTAGGGTTGTTTTTTATCTGTATTCACACCCAGATAGTCCCGATTACGACGATCGGTATTGCGCTTATTGGGCTGGGACTGCTCTTTGCCCAGAATAAAATCAAACCGACCCGTTTGCAGGCCGAGTTGTATGCGGACAGGTTTGTGAAAACCAGCAATGAAACACTCTGGGGTTATCTGGTGTCTGCCCTTGAAAAAATCAGGACAATGAATGGCCTGGACGCAAATTTTTGCAAAAGGCACAATGTTGCCCATCTGGATACCGATGAGAGAATTGCAGGTGTCTGCGAAGGCGAAAAAATAAGACGTCCGCTGTCTGTTCGCAAGATGCTGAGGTTGATGG
>DIKU01000060.1:0-1064 GCA_002424645.1 Pelobacter sp. UBA5610 | reverse complement strand
AAGGCTTTTCATGACCAGCGGCGTCAACAGGCGGATAAGAAAGCGCTTGCGTCTATTCAAGAGGCTTTGCAGTTATCCATCGAGGAGTTCGGGCGGTATTCCGGTAAAACCTACATCAGTCTTAATGACCTTGTCGAATGCCTGAGTTCATCAGGGCAGTGGGATGATGCCGAAAAATATGCCATGCAGGCAGTGTCAACCGGCGAAAAACTTTATGCCGACAAGAATCTCAAAGTTGTCCGTTCCCTGAAAAACCTGGGAAGTGTCTATTTTAATCGTGGAGATTACGCAAAGGCCCAAGCGATTTTTACTCAAGCACTCACAGTCCAGGAAAAGCTTGCTGATAACGCGTGGAGCCGCTCAAATACGCTGGAGTGGATGATTGTCAATTTGGATCGTCTTGGCCGGGCTTCCGAAGCCATACCTCTGCACGAGGCGATAGTAGAGCTTTATCACGGCCTCGGAGAAGAAGGGCGCGAATCGTATCTGGGGGCATTAAGTGATTTATCTGAACTTCTTGCCGTGCAAGGTGATCACCGAAAATCGCGACTCTATGGTACAAAGGCGCTGGATTTTGCACGATCAAAGTTCGGTGCGCAGAGTGAGGAATATGCCACTGCGTTATTGCGCGATGCACAAGGACTCAAGTCATCCGGTAATTTTGATCAGGCTGCGGCCCGTTGCGATGAGGCTCTAGGGGTATTGCAAAGCCTGTTCGGCCCGGATAGTGAAGAGTATGGCGATGCATTGGGTATTCTCGCGGAAGTTCGGCATCAGGCCGGTGATATGGTGCAGGCGGCCCAAAACCATTTAAGCCGGTTGCACATATACGAAAACCTCTATGGCAAGGACAGTACTTTCCTGATTGGCGATTTGTGGGAGCTTGGTTTGATCGCTGAAGCCCGCAGGGAGTGGGAAGTGGCCGAGGGGTATTTCAGGCGAATTGTCGCTTTGGAAGAACAGGATGCCGAGATCGAACCGCACATCCGTCTTAAATCCCACGAAAAATTGCTTGAGGTTTTGATCGAACTCGGCAAAACCGGGGAAGCAAAGATCGTTGACCG
>DIKU01000037.1 GCA_002424645.1 Pelobacter sp. UBA5610 | reverse complement strand
CGAATCTTTCCATGAGCATGGGCACCTGGCGAGCCATGGCAAAGGTGAAGTCCCCGTTTCATTGCTAAAATGGATTGCTAATTGGCTTATCCGTTGTCCTGTTTAGCAAAGACTTTGGCCGGTGGCCTGGAGTTTCCATTCGATGGTGCCGCTGGCCGGGCGGCCGTTGACTACGGCGGCGGCTGCGCTGGGGGCTTTCATCGTATATTTTGTCGGTCAGCTATGCGCGACAACATGATTTGATGATCATATTTCGCTTTTTGTGATCGACTATACTGCTAGTTGTTCATGGATGATTCACTAAGGTCATCAGCTTTCGGTAATGTTCAGAAGTTTGGAAAAAGCCAGAACCGCCGAACGCCTTCCACTTGCCTCAAGGACAACATCCAGCACGCCGTGACTTCGCAGCTCCCTGAGAATTCGACGTGCTGTCGCACCGGGAATACCCGACCTCTCGATAAAATCGCTGCCATTGAAAATGGGCTGAGAAAAGATTCGATCAAGTGCGCTGATGGTGTACTGAGACCGGGTAATCTCTGTCACGCGAGGTTTCATGTCTTCGTAAAGAGAGAGGATAGCCTTAGCCTTACGCTGATTTTGCTCAGCCTGGTGGCGCACCGCCTCCAGAAAAAAGAGGCACCAGTCAGTCCACTTTCCTGCGCGGGAAACGTCCAGAAGCCGATCGTAATATTCGTCACGATGGGCTTCGAAATAGGCGCTGATGTAGAACATCGGCCCGCTAAGCAGTTTCTTCTCCGCCATATACAGCGGCACCAGCATGCGCCCAAGACGACCATTCCCGTCATGGAAAGGATGCAGTGCTTCAAATTCGACATGCAGAATAGCCAGGCGCACAAGATGATCCTGGGCGTCGGCGTGGATATGTTTTTCCCAAGCAGACATCCCCTCGGCGAGCTGTTCGGGAGAAATCGGCACAAAACGCGCCTCTTCGATGGTGCAGCCATGTGAGCCGATCCAGTTCTGGGTTTTACGATACTCACCGGGGGCCTTGTGGTCACCACGAACTCCCTCCATGAGTACCCGGTGAGCCTCGCGAACAATACGCTGACACAATGGCAGCTCTTTCATCATCTCCACAGCCGTCCACATGGCCCGACGATAGTTTAGAACTTCCAGAATATCGGCCCGCTTTTCCGGCTCCATAATCTTGCCAGCGCCTTCGGCTTCGTATTCAAGCACTTCTCCCATGGTCGTTTGCGTCCCCTCGATACGCGAGGATAAAACGGCTTCTTGAGTGACCAGGGGGCTTAATAGCAGATTGGCATTTTGTACAGCCGATAGCGTGCCGTCATAGCGCGCCACCGCCATGCTGGCCGGTCCGATAGCCGGAATCAGGCGCTTCCAGTCCAGCTCCTCCGGGGGGAAGACCCCATAATGATATTGAACGGCCATGACTTAACCCTCCTGCTTCCACATGCGCTTCGTGAACTTTTCTTCTTCGGCGGTACGCCAGCGCAGCAGATCATGCTGATTTATTGGGAGTTGCTTGGTATTCATGCGATGGTTTCCTGGTTCAGCTTTTCGGCTTCCCATTCCTTGTAGGTTTGGCCGGTGGTTTGGAGTTTCCATTCGATGGTGCCGTTGGCTGGGCGGCCGTTGACTACGGCGGCGGCTGCGCTGGGGCGCCACAGTTCCCTTGCCGGCCCAGGTTCCGCGAGATTGGGAGCCGGCCTGGACGACAAATTCACCGCCCTCCAGACGGGCGGTGGCGTGGATGCCGTGCCTGGGGGTATACAGCTCGAACAGGAGGGGGGCGTCATCACCGTTGGCCGGGGAAGCGGTCGTCGGCTTGAGCTGGGGCCGGGTCTGGGCCAGAAAGCAGTCGATGCGCAGGGCCGGCAGCACCATGTTCGCTTGGGCCGCTTCGCTCAGGGAAGGACGGGCCGGGGTGTTGCCGTTTTCAAGCCGGACCTTGCCGACCCGGCGGGCCAGGGCGAAACAGAAAGAGGGAAAGTGGCGTACCATGTTATTTCCCCGCCAATTGCTTGACGTTTCTGTCCGCAAGCAGGAGTTTCATCTGGTGAATGGCGGTCTGGTTCAGAATTTTGAGCCGCTCTGCCTGGGGCAGCCCCTGGTGAATGAAGTGGGCGTTCAAAGTTTCTAGATTGGCCAGGCAGACAAGCTGGGAGACATTGGCTTCGTCCCGAATATTGCCTTTGTGGTCCGGGTTTTCGTCCCGCCACTGCTTCGCGGTTTTTCCGAACAGGGCCATATTCAACAGGTCCGCCTCGCTGGCGTAGATCAAGTTGATCTGTTTCGGCGTGAGCTCAACCGGGATCAGGTTTGCCTTGATGGCGTCGGTGTGGATTCGATAATTGATTTTAGTCAGGTTGCGGCGGATATCCCATCCGAGTTGCTGGAGTTCATCCTCCTTGAGGCGCTGAAACTCCTTGATCAGGTAAAGCTTGAACTGGGGTGATATCCAGGAGGCAAATTCGAAGGCAATATCTTTATGGGCGTAGGTTCCACCATAGCGACCGGCCTTGGCGATGATCCCAATCGAACCAGTCTTTTCCACCCACTGTTTTACTGACAGGGCAAAGCGGTTCAGGCCCGCCTGATTTTTAATTCCCTCGAATTCGGGGGAATTGAAATCAGGGTTATAGATTCCTTCCCAAATGCCCAAAAATTCAATGGTATTTTTGTTTCGCAGCCACTTTTCAATCAGCACCAGCCCGTTTTCTATATCACGCACCATGTCGGTCAGCGAGATATAGTCCTGCTGGTTTTTTGTCAGAATGGTGATCTGGCTGCCCTGAACCGTTATTTTTTGATTTTTCCCACTCATTTATATCCTCCGGCAATACTCAGATCGATATCACTGGCCGCCGCTTCCTCGGCGTTTCCCTTCCTGGTTCAGCTTTTTTGGCCTTTTTCCCGCCAGAGGAGGCCACCGCCGTTTATGCGCCTCGGCGCATAAACGGCGTATACCGTATACTGCTCACCATATTTTATGGTTGTTTTCGCGCGATTAACTCGTCTTCGCAAACCATGCCGTTTTATACGCCCGGGCGCATAAATCATCGCAATATATAGCAAGAGTTCTTCCTCTCCCATTGTCCCGCTCTTTCGTATTTCAGGGGTTTGTGCTATATTCCGTTCATGAAAAAGAATTCTTTGCTGGCGACAAACAGTTACCTGAAAGACCGCGACAGCCGTGATAAGCTCCTGCGCCGGACGGTCTTGACCTCCAGCGCCGTGGAGGGTGCGGGCAAGTCTGCCGCCCGAGCCCTGGAGTTGACCCAGAAACGAACATTGCCTACTCCTGCCGAAGCGTCCGCGCCAGAACCGTCTTGAAAATGCTCTCCATGGGCGCGTAGTTGTAATCCATGCCTGCCTGTACTGCGGCGAAGTATTCCTGCTTCGCCCTTCCCTTTATGCCGCCGAAGTCAAAAGGCGGTAATCCCGCCTGCAACCCCATGAGCACCGCCAGCATTCTGGCGAGTCGGCCGTTTCCTTCCCGGAACGGATGAATAAGAACCAGTTCGGTATGCACCACCGCCACCGCGTGGATGATTTCCTTTCTGTCTGCAAACAGGCACGGCGTAAAATCGCGGAGTACCCCCTGCTCGAATCTTTCCATGAGCATGGGCAC
>DIKU01000072.1:20329-21797 GCA_002424645.1 Pelobacter sp. UBA5610 | reverse complement strand
TTCGTAGTATCGAGCAATCAATTTCCGCAACATATCGTCGAAGTCATGAAAGCCGGGATATCCGAATACCTGGTAACCCCGATCAACGATAAAATATTCAAAAACGCTGTTGAGGATGTACGTACCAACCTTGCCACTTCGGGGCAGATTTCCAGGGGCACTATATACAGTTTTATCAGTGCCAAAGGCGGCCTGGGCTCAACCGTACTCGCAGTCAACACCGCTTGCGCCCTGGCCAAACATAAACAGTCACGTGTTGCGCTGTTTGACATGAGCTTTCAATCCGGGGATGCTACGGTACTGTTAGACCTTTACCCCCAGACAACCATGGTCGACGTGGTTCGTAATTATCACCGACTCGACAGCTCTTTTCTACTGGCAGCGATGACAAAGCATTCTTCCGGTCTTGAATTTATGGCGGCCCCCAACAACCCTGAAGATTACGAAACCATCAAGGGAACGCATGTCTCCCACGTATTGAACCTTGCTCAGAAAATATACGATCAAGTCATTGTCGATTGCACATCCATGTCGATCAATGAATGCAATATCGAAATTTTCAAAGCCTCGGAGACAATATTTCTCGTTACAGACATGTCCGTACCTGCAATTCGCAACTGTTCACGGTTAATTAAACTCATTCAGAAAATCGGTATTGATCCAAAACATATAGAAGTGGTTGTTAATCGCGTTATCAAAGGTGGCGCTATTAGTCTTAGCGATGTTGAAAAAAATCTCGACAAAAAGGCTTATTGGCTGGTTCCAAACGATTTCAAAGGTGTCGTTTCATCAATCAATAAAGGGGAACCCCTCTTTATCGGGAATTCAGGCCTGCCTCTGGCAAAAAACATCGCCCAATTTGCAGAAAAAATAAAATCACCCGATAGCTCTCAAGGATTCAGAGGGATAAGGGGCACGTTCGGAAAAGCGATTTAACCTGGTAAATTGCCAGGCTGAAACAATGCGCCTCATATCTCTTTCAAAACAGGTTCGAAAATACATGCGATAAGATGAAATGAAAGGTATGAGGAAAAAACATCTTCAGTTCTGGCACGATCAACCTGAATAACATGACATAGGAGGACGATGTGGCCATAAAAGATCTGTTTTCTTCAGGCAAACCCGTTTCGCCGGCTCACCCCGACACTCACCAACCAAATGGCGAACGTGATTCGTTCTTTTACGAAATCAAACACAAGATCCATAATCGGTTCGTCGAAGAGGCCAACCTTGCTGCTCTGGACGATCTGGATCAGGCCGAAGTCAAAACAGAGATCGGCAGGATCGTCGACTATTTCCTTAGAGAAGAACAACTGCTTTTAAACGAGGAGGAACATAATGCTCTGATCCTCGAAATACTTGACGAACTCACCGGCCTTGGCCCAATCGAACCATTTTTTAAAGATCCCACCGTTTCAGATATCCTTTGCAATACATATAAGGACATATATGTGGAACGTCGGGGCTT
>DIKU01000072.1:18916-20214 GCA_002424645.1 Pelobacter sp. UBA5610 | reverse complement strand
GTCAATGCCATCATCCCTCCTCTGGCACTCGACGGGCCGATCCTTTCTATCCGACGTTTCTCAGTCAATCCACTTAAAATGGACGACTTGGTCAACTTCAAAACACTCACACCCGATATCGCCACCCTGCTTGCAGGCAGCGTCAAGGCGAAGCTTAACATTATGATTTCCGGTGGTACGGGCGCGGGAAAAACGACCCTTCTGAATATCATGTCGGGTTATATCCCCGGCAACGAGCGTATCATCACAATCGAAGACTCGGCCGAACTGCAGATGCAGCAAGAACATGTCGTGCGGCTCGAAACGCGCCCGGCCAGCATTGAAGGATCGGGCATGGTGACCCAGCGCGATCTGGTGCGCAACAGTCTGCGCATGCGACCTGACCGCATTATCGTCGGTGAGGTCCGCGGGTCAGAGGCCTTCGACATGCTGCAGGCCATGAACACCGGCCATGAGGGCTCGCTGACCACTATTCACTCCAACTCCCCCCGGGATTCCCTCACTCGACTGGAATCGATGATCCTTATGACCGGCGTCAACCTGCCGGAACATGCCATGCGTTTCATGATCTCATCGGCCATCGATATGATCGTTCAGGTATCGCGCCTGGCCGACGGAACCCGCAAGGTAACATCCATAGCCGAAGTCGTGGGGATGGAAGGTGAAATCATTACTCTTCAGGATATTTTCGTCTTTGACCGCCAGGGAATAGATGCCAATGGCAAAGTTGTTGGGCGATTCCATGCTACAGGCATCCGACCGAAATTCGCGGATAAACTGGAAATCGCCGGCATCGAAATCTCTGAAGATCTATTTTTTGCCCATAAATATTTTGAATAAGGAGGCAGCATGGATCTTCTTGACACACTGATAATGACCACCGTTTTCCTGTTCGCCGCCTCACTCTTCGTTTTGTTATTCCTGACGTGGACAGAAAGCCGTTTTGTCGAAAAAAAGGCGATCAAAAAACGCTTGTTGTACATTTCTGCCGGCGGTAAGCACGGACGCGACAAGTTGCTCAATTATCGTGACAAGGTCTTGCGCGATGCGGGAGGCATGCAAAAACTGGCATTGAAAATGCCCCGCGTAAGCACCCTTGATCGCATGTTGGTTAAATCCAACTTGCCCGTCAATGCCAGCGTTTTTATCCTGCTGAGTTTATCCTTAGGACTTATCACCCTGTTATTGGGAATAAAGTTTTCGCCTATCCTTTTACTGGCAATTATTCTTAGCATACTGGTAACTTGCCTGCCCTTTGGCTATCTCAAGCTGGCTGAAAAGACTTACATTAGCAAATT
>DIKU01000072.1:4373-18725 GCA_002424645.1 Pelobacter sp. UBA5610 | reverse complement strand
ATTTCAGTCATTATCCAACGTGAAACGGGTGGTAACGTCGCAGAAATTCTCGATAACATCAGCCGCCTTATCCGGGAACGTATCCAGTTCAAACGTCAGGTAAAGGCGCTCACTGCCGAGGGTCGTCTATCTGCCATGGTCCTTATAGGGCTGCCCATAGCCTTGTTCGCGTATATATTTTTCATAAACCATAGTTATTTGTCCCTTTTATGGTCAGATCCAATCGGTCAATACATGCTGGCAGGAGCCATTGTGCTCCAGATTTTGGGTGCCTTCATTATTAAAAAGATCGTTACCATCGAGCTGTAAGGAGGCGCTGTATGAATACTGTTTTGAATATTTATTACAGGCTACTTGAAAATGCCGGATACTGGGCTGTACTCATTTTGACATTTTTAACTGTTGCCTTCATTGTTTTGGCGGTCTATCTGCTCTTTACCCGCAAATCACGAGAAGAGCAGCGCCTGGAAAAACTGCTTCCCAACGGCAAGCCCACCATTCAGCGTAAACCGAAACTTCTTGAAGTGAATGAAAATAGTTTTGTAACCCGTTTTGCAAAACCGATTGACGATATTGTTGCGCACAAACCGGGAGCGATGAACAAATCTATCCGGTTACGCCTTATTCAAGCCGGGTGGCGATCCAATGCAGCGTACTACAATTTTATTACCGCCAAAGTTTTCCTGGGGGTATTGTTACCTCTTTCTTACCTGATTTCACGGTTTTTCTTCACTTTTTCCCTCCAGTTTGTATTGTTATGCCTGCTGCTGGTAATTATTGGGTTCGGTCTTCCCGATACGATTTTAGGGTTTGCTACCCGGGCCAGGCAAAATCGCATTCTGCGTGCTCTGCCCGATGCTCTTGATCTGATGGTTGTTTGTGTCGAGGCAGGACTTGGTCTGGACATGACTTTCCGCCGGGTTGGAGAGGAAATCCGACCACTAAGCCGCGACCTGAGTGATGAATTTCATCTGACGAATCTCGAAATACGCGCGGGTAAACCACGTAATGAATGTTTTAAAAACATGACCTTGCGAACCGGGGTATCCGAAGTCAGCAATCTTATGACCATCCTTATCCAGACAAGCCGCTTCGGTACCAGCCTGGCCAAGGCATTGCGTGTACACTCCGATGCGATGCGTATTAAGCGTCGCCAGGTCGCTGAAGAAAAAGCCGCAAAATCGACCGTTAAATTAATATTCCCTCTAGTGTTTTTTATCTTTCCCGCAATCTTCGTTGTTCTGGTTGGACCGGGTGTGATAAGAATTATAAGAGTGTTGTTTCCGGCTATGGGCTAACGACGCAGAAAGATTTACTTTACGAAAAAGATTACTTATGCTGCAGTGATATGTAATGTTTAAGATCTTAAACATAAAATGACTTTTAGCAGAATCCCATGCTGTTGGATTGCCAAGGAGAGACGCCATTGAAAAAAGTGATCATTGCATCTTACCCTGCCCTTTTTTTTAAAAGTACCACGGGTGTGCTGGCTCTGTTGTTGATTCTGTTAAACACAGCCTGTACGCCGGCGAATAATACCTACCACCAGAAAATTGCCAAACTAACGGTTCTTGATAACGTGGATAAAGATAGTCTCGGGGAGAGGATCGCCGATCTTCCTGCGGAAGAATTAACCGAAAAAGGCTTTGTATTTCTAGGCCAGGGCAATCTGGAGTTGGCCAGATTACACTTCTCCGCTGCACTTCAAAAAAGCCCTGATGCGATCGCACCCCTGGCAGGAATGGGGCAAGTTTTTTTCGCGCAAGGAAACACTTCCAGATCCCGGGAAATTTTCAACACGGTTCTTGAAAAAGATCCGACTAATACAACGGCCATGCTTGGGCTTGCCCGCATTTCTCGTAATCAAGGAGATTTCACAACGGCCGAATCTCTTTTGGAAAGACTTTACTCTCTGCTTCCGGAAGATACCACCATCATAAGTGAACTGGCCATCACCTATGACAGTATCGGCGGGGAAAGACTTATCAAAGCGGAGCCGCTGCATCAAAAAGTGCTGGCTCTGCAACCTGACAAACCGTCAGGATATAACAATCTTGGCTTCAACTACCTGCTTCAGGGCCGTTACGGCGAAGCAATTCCGCTTTTTTCCAAAGCTTTGGGGATCGATTCCACCAACAACATACGTATCAAAAATAACCTGGCTACAGCATTTCTTCTCAACAACGAGGAGTTACGCGCACTGCAACTTTTTGAAACGACTCTTGGCAAGCCTGCCGCTTACAACAATATAGGCTATCTGTACATGACTCAGGGGAACTGGGACAAGTCAGAAAAAGCCTTCCGAAAAGCCCTCGAACTCAGCCCTGTTTTCTATATGCGAGCTCAACAGAACCTTGAACGGCTTAATAGCCTGCGCTCCCAATCAGGGGACTGAGGAAAGGGATCTTCAACATGACCAACAACTCAAGATCATTTGGCAAATTCGCATTTTTGCCGGATATCGCAGGGTTATATGGTTTCATCTCCTTTACTCTCCTTTTTATATTTGACCACGGCAAAAGTCTTATCGATGGCGATACATTCTGGCACATAGCTGCCGGAGAAAGGATGCTGAATTCCGGCACCATCCTGACCAAGGACATTTATTCCCATACAGCCTTCGATAAGCCGTGGACCGCCCATGAGTGGTTATCAGAGATCGTGATGGCCTGGCTTCATCAATATACGGGGATCACTGGAACCGCTATCTTTTTTTTCCTGATTTCAGCCCTCAGCTTCTGGCTTTTATTTCGCATTGTCTCGTCCATGACCGACGATTGGATCGCAATCTTGGCCACATCTGTCGCTCTGGCCTTTTCCATGACCCACCTGCTCGTGCGGCCTCATGTTTTTTCATGGCTGTTTGGCATTGTCACACTCTATGCTATACACAAACAGGGTCGCTGGTTATGGCTACTACCACCTTTAACCGCTCTTTGGGCCAATCTCCATGGCGGATTTGTTCTTGGTCTTGCCCTTCAGGGCCTCGCCATTGGGGGAGCATTTCTGGATGAATTGTTTTCAAAAAACCAGCTCAATTATTCATACCTTTTTCAAAAAGTAAAACGTCCGGCTGGTTTCTTCGGATTGTCAATTCTGGCCGCGGGAATCAATCCTTTTGGGTTCAAACTTTACCTCTTCCCTTTCGAGGTGACCAAAGGCATTTTTGCCAGCAGCATTACCGAATGGCTCCCCCCCAATCTTCAACAGGAGTGGCTTTTCCGTATATTTTTCCTGCTTATACTGTTGCTTATGTCACTAAAATCAACCCATACCAATTGGACAGACAGACTATTTGTACTATTTTTTTTCAATGCTTCATTAACCCATCAGCGTTACATAGGCATGGCCTCAGTCTTCCTATGCCCTTATTTAGCCCGCTCACTTAAATCATTGCCATGGCCAAATCTAAAAAAACCTAAGATTTCCACTGAAAAAAACCAGGTAAAAACCTCGAACATCAGTGGCCCCATCTTAACAGTTATCCTCGGGTTGGGACTCATTATCCTCGCAGGATATGGGCCTCCTAACAGCCGCGCTGTTTTTGATACATTCCTCCCCTTGCCTGCAGCCAGTCATCCAGTGAAAGCCACAAAACACCTGAACCAAACGCGCCAAACAGGGAAAATGTTTAATAAATATTCTTGGGGTGGATACCTGATATACGCATTGAATCCAGCTCAACAGGTTTTTATCGATGGTCGTGCTGACATGTATGGGGAAGATATCTTCAGTGATTACCAAAAGATCGTGTCGCTGGATGCTGAAGCAGAAGAATTATTAAAGCGTTATGAAATTGACTGGATACTCTTCCCGACCGATACAGCCTTGGTGAGATACCTAAAAAAAACGGGGCAATGGGAAGAGACCTATGTGGATGAGCTTGCCTCAGTTTTGGTTCGCCGCAACAAATTACCTAATTCTTGCGGCACAAAACAAACAAACTAAGACCAAAAAACTTATTTATGCCAAACAGGGTATTGCGTTCCAAGTCATGGATTGCAACTAATGTTTTATTCAGCCAGGCAGGATATATTTTTAGTTCACTCTTTGCTTTTAATACACCACAGCCCAGTAGAAATTTTTTCAAAAGACGGATTCCGGCAACAACTGGAAACAACACCCCAAAAAAATAACGACTCTTTACAGGAGTCATCCCAGCCTTAACAATAACATCCTCAATCATTCTTATTGTATACCGTCTATGATGCTCCAAAAATACATCATGGCTAGACCATAAAAACTGAAATGCAGGAACAGTAATTAACACGAGATCATCACGTTCCAAATCTTGTGTGTACGTTGTAAGCAAAGCTAAATCGTTGGAAACATGCTCTAAAACATCCATCATCAAAACGAGTTTTTGGGAGGTTCTATCTATAGATTTCACAAAAAAAATCTTTTTTCCGTTATGGATCTCTATTTTTTCAGACGGATAATTTGTATCCAGACAGACCGCTGTTTCGCAGTATCCTTCGTCCAGGAGTTGACGGGAAAATATCCCTGATCCGGCACCGACGTCCAAAACCTCAGGAACTTTAAGATTGCCTAGAATTTTACGTATGGCCCTCCCCTTGGATATGTAATACCAATGATCTCTAATGGCACATCCCAGAATATCCGCTTCTTTTAGATCCATTTTTCACCCTAGCAAATGGCAACATCCGTAGTGCAAGCGTAGATAACCATATCTATCATTCTAATCGGAGGAGGCTATATTGATTCCAGGTCGATGGTCCGAAAGGTTTCCGTAAGATCCAAGCCATGCGTTTCGCCGAATAACGAATAAATCCCTCAACATCCGAGCTGAATCCGTTATCGGATGCACTCTACTGTCAGAGTCATTAATCCAGTCGACCCCCACCTCTTGTATTAAAAATCCTCTTCTGCGGGCGAGAAAAAGCACTTCCACATCAAATCCAAAGCCATCGATCAGACAATCACTGAAAAGATTAAAAGCCGCTTGCTTTGTAAAAAGCTTGAACCCGCATTGGGTATCTGAAATTCCCGGTGTAGCCAAAAACTGTACAAATTTATTAAAAGTTTTACCCATCAACATTCGGTAGACAGGTTGTCTTTTTACAAGTACCGCGTCCTTAACTGCTCGCGATCCGATGGCGACATCAACCCCATCGTCAAGTGCGGGTAAGAGCTTTTCAATCTCTGTGAAAGGGGTCGAAAGATCTGCATCACTGAACAAAACCAGATCGCCTTTGGATGCCAACACACCTGTACGAACAGCATAGCCTTTCCCACGATTTGTTTCATAACGGATAAGGCGAATACACGGTTGTTTGGTAGCATAAGATAAAACAATTTCTGCGGTTTTATCAGAACTACCATCATCAACAACTATTATTTCGAACTTAGAGAAAGTTTTTGCAACAACATCAAAAAGTGCCGGTAGAGATACGCGTAAACGAGTTTCTTCGTTGAACGCTGGTACCACAACAGATAACATTTTCTGAATATTTGCCACGGCCACCCCCTCCGAACATTTGAAATATTAGCATTCACCGCTATAGTTTGAGGTGAGACAACTTCCTCCAAAGTTTTTTTGAAAATGTACTAATTTGATTTTACCGTATCTAAGAACTTTCATATAACCGAATTTTTTAGGGAAACCACGAGTACTATGAAAAATTATATAGCAGAAATTGTTAAAGGCAACCTACCCTCTTTGCATAAACAATTTTACGCAAGATTATTATCCTCCTCGGACTTTCTAAAAATTTTCTCTTATAAATTTAAAGAATCAATATACGACAACAGGTGTTTAATTTACATATGTCTAATATATTACTTTTCTACATTTGTTATTGGATTAATGGTCGGTACAAAAATAACAGGAGGGCTTAAGTTTTATTATTTATTATTTTACGGTTACTTATTTGCCTTTTTCTTTCTAATATGGTCTCTCTTCACTATAATTCACCTTTTCAAAAACCTAAAACAAGGTTTTGACGGAATTCCTGTTGTTTGGTCTCTTTTAAGAAAGCGATTTCTTTGCATAGAAACTATATCAAGATTCATAATAATTTTTACGATAATTCCCTTATTTATCTGTTCCTATAGTAGTCTAAAGCAAGCAATACCATTGATTCATAGTTTTTCTTCTGATTCGTTACTCTATCAATTTGACAAACTGATTCACTTTAATATTTCTCCATGGGAAATACTCCATCCAATCTTAGGATATCCAATAGTTACGCGCTTCATTGATTTTTGTTATGTAGCGTGGGGGTCTATTTTTGCATATTCATTGTTATATATGGCTTGTCATTGCGACAGACAATTGCGGCTTGGATTCTTCATATCACTGGCCAGTTGCTGGATACTTATTGGTAATATTTTGGCTATGGCGTTTTCTTCAGCCGGACCGTGTTATTTTTCTGAAGTAACCGGATCTACAATAAGTCCATACATGCCTTTATTCGAATACCTGAGAAGTATTCCCGGCCTTCAGGCCGTCAATATTCAAGATCTTCTTTGGAAGGCTTTTCAGAGTGGGCATTTCATGCCCTTAGGCGGGATATCAGCCATGCCCAGCATGCATGTGTCGGTAGCCGTTTTGCTGGCCTTGTTATATAGAAAAATCAATAAACAGCTTGGATGGATAATGATTGGTTTTGCTATCATCATCCAACTGGGGTCGGTACACCTTGGCTGGCACTACGCTACCGATGGGTATGTGAGTACAATTCTTACGATTTTGATCTGGAAAGTCACAGAAGGGAAGTTGGCGCAGCAACCGATCGAGAAGATAAATAATCAAGTGGAAGGGGTAATTAAGTTAGGGCTTTGAGTATTCCAGGCCATAAATGGATAAACCATCCCGATTCTGAAGCAAAAACCATCTTCAGAAATCGGGATTGATCACAACTGGAAAGCACATTTAGTGAACCATGCATCAGGATTGATATGAACGGTTAACCCTGCGTTCAACGCCTCGGTATAGCGAGGCGTTATGCTTCCCCCGAATTGGGTCACGCCCCACAACCACGGGTCCGGATGTTCTCCAGAAAACATCGACTTTGTTTGCACCGATAAGTTGATCGAGATAAAGGTCTTTGACCCGATCGTAGGTCCCGTCTTTATACTGCACAGAAATCATCATGACTGGGGTTCCTTTCTCAAACAGTTGCTAACAAAATATCTGGCGGACCTCCTTTGGCAATCGTCCCTTCGTATATTTTATACCAAAAAATATCAATCTCCGATGACCACAAGACCCGGTTCGGTCTTGGGCATACCAAGCCCAAGGCAAACCTTTACAAGGCAGTTGGTTTCCAGAGTAGCCCCGCAAGCATCGCGTAATTCGCGAAATGTGGGCCCATCAAAAATATCGCCATTAGGCAATTGGAAAACAGGATATCCGAAGGATGTCGCGCAATATTCCTCGTTGCACAACAGCTCGGTTACCGTTTCCAGCCCATGTTTTTCGGCCACGGCAGCATCGGGGATAATAAGCGTAGTTTTCACGTTGGTCTCCATAGTCACCTGCAATTAAAGACATGCACCAATATATCGGTTCCGAAGTCAAAGTGGTCAGTCAAGCTTGATATGATCGCCAGGATTCCTAAGTTCTTTAAGCTCCGGACACATCTCCTCCAGATTTTTTAAAAACTTTTCCGAGTTTTTAAAAACCGCCTTGATTTCGTGATGCCAGGCAATGGCTACCTGATGCCCACAGTGAGTACATGTATCGAGGGCTTTGTCACCAGCGGGAATCGCACGATATACCGTGTAGTATTCGCATGCCGGGCATTTTTGCCGATGAAGAATGGGATCAACTTTTTTGGTCTTTTGCATAAATGTCATCCAGGATCCAGACCGATAGGCCGGTTATCCTCTCCCCTTTTTAATAGTCGACACGGTCATCATTGAAAACCGAAGCCTACCTTAGTTAAAAAAATGTCCGCAACGTGTAACAACCTTTAGAATTTCACGTGGTCTCCACGATTTTTCAACTGGGACAAAACCGGGAAATGCCCTTCCAGTGCTTTCACGTCTTTTTCACCATCGCGAATGCAGGTTTCCAGTTGACCGTCGTTGGCGACTTCGATCTGATCATTGCAATGGGTACAGATTTTAAGAGCGTTCTCGCCTTCTGTTTTCAACTCAAAAATGGTCCAAAAGTCACAGGCCGAGCACTTGTTGCGAAACAGCATACCGAATTACCTCCCTGCATGAATATTTTTAAAACGCCATTTGTACAAAATACCAGAGCTTGGAGTCCTTATGCAACGTATACCTCAGGTGGGAAATAGAAACAGGCTAAAGATCCGCTGCCCGCGACGAATCTGTCACTGGGCAGCGGATCACATTCCTCAACCGAGGGACCCGAATTTACACAGAATCCGATTACTACGCTCCAGAAACGCCGCCATGCGATCCTTATCGAAGGCACAGTGAGGCAGCATCGACAGATCATAGATTTGCTCCATGAGCATGGAAGCATCCTCTTCACGCCCCTGGTCCTTTAGACTCAGTATGGTTTCCACCACGGGGGACTTGGCGTTAAGACACAGGGTATGACCACCGAACATATCTTCATTCCCCTTGCCCATCATTTTGGTCATTTCCTGCAATCGGCGTGTATGTTCAGAAAGAATCACCATCCCTGGAACGCTGTCGTCCTTAAGATTTTCAACGCGTACCGAAAGCCCATCGACCTTAAGAGATTCTTCAAATGCCTTTTGAATAAGTTCCGCCCGCTCCTTGCGTTCATCTTTTCCCGGCAACTGGATTTTGGAATCCTCTTCAATGAGGTTCTCGGTCAGATCGCTGTCGACCCTTTGAAAACTGACCTTATCGTTTTTCATCTCCTGAAACTGGAGGAAATGGCTGTCGATAAGGCTATCAAGCACCAGCACTTCCAGTCCCTGATTGGCAAAAAGTTTCAGATACGTGCTTTGAGCCGCTTCATTGTTGGTATAAAACACCTTGTCGGCATGTTTGGCGGCAGCTCTCTCGAGATATTCGGGTAGCGTGGTGTAGTCAGCCTTGCCGGCGATGCGATAGATGACCTGATCCTTAAGTTTGTCATAAAACTTGTCATCGCGCATCATGCCATACTTGACAAACGTATGGATATTGTCCCACACGGGGATGAATTTTTCGCGATCCCCCTTGCCAAGTTCTGCAATCTTGGCAGCCACGCGGCTACTGATAACGTCGCGGATCTTGCGAACCTGAGGTTCGTTCTGCAGATAGCTGCGGGAAACGTTAAGAGGCAGGTCGGGAGCGTCCAGACACCCTTGCAGAGGGTTGAGAAATTCGGGTATGAGCTCGGGGCAGTTGTCGGACACAAAAACCTGGTTGCAGAATAGATTGATGTAGCTCTTTGCCACATCGAATTCGGTCGTTAGCCTGGGGAAATACAACACCCCTTTCAGATTGAAAGGATAATCGATATTCAGATGTATCCAAAACAGAGGATTCTCTGCCATGGGATAGAGTTTTTTATAGAAACCCAGGTAGTCTTCGTCGGTTAGTTCGGTGGGAGACTGAGCCCAGAGGGGATTTTGATCATTCACCACATCCCCGGCCAAACGAATGGGTAATGGCAGGAAATTGCAGAATCGCTTCAGCACTTCCCGGATACGGGCAGCATCAAGGAATTCCTTTTCGTCGGCAGAGAGGTGCAAAACCACTTCGGTACCGCGTTTTTCCTTATCACAGTCTTCAAGATAATAATCTGTCGACCCTTCACACACCCAATGTACGGCACCGGCGTCGCTCTGATAAGAACGCGTATAAATCTCAACCTTTTCCGCAACCATAAAGGCCGAGTAAAAGCCCAGGCCGAAATGACCGATAATCTGGTTTTTATCTTCCAGATCCTTGAATTTTTCGACGAATTCTTCTGCGGAAGAGAAAGCGACCTGGTTAATATATTTACGCACTTCATCACCGGTCATACCGATACCGTTATCTTTGATGGTAACAGTGCCGGCGTCCTTGTCCACGGTGATATCGATGGCGTACTCGTCGGCCAGTTGCAGGCCTTCGATCAGGTTAATGTGCTGAAGTTTGTGAATGGCATCCACGGAGTTGGAAACCAGTTCCCGCAGGAAGATCTCTTTTTCGCTGTAAAGCCATTTTTTGATAATCGGGAAGATGTTCTCGGTATGGATGGAAATGTTGCCCTTTTCCACCTTGGCGTTTTCCGTCATTGGTCGTAAACCCTCCTTTTAAAATTCCTGTTAATTCGGTCGTCAATGTAGTTACCGCCAGGTGATTTGTCAAGGCACCGGGCTCCTTCCGTCGTGGGCAAAAGAGCTCGAAAAAAGGCAGGTAAATAGCGTAGGCGCAGTCTCTCAAAGAGGATTTTACCCATGCTCCTTTCACGTAAATATTTTCAGGGGAGCTATTGTTTTAAACACCCCCCGGACATTTCAAATTTACACTATTTTTCGGGTATTTACAGCCATTTTTTTTTACGATTGACAGGCAAAATAGACAGGAGTATATAGCAAAGAATTACAGCCGTTTCAGGCCGGGAACAGCAGGACGACCGACATAAAAAGCAACCCCTTTTTATCGCCGCCCGCCGCCAGGCACCCCGCACCTGAAAAACGGCAACCCCTGTTGGGGAATTTTTCGTACGTGGCTTTTAAAAAGGGGTTCAAACATGCACATCGCACTCGCCTTCAACCTGAAGGGGGATTCCCCCGTATTATCTATTTCCGACGAACCTCCCTCCGCCAACGATGATCTTTACGCCGAATGGGACGATATCCACACCATTGAGGCGGTGAAATCAGCCCTGGCAAGCAAACACCAGGTTTCTCTGGTGGAAGCAGACCTCGACGCTTTTGAAACCCTGCGACAATTGAAACCCGACCTGGTTTTCAATATGTCCGAAGGGTTACTCGGTGCGAGCCGCGAGGCGCAGGTGCCCGCCATTCTCGATATGTTGGGACTTGCCTACACCGGAAGCGACCCCGTAACCCTCGGTATCTGCCTTGACAAAAGACGCACCAAGGAAATTCTCGCCTATCATGATGTCGCAACGCCTCGATTTGTCACGGTAACGTCCCTGGACCAAATTCCAGCGCGATTACGTTATCCGCAGATGGTCAAACCGATATTGGAGGGTTCCAGCAAAGGTGTGCCGGACGCATCCCTGGTTCATAACCGCAAGGACCTGCTGCGTCAGGTTAAGAACGTGCTGGATCAATACCGGCAACCCGCTCTTATCGAAGAATTTTTGCCCGGTCGTGAATTTACTGTAGCCGTACTCGGCAACGGTAGCGATTTACGCATCCTGCCCATCGTGGAAATCAATTTCGATGCGCTGCCGGAGGGCGTAAACCCTATTTATTCCTATGAAGCCAAATGGGTATGGGACCGGGAAGAAGACCCGCTGCAGATTTTCACCTGCCCGGCAGTGCTTGATGCCTCTCTTCAGACCGATATCGAAAACCTTTGTCGCCGCGCTTTTACGGTTTTGGGATGCCATGACTGGTGCCGCATCGACGTACGCCTCGATGGTAGAGGAGTCCCCCATATCATTGAATTAAATCCCCTGCCGGGTATATTGCCACGCCCGGAACAGAACAGTTGCTTTCCCAAAGCTGCTCGCGCAGCAGGTTTATCTTACGATGAGCTGATTCTGTCCGTTGTTGATGCCGCAGCCGCACGTTTAAATCTCACGGGGACCCATCATGAAAGTAGCTGTCTGTTTCAACCGCGCTCCGTCGCAGTCGGTTAAAGGATCGCAGGCCGATCTCATCTCCGAACAGGGAGCGGAAAAAGAAGCGATTGAGGTCCGCCAAGCCCTCGAAAAACGCGGCTACGCGGCGCGTCTGGTGCCTCTCGGGCCAAACCTGACCACCTTTATAAGCGAGATGCAACACCTGTCTCCTGCCGTGGCTTTCAACCTGTGTGAAGGCTTTTGGGGTGAAAGCAGCCAGGAAATGAACGTGGCTTCGCTGTTTGAGCTGATGCGGATACCCTACACCGGGGCGACGCCTCTATGCCTTGGACTCACCCAGGATAAAGCCAGAACCAAGGACCTGCTGGTGCGCTATCATCTGCCCACGCCCAAATACACCGTGGCAAAACCGGGCCAGCACGTCTTGCGCACGCATGACATGCTGTTTCCCCTTATCGTCAAACCACGTGCGGAAGATGCCTCTCTCGGCATCACCTCCGATAGCGTGGTCACCTCGGAAAAAGCCCTGCGCGAAAGAGTGCATTTTATCCATGAGATGTACCGTCAGGAAGCTTTGGTCGAGGAGTTTATCGAGGGGCGGGAGCTGAATGTTGCCGTACTGGGAGACAGACATTTCGAGGTTCTGCCGATTTCTGAAATCGTTTTCGAGCAAGGCCTGGTGCGCCCCATCGTCAGTTATGACGGGAAATGGCTGGAAACTTCAGACGAATTTGAACGCACCCGACCGGTATGCCCTGCCCCTCTGCGGAGCAAGGAGGACATATTGATCAGGGACGTCGCTTTGCGTGCCTGCAAAATTCTTGAATGCCGGGATTACGCCCGGGTAGACATCCGATTGCGCGATGGAATTCCTTATATCCTTGAAGTCAACGCCAACCCCGACATCTCCCAGGATGCAGGTCTGGCACGGGCGGCAAGGGCCGCAGGACTGACCTATCCGGCCCTTATAGAACGCATTCTTGATATGGCCAAGCTACGCAAGGAGAACCTTCATGCGTGATTTACGACCATCCGATCTCCCGCACCTGGAGCGCATACTGCGCGAGACAGGAGCCTTCAACGAAGAAGAAGTCGACTGCGCTTTGGAACTGCTCAATATCGTCCTGGATAACCCCGCTCAGCGAGACTACCTGGTTGTGGTGGCTGAGATTGCCGGTGATATCGCAGGATATGTTCTTTACGGACCTACCCCGATGACCATCGGCAACCTCACCCTGTACTGGATAGCCGTGTGTCCCAAGGCTCAGGGGCAAGGTATCGGCCAGCGTCTTATGGAACATGTTGAAAATCACGGGAAAACTCTGCAAGGTCGCCTGGTGTGCCTTGAGACGTCTTCGCAAGGGAGCTATGAGCGAACCCGAAGCTTTTATCGACAAGCCGGCTATCTTGAAGAGTCGCGCATTATTGATTTTTATCGGAGCGGCGACGATCGCATCACATTCGTCAAAAGGTTATGAAAAACAGGGGCAACGGCAGCTGTAAGCTGTGAGTTTTAAGCGTTAAAATCAAACCTTTTAAATGCCACGTAAACAAATTTACTATTTTGTCCTCAATGAGGCTATTCATGGAAACCTGGCAAAAACTTTTACAGGCAAGTACGACGCGCCCCGGTGAGCTGATGCGTCGTTACGGTATCGATCCGTCTCCTCTGGATGAAGTGATCGAACGCTATCCGATGCGCGTTAATCCGTACTACCTTGGCTTGATCCGCTCTGCCGGCGATCCCATCTGGCGGCAGGCAATTCCTTCCATCGAAGAGATCGAAGACAGCGTCTGTTGTCCCGATCCCCTTGACGAGGAACAGCAGAGTCCCGTTCCAAATCTGGTGCATCGCTATCCGGACCGGGTTTTGTTCCTGGTATCTAGCGAGTGCGCCATGTATTGCCGTTTTTGTACCCGCAAACGCAAAGTGGGTGGCGAAAACATGGTCATAAATCGTCAGACCATCCAAGCTGGCATCGACTATATCCAAAACCATCCCGAGATCCGTGACGTCATTTTGTCAGGCGGCGATCCGCTGTTGCTGTCCGACGAACAACTGGGGTGGATTCTGCACCAACTGCGTGCCATACCGACCCTGGAAATCATCCGCATCGGCTCACGCGTACCGGTGGTGTTGCCACAACGCATTACCGGCAATCTGGTAAGGTTGCTGCGACGGTTTCACCCGCTGTACATCAACACCCACTTCAACCATCCGGACGAAATCACTCCGACTTCAGCCAAAGCTTGCGCGCGCCTGGCCGATGCCGGTATTCCTCTGGGCAACCAGACTGTTTTGATGCGCGGCATCAATGATGACCCCGAGGTCATGAAACGTCTGATGCAAAAACTTCTTAGCATACGGGTGCGCCCTTATTATATTTACCAGGCCGACCTTGTTCAGGGGACGGAACATTTCCGCACCACCGTCGAAGAAGGCCTGGAGGTCATACGGGCCCTGCGTGGCTACACCTCCGGCATGGCAGTGCCTGCCTATGTGATAGACGCCCCCGGTGGCGGCGGCAAGATCCCCTTGCTGCCAAATTACCTGCAAGCCCTGGGCGATAATGTCACCCTGAAAAATTATCAGGGCGACAGTTATTTTTACCGCAATGCCCAACCCGCCGTGGAACAGCTCGATGCACTCGTGGCACACGCCGGTTGACCTCGTCCTTCTTTTTCGAGAA
>DIKU01000072.1:2239-4336 GCA_002424645.1 Pelobacter sp. UBA5610 | reverse complement strand
CGTATCTGCGCTCCGGGCTTCATATAACCCCTGATTGCGTTAAATCCCCCATGATTCGAACGATTTGCGGATTCCTTTCTTTACTGATAAGCTGAAAAAAATTGTCCTCTCTTTATTCATACAAGGAGTCTTCATGGCGAACTCGAAGGATAGAGAAACTCTGGTAAGCCGCCTTTCAGAAATCGACACAAGCCTGTTACCCCCGGATGGTGGCGACCAATACAATCGACTCATTTTTGAAAGCAGCCCTTACCTGCTGCAACACGCGACCAATCCCGTAGACTGGCATCCCTGGGGACAGGAAGCNNNAATAAACCGGTACTGGTTTCCATTGGCTACTCGACCTGCCACTGGTGCCACATCATGGAACATGAATCATTCGAGGACCCGGAAGTCGCACAGATTTTAAACAAGCTTTTTGTCCCCATCAAGGTCGATCGCGAGGAACGCCCTGACATCGACAACCTTTACATGACCGCGTGCCAAATGATAACCGGTGGCGGAGGGTGGCCCCTGAACGTCTTTTTAACCCCTGACAAAGCCCCTTTTTACGCGGCCACCTACATGCCACGTCAGCCACGGGGAGAAATGCCGGGCATCATCACCATCCTGACAAAGATCGGTGCCATGTGGCAATCCGACCGCGATAAGTTGCTTGCCACAGGCAAGGAACTGGGCGACGCCCTGATACGCCTTGAAAGCGGCCCATCCACCACGACTGAATCCCTTTCTGAACAACCGCTCAAAGAGGCCTATGAGCGATTCATGGAAACCTTTGATCCTAAGCGCGGCGGGTTCGGCGACGCACCGAAGTTTCCCATGCCGCACAACCTGTCACTGCTTTTCCATATCGCCCGCCGTTTCAATCTTGAAAATGCCAGCGCCATGGCTATCAAAACCCTTCAACATATCCGCCTCGGCGGCATGTACGACCATATCGGTTTCGGTATGCACCGCTACTCGGTCGATGCCTTCTGGCGGGTACCGCATTTTGAAAAAATGCTTTACGATCAAGCCTTGGTGGTGCTTGCAGCCCTCGATGCGTATCAGGCATCCAAGGATATGTTCTTCGCCGGTCTTGCCGACCAAACCCTTAATTACGTATTGCGTGACCTGACTTTGCCTGCAGGAGGATTCTGCTCCGGCGAGGATGCGGACACCGAAGGCGCCGAAGGGACCTACTACCTGTGGACCCCCGCTCAAGTGGAGGAAGTCCTCGGTCACCAGCATGCAACGATTTTCTGCAATTGCTACGAGATTTCCGAAGAAGGCAATTTCGAAGGAAGCAATATCCCCAGACTTGAGATGGACCTGAAAGAATGGGCCCAATGGTTCAGCACGACAACGGAAGAACTGGGTCCGGTACTGGAAGATGGCCGGCGAAAACTTTTGGAGGCACGCAAGGCACGCAGTCGGCCTCACCGGGACGACAAAGTGCTGGTCGCATGGAACGGCCTGACCATCGCCGCCATGGCGCGTAGCTTCAGCTTGCTTGGACATGCCGAATATCTAACGGCCGCCATGCGGGCAGCGGACTTCATCCTTGCCGCCATGCGCGATGATCAGGGGAGATTGCTGCGACGATGGCGCAAGGGCCAGGTCGGTATCCCCGCCTTTCTGGACGACTATGCCGCTCTGATTCTCGGCCTTATAGAACTTTATCAAGCCTCTTTCGATTGTCGCTACTTAACAGAAGCCCTACGGCTGGCGAAAGATATGCGAGAACTTTTCGGCAGTCCTGACGGTATCTATCACGATACGGGAACCGATGCCGAAGAAGTACTGGTACGCAAGCGTACCTTGCATGACGGCGCCATGGTTTCAGGTAATGCCATGGCAGCCATCGGGCTGTTGCGTCTGGGCAGCCTCACCGGCGACATGGCACTCGAAGACCACGTCGAGAAAATTTTGCTGGCATCGTCCAAACAATGGACAAAAATGCCAACCGGTAGCAGCCTTTTACTTATGGCCCTGGATATGGCCCTTTCCGATCGGGAAATTTTGGTCATTGCGGCTCAAAAAGACGATCCCGAAGCCTTACGCATGCTCACCGCAGCCCGCGACGCGTTCCGACCTAACCTGATGATTCTGTGGCAA
>DIKU01000072.1:0-2056 GCA_002424645.1 Pelobacter sp. UBA5610 | reverse complement strand
TAAGCGATAGTTGCGTGTTCCAGATCGAAAGGCGTCACAACATCGCCAATCCGATGTTGCCACCTGACCAGGCGCCGCCTTTGCCCCTCAAGCATATAAAATACCACCGCGGGCATGCCTGGTGCCTGTCTAAAGCATTCGCTGACACGCTCTATACGCGCCAACTCCTGGGGAATATTCAAGCAGAACTGACGCTGATAATCTTCAACAACATATGAAATACCCAGCACCTCAAGGAACAAATCTTTCAAGTCAGCATAGCGTGGCATCAAACCCGTAGGGCCGGTCAGCCCATCGACATCGCCGTAAATACGGCGCTCCATCCATTTAATCCATACGGCTTTATCATGTTTGGCATTAAGAAAAACGCCAGTGTCATCACGCAACCAGTAGTTCGTCGCAAAAATACGTGGCGGGTTGGGCACCCTGCCACCGAAAGCCAGATGATTGCCGACATAACGATCAAGAGGAATGGATAAAAAATCGAGATTAGCCATGGGATTGAAAGCGCGCACACCCTCTGCGCCCATGGCAGCAGCCGTAGTCTCACTCTCCAGCGATGCACCCATGGTGATCACTCCATGGGCCCAGTCAAAACTTTCCAGCACCGGCACCGAGATCTGACTGTCACGTCCACCGTAGATAATACCGGAAACCGGAACGCCATCCGGATCATCCGCCCTGGGATCAAGATTGCGCAATTCGTCGAGTCGTACGGCAAAACGGGCGTTACCACGATAGGACGGTGCGATAATCTGACCGCAACTATCGGCCTTGCCCTCACACCAGTTGCCGGCATAATTCACTCCGGTCTTCGGCAGCGGTTGCCCCATCCCCAGCCAGTAAGGTTGGTTATCATGAATCAGCACATTGGAGAATATCGCTTCTTTCGCTTCATGCAGAACGCGAAACAGTTCCGGGTCATCCGTAGGATTAACGTTTTCGATGATACCGAAGATCCCATGTTCGACATTGACGGCCCGGACTTCGTTTTCACATACGCGCAAATAGGCAAGATCATCTCCCACAATGCTTTCACCGGGCAGCATCGACGTCGAGGTCTTACCACAGGCACTGGGATACGCCCCGGTAAACCAGGATTTTCGTCCATGCGGACCATGGACACCCATCACGAACATATGTTCGGCCAGCCACCCTTCCTGCTCTGCCTTGCGGATAGCGAGGCGCAATGCAAGCTTTTTGAGGCCGACGCTGTTGCCCGCATACTGGGTATTGACGCTGTAGACCAGGTCTTCTTCAAGGTCGATATAAATCCGCCTTCGCACCAGATCAGCGCAGACATGGTGCTCCAGACGTCCGGCAGCATGCAGCATGCGGAAAAACCTGTCCGATGCCCCCAGCCGCTTAAATTCTTCATATCCCGACCTGAACAACAAGTCTTCGCTATGTGCCACGTAGGCCGAATCGGTAATTTGCACACAGGGTATGCTGAAAGCGGATTGCGTCGGTCCCAGGCAGAAAAATCGCACCAACATGGTTTTACCCGCCATGATGCCGTCAAGCAGGCTGCTCATTTCGGTCAACCCCTCTTCCCTGTCCAGGGTGGCAATACCGGGGCCGAGGCTTTGCCCCTTGGCCATAAGGTAACGCGTATGCGCCTTGTCACGGGATTGATCATGCAAACGACAGTCTTTAAACGCATCGAAATGAACGGTGTGACCAGGCTGCGCAAGTGCCGTCTCTTCTTCCCATTGCAAGGCCAGCTTGCGGATCAACTCACGGTCCTCTGCACTGTCGTCGCACACCAGAATATGCTCCGGCCTGCAAAGACCGGCAGCTTTGGCGACAAAAGCATGCAAAATTGGACTTTCAAGCGCCTGCAACTTTTGGAGGCTTGTTTTATTCATCAAGGGGGAAACAACATCCAGGTAGGATTTTTTCATCGTGCCCTCTCCTTGCAGTAAATTTAACTGAATAAGTCATCCTTTCTTACAATTCTAATGGTTTTTCATCATTTAGCCATCCTCTAATTTCGCTCCAAGTTAGACATAAAAAACATCAAGTTAATTATTAGGTATAATAGTCCTTTTAGCTG
>DIKU01000080.1 GCA_002424645.1 Pelobacter sp. UBA5610 | reverse complement strand
TTATTTTTTGCCGCTTGCCACCATACTGTATCCGGTACATCCAAAGGATTTTCAATAGATTGCGGAAGTTGTTTATTGAGGAATTCTCAGTGATCGCATACATTTTCCCCGGTTTTAAGCGTTCCTTCCAGAAGCCCCGTCACCAAACTTTCCGGACTTGCAGAGTTGGCTCCGACCAACACCGTGATGCCCTGTTTGATAAACATGTCTTGAGCGCGCTGCCCCATCCCCCCTGCAATGATCATCGTCACGCCGCGTTCTCCCAACCATGGTGGCAACAGGCCCGGCGCATGGGGAGGAGCTTCAATGTCCACCCTCTTGAGAATTTTATTTTCCGTTTCGTCAACATCGACGAGCGCAAATTGCGCACAATGACCGAAGTGCATGGAAAGTTTGCCATTCGCCAGTGGAATTGCGATCTTCATGTGATGATCTCCTGTGGTTTAAGGGGCATGTTGTTTTCCCGCTAATTTTTCCATTATCCCAATTTGCCCGATTTGTTTCGTTGTTCCGTATCGTGGGGGTCTCTGCGACAGGGATGCTCAAACCACTTCGCCGCAAAAGATTTCGATAATCATCAGAACCCAAGTTGCATCCAGACATTTTTAATATCCTCAACACATGGAGCATCCGTTTCCACAACCGCCTTTTTTATCATCTGGGCCTTGGTTATAGAGCGGTCATAACGGATGCGACCAACGATACGCGCGCCTGCCTGTCGCGCCTTATCCTCAATGCGAACCGTCATCTCAGGGTTGATATCCCATTTATTCACGCAGACCGTCGCAGGAATCTGAAAATGCCGGGTCAAGGAAAGTACGCGTTCCAAATCGTGCTCTCCTGACACGGTAGGTTCCGTAATCACCAAAACTGTAGATGAGCCGGTTATCGAAGCAATTACGGGGCATCCAATTCCCGGGGGACCATCTACGATAACTAAAGGATGGTTGTCGTCTTTTGCAATACGACGGGCTTCCTGTCGAACCGTTGAGACCAGTTTCCCGGAATTTTCAGCGGCAACACCCAGCCGGGCATGCACCAAGGGGCCACAGCGGGTATCCGACACCATCCATTCACCACAAAGACGCTCACTGAAATCGATAACATGCTCCGGACAAACGCGCACACAAACACCGCAGCCTTCGCATGCAATCGGATCAATGAAACAGATTTTTTTCCCTGCGTCAGTGATAGTCACTCTAACCGCGTCAAAACGGCAATGCGCCATGCAGGCACCACAGGCGATGCATTCCTTTTCGCGGATTCCAGCCTCGTAACCGGCCTGAAATGCGTATCGGGATTTTATTGCTGGTGATAGGATCAAGTGCAAATCCGCAGCATCCACATCACAATCAGCGACGACGGGTCTATTGGCGAGGATGGCAAACGATGCTGTTATACTGGTCTTTCCCGTGCCACCTTTGCCACTGATGATTACCAACTCCCGCATTTTTCGACTCCTATGGCAGTGCTTTTCAGCTTCACGAAATGACATATAAGGCCTCGTCCGTGCTTTTGCCCCACGCATCACTTTTTCGAATCATCCCGTTATCGGCCAGGAGAATTCCTCGCTGTCACAGTGGATTTTTTCAGAGAAAAGAGTCCCTTGTACATTTACCTATTTATCGTTCTGTCGAGTAAACCCTTGAAAAGCTGCCGATATTCTGGCAAAGAATCAACGATTAACTCTCCCCTGGAATAGGTTTCCGCAATACGCCTGTCATCCGGGATCTCAAGTAGTACGTTTATCTGTTGTTCGCTGCAAAACTGATGCACCCGATTGTCACCGACACCGAACCGGTTTACCACCACCCCAAAAGGGATACCGATTTCCCGAACCATATCTACCGCGAGTTGGAGGTCGTTCAGCCCAAAGGGTGTAGGCTCCGTGACAAGGATAACGAAATCGGTGTTGCGCAAAGTCGCGATCACAGGGCAGGATGTTCCCGGAGGTGCGTCCAGAATCGCCGTCCCACCCTCTTGCAGGCAACCTTTTACCGCACGGATCAAAGGCGGAGCCATGGCTACCCCAACGTCAAGCCGGCCTTGGATCAGGGTGATATGCCCCGTTTGCGAAGTCTCAACCATACCGATACGCTTATCCATTTCGCGGATGGCCTTTTTGGGACAAACCATGGTGCACCCGCCGCACCCGTGACACATCTCTGGAAAGATCAGCGGCGTTGTCCCGAAAGAAACAATAGCGTGGTAACGGCAGAATTTGGCGCACTCCCCGCAGCCGTCGCAAAGCCCTTCGTCCACTTGCGGAACAGGAATGGTGACCTCCATCTTTTCCTTCGGTTCAGCCTGAAAAAAAAGGTGGGCATTGGGTTCTTCTACATCGCAATCCAAAAGCTGCACCTTGGATCCGAGCATGCGAGCCAGGTTGACCGACACGGTTGTTTTACCTGTTCCCCCTTTGCCAGAGGCCACTGCGATATTCATAATCCCCCTCCTACCCTGTTTTCCTGGCATCCGGCAGAAAACTTATCGGCCATATCCAAAACATGAGGGCACCAAACTACCTGCATAACCGCTGTCATTCCCAGTGGCCTTCAACGTCGGCCGTTCCGGACTCGATAAGTTTTCCCTGGCGGTATGCATCGAGAGCTTCTGATACGGTCGGCACATCGGAATAGAAAACCTTGATCCCGGCCGCCAGCAAAACACGAAACGCTTTCGGGCCGCAGTGTCCAGACACCAGGGCGTCGGCACCGGATCTGGCAACAGTCCCGGCAGACTGAATACCAGCGCCTTGAGCTGCGTCCAGGTTCTGCTTGTTGTCGATCACTTCAAAGGTGTCTTTTTCCAGGTCGTAGACAAGAAATTTAAAGGCTCGACCGAAACGCTGATCCAGAGGAGCGGTCAGTTCGCTTCCTGATGTTGTAAATGCGATTTTCATTATTTCATCCTCGTTTTTTTCATAGATTTTCATACTGAATCGACAGTGTCGGCGCCATTCGCTAATCTGGTTTATGACCTTTACAAGGCCACACAAACTCCGCTGCCACTCCGTCACGATTCAAAGCGCAGTAGAAGCGGAGTTTGCTTGGCTAGGTGGGTGTTCATTCCGTCGCGGTTTTATTTTCGACTTCAGTAAGGCGTTTCTTGACCAATTCCAGTTCGGCCTGAAGGTCCTCAGCCTGCTTCTTCAGCAATTGTTTTTGCATTTCGATATCGGCATAGTTATGGGGTCCATAAGGCGCACCATGCCTTCCGAATCGTGCCCATCCCGGGAGACCGCCAGAATTGGACATGGAGCGCGATCCGCGACCTCTGCCGCCGCCCATACCGAAACCACACCCCTGGACAGGATTGGTATAACCCGGCATGTCAAACCCTGCGCAGAACCCAGCCGCGCGTCCGGTCCTTGTTCCCATTCCTCTCGGTCCTGTTCCATCTCCTCTTGGCATGACCTGATCCTCCTTTTTTGAGTTAGGCGGCTATTTCCTTGCCATGTTAGTTCCGCACTTTGAGCATTTTCGCTCAGAGCAAGGTACGCCCCGTTG
>DIKU01000130.1:44608-49483 GCA_002424645.1 Pelobacter sp. UBA5610 | reverse complement strand
AATCCGTAACCCGTTGATTTTTGGTGGAGCTAAGCGGGATCGAACCGCTGACCTCTTGAATGCCATTCAAGCGCTCTCCCAGCTGAGCTATAGCCCCGTGTGTTGTGGAGCCGTTTATAGCAAAAGCCTTCGAGTGGTGTCAACAGGTTTTTTTGCCTGCCACTTTTTTTATGATACGGGTCGGAAGGTTTTGGTTAATGCCATAGGCTGATCAGTGACAGGATGGCGGCTCCTGCCAGAAAAGGGTCGCATTGACGCCATTTGCCTAGCGCTATCTTGATCAGGACGTAAGACAGAAAACCGAAGGCCAATCCGGTGGAAATGGAATAGGACAGCGGCATGAAGACGATGGTGAAAAAGGCCGGTGCGCCTTCCTCGAAATCGTAAAAATCGATTTTGCCCATGCCGCGCATCATGAACACGCCGACCATGATCAGGGCGGGGGCGGTGGCGCAAGGGGGGACGGTCCCTACCAGGGGGGCGAAAAAGGCGGACAGGATAAACAGTATCCCGGTGACGGCTCCGGTCAATCCGGTACGGCCACCGTCGGAAACGCCGCTGGCCGATTCCAGAAAGGCGGTGGTGGTGCTGGTGCCGAGCAGAGCTCCGCCTACCGTGGCCAGGGCGTCGGCGGTGAGCATGCGCGGCAGGCCCGGGATCTTGCCATCCTCTTTGACCATGCCGGCTTCCTGGCACACCGCCAGCAAGGTGCCGAGGCTGTCGAACAGGTCCATGAACATGAAGGTGAAAATGGCGGCCCAGAAGGATAGGTTCAAGGCGCCAATGATGTCGAGCTGGAAGGCTATGGGGGCCGGGGAGGGCGGCAAGGAGACCAGGGTTTGCGGCAGGTTGGTTTCGCCGCTGAAGATGGCTAGAGCCGTCACCGCCAGGATGGAAAACAGCAACGCGCCGCGTACTTTGCGGATTTCCAGCAGGATGGCAAGCAGCAGGCCGACGAGGCCGAGCAGGGCCGGGCGGTTAATGGGGCCGAGTCCGACAAGGGTGGCGGGATTGTCGATGATCAGCCCCAGGTTCTGCAACCCGATAAAGGCGATGAACAGGCCGATGCCGACGGCGGTGGCTTGTTGCAACGATACAGGGATAGCTTTGAGTACCCGTTCGCGGAACCCGAGCCAGGTCAGAATCAGAAAGAAGATGCCGGATAGAAACACGATGCCGAGGGCTGTCTGCCAGGGCAGCTTCTGGTTGATGACCAAGGTGTAGGTGAAAAACGCGTTGAGCCCCATGCCCGGCGCCAGCATGATAGGAACATTGGCCCACAGCGCCATGAGCAGGCTGGCCAGCCCAGCCACCAGGCAGGTGACGGTGGTCAGGGCGCCTTTGTCCATGCCGGTCGCGGCCAGCATGTCCGGGTGAACGAAGATAATGTAAGCTGCCGCAAGAAAAGTGGTGATTCCGGCGAGTATTTCATTGCGCAGGCAGGTGCCATGTTCTTTGAGGTGGAAAAACCGTTCCAGCATGAAGGGCTCCTTGAGGAATGTTTAATATCCGTAGCGGATATTTTTTTATCACATTCCCCAAGGAGGTTGCACTTGGTTTGTCGTTGCCGGTTCGCTCGGCGTTGGTTTTGTTATGCGGGGTTTTGCGGCCGAAACATGGTTAACAGCATTTTCATGTCGGTGGCGGCGCGTACCGCATGGGGGACGTCGGCGGGCATGACGACCAGACTGCCGGCCGTTGCGATCACGGTTTGGCCGCCGATGCTGATTTCGGCCTGGCCCGCCAGGACCTGAACAAAGGCGTCGAAGGGGGCACTGTGTTCGGACAGGGCTTGCTCGGCGGCAAAGGCGAAAAGAGTCAGGGTTCCGACCGGTGTCTGGGTCAAGGTGCGACTGACGATAGCGCCGGGTTGAACAGTGACCAGTTCAGCCATGGGGTGGGCGATAGCGGGAGTCAGTGTGCCGCTTGCGGGATGTTTTTCCATGACGAAATCTCCTGTGTCGTAAAGAGGTGAATGGCTTGGTTCAGGTCGATTCTTTCATGTTGTGCAGGTATGAGTCCTTGATGTCAGTCAAGAATGGATGGTTTAAAAAGGAAACGGGGTTCATTTCTGGCGAAAAGAACCCCGTTTTTGTATGAAAAAATGTATCGAACTGTCAGGCTTTAGTCCTGCCTGGTGAGGCGTTCAATATCGAGCAGGATTTTGACCGAATCCTGCATCTTGCCGATGCCGCTTACGTAGCGTCCGGACTGTGAACGGTTGGCAACCGGTGGTGGCTCGACCTGGCTTTCGTTGATGTCGGCCACCTCGTTGACATGGTCGACCACGAGGCCCATGGCGGATCCGTCGATATCAACCACTACAATGCAGGTCCTTTCGTCGTAATCACGTGCGGGCAGACCGAAACGGGCGCGGACATCCATAACCGGAATGACCTTGCCGCGCAGATTGATGACGCCTTTAATAAACGATGGCAGGTTGGGTACTTTGGTGATTTTTTGAATGCCGATAATTTCGATGACGTACCTGATCTCGATGCCGTAATCTTCTTCGGCCAGAGAAAAGGTAAGATATTTGTCTTTTAGTGTGTCTTCGTTCTGGGTGCCAAACCCGGCTTCGTCAAGGATTTGAGCCATAGATAAATCTCCGTTTCGACCTGGGTGCAGGCCGAGGCGTTAGTTGCTTGAATGTTGTCGCAGGACTCTGTCCCGGCAAAGCAACCTGGGTTTAAGTGAGCGTGGAACCTTATGCCTGCTAATTATTATTTTCGGTGTAATTTGTCAAGTTATACCTTGGGCCGGGACCCCTTTGGAGGAATTTCGGACGGCTTGTTCAAAGGGGGGGAGGTGATAACCAGATCGCTGAAACGTAAATCGTGTTTTTTTGTTTTCTTTGTGCTTGACAAGGTTGGAGGCTTTGGTTTATATAAGACCCCACTTGAGGGGGCAACTCCTTGGGGTGCCGTTAAAACAAGGCGGTGTAGCTCAGTTGGTTAGAGCATGCGGCTCATATCCGCAGTGTCCGGAGTTCGAATCTCTGCACCGCCACCATCATAGAAGACCCTCCTGGATGCCAGCGAGGGTCTTTTCCTTTTTGAGCTGCCGGAGGTCTTGAAGATCAATGCAGGCTCTATTTAATCGTGTCCTTCTCAAGCAGGTCCGGCTTCAACCGGGTGACCGGATTCTGGTCGCTTTATCAGGAGGGGCGGACTCGGTCGTGTTGCTCGATCTGTTGCTGCGGGCTGCCGAGTCGCTGGAGATTGAGGTGTGCGCGGCGCATCTTGACCATGGCATGCGATCGGTAAGTGCCGGTGATGCCCATTTTGTCCAGGAATTCTGCCTCCAGCGCAAGGTGCCTCTGGGCGTTGATCGCCGGGATATACCGGGTTTGGCGTTGGCCCGCAAGCAGGGTTTGGAAGAGGCTGCCAGGGATGAGCGGCGGACCTTTTTGCGGGAAACTGCTCGGCGGTTTGGCTGCAATCTCATTGCTCTTGGGCACCACCGTGATGATCAGGCTGAAACCTTTTTGCATCGTTTGTTGCGCGGCAGCGGTCTGTCCGGTCTTGCCGGCATGCGGTTGCGCTCAGATCCTTTCATTCGTCCGCTGTTGCCGTTTTCCCGTACGCAAATTCTCGCATACCTGGCCGATCATCGGCTTCCCCACGTTGAAGACCTGAGCAACGCCGACACCGCCTTTACCCGTAATCGTCTGCGGCACGATTTGCTTCCCCGGTTGCGCGAATTCAATCCCCGAATCGATGAGCATTTGGCGCGCCTCAGTCACCGTATCGCCCTTGAGGAAGAATACTGGGACCTGCAGGTTGCCCATCAATTGGAATCCTTATGTCGCCAAGGGGGCGGAGGTCTGTGGTTGCCCCTGGAAGCGTTGCAGGGATTGCATCCCGCACTTCGGGTCCGGGTGCTGCGTGGCGCTCTGGAGCGGTTGCGCGGTGACCTGCGTGGTCTCGGGGCCCAGCATTTTGGAGATATTGAAGGCCTTCTGGAAAGTCCTCGACCGGAGGCTGAGGTGCATCTGCCGGGAGCCTGGGTTGCCCGCCGATATCAGAAGCTGTGGCTGCGTACAGAACCGCCGCCTGTCGCAGGGGGCTTTGCTGTTGCGGTGCCTGGTCCGGGGGTGTACGATCTCCCGGATGGTGGCCGGTTGATGGTCTCCCTGGAGGATGTTTGCGCGGGGGAGGATGCCTGGAGTGTTGAGTTCGATGCCGCTTCGGTGGCATTCCCTTTGCTTGTGCGGTCTTTTATGCCGGGTGACAGGTTTTATCCAAGCGGGGCGCCGGGACATCGTAAACTTAAGGACTTTTTTATCGATATCAAGCTGGAACGGGAATCGCGCCGCTCACAACCCTTGGTGGTGGCCGATGAAATCCTGTGGCTTCCGGGGTTGCGCCGCTGTCACGGGCGCCGTCCGCAAGGGGCGGGGGGGCAGGTGTTGAAACTGGCGGTTTCCGGCATGCAACGGGGCAATCAAGGCTTGTGAACCTAAAGGGATTATGTTAAATTTCGAAAACATTTCAGCGGTTTTGGCCTTATTCTGGCAAGGCGGGGTCTCGGCCGCGCATAGTAAGGGGGAATAGTGAATCCGATCTACAAAAATCTGGCACTTTGGTTGGTTATCTTGTTGGTCATGCTGACGTTGTTTAATCTTATGACCAGCCATAAGGATGAGCCGAAAGCCATATCTTATACGGCCTTTTTGGATGCCGTGGACCAGGGATCTGTCCAGGAGGTTATGCTGGAAGGTCCCAATATTGAAGGGAAGGACCGGGACGGTGCTGCATTCAAAACGTTTGCGCCCAACGATCCCAAGCTTGTCGAGACCCTGCGTGGCAAGGGGGTAACGATTCAGGCGAAACCCGAGGAAGACCGTAGTTTCTGGATGACTATGCTGTTTTA
>DIKU01000130.1:39902-44530 GCA_002424645.1 Pelobacter sp. UBA5610 | reverse complement strand
TTGTTGTCCGAATCCGGCAATCAGGTGACTTTCAAGGATGTTGCCGGTATCGATGAAGCCAAGGATGAATTGCAGGAGATCGTCGCCTTTCTTAAAGATCCCAAAAAGTTTTCCCGCCTTGGCGGCCGCATACCCAAAGGTGTTCTGCTGATCGGCCCTCCGGGTACGGGCAAAACGTTGCTCGGACGCGCCATTGCCGGTGAGGCAGGGGTGCCGTTTTTTTCCATCTCCGGATCCGATTTCGTCGAGATGTTTGTCGGTGTCGGCGCGAGCCGGGTTCGCGATCTTTTTCTGCAGGGAAAGAAAAATGCTCCCTGTATCATCTTTATCGATGAGATAGATGCTGTCGGTCGTCATCGTGGTGCCGGTCTTGGCGGCGGGCACGACGAGCGTGAGCAGACTCTGAATCAATTGCTGGTGGAAATGGACGGTTTCGAGTCCAATGAAGGCGTCATCCTTATCGCCGCCACCAACCGCCCCGATGTGCTTGACCCGGCACTGCTGCGCCCCGGCCGGTTTGACCGCCAGGTGGTGGTGCCGCGTCCCGATATCAAGGGGCGCGCCATGATTCTGGATGTGCATGCACGCAAGGTTCCGCTTGGTGACGATGTAAAACTTGAAGTTGTGGCCAAGGGCACCCCGGGTTTTTCAGGTGCCGATCTTGCCAACCTGATCAATGAAGCCGCGTTGCTTGCCGCTCGCAGAAACAAGGATCAGGTGGACATGCAGGATCTGGAGGAGGCTAAAGACAAGGTTTTGATGGGGGCCGAACGGCGTTCGCTGGTGATTACCGAGAAAGAAAAGCGGGTTACCGCTTATCATGAGGCGGGCCATGCAGTCGTGCCCTTGTTTTTGCCGGAAGCTGATCCGGTGCACAAGGTGTCGATTATTCCTCGTGGACGGGCTCTCGGCGTGACCATGTTTCTGCCGCAAGAAGAAAAATACAACCAGTCCCGCAGCGGACTGGAAACGGCTATCTGTGGTTTGCTTGCAGGGCGCGTTGCCGAAGAGTTGGTGTTTGGTGAAATTACCAGCGGCGCCAGCAACGACATTGAGCGGGCCACCCATATCGCACGCAAAATGGTATGCGAATGGGGGATGAGCGACAAGATCGGACCGTTGGCTTTTGGTGAAAAGGAAGGCGAAGTCTTCCTTGGTCGTGACCTGGGTCATGCCCGTAATTACAGTGAAACGACCGCCGTGGAGATCGATGCCGAGATACGACGCATCGTTCAGGAGAGTTATGAGAAGGCTCGGAACATCCTTGAATCGCATCGCGATGGGCTGGTACGTGTCGCCGAGGCCTTGTTGGAGCTTGAAACCATCGATGGTGAAGAGGTTCGTCGCATGATTATCGGTGGCGGTGAGCAACCTGCCGGTACCATGAAGGACCAAAGTTCGGATGATGCCACTACCGTTGAGGTCTGATGATCCGGCAACAAGAGATTTTCTCCAAGGTTCATCCATGAGCAGTCAAACCGATTCTGCTGTTCCGTCGGGTTCGTTCGCTGACTGGGCATACAAATGCTGGGGAAACCCTGAGTTGGCGAGTCTGCCGTTGACCTTGCAGGGGCGCAGTTGCCGTCTCGATATGCGGCGGCCTATAATTATGGGCATTCTCAACGTTACGCCCGATTCTTTTTTTTCCGGAAGCCGTGCCGGGTCTGTCGAGGATGCCATGGGCCGCGCACGGCGCATGCTGGAAGAAGGTGCCGATATTATCGATATCGGTGGGGAAAGTACCCGGCCGGGGGCAAGTCTGGTGGGAGAACAGGAAGAACTCGATCGGGTCGTGCCGGTGATCGAAGCGCTTGCGGCTGAACTACCCTGCCCTATATCCATCGATACCAACAAAAGCGCGGTGGCGCGCGCGGCGGTAATGGCCGGTGCCGAGTTTGTAAATGATATAAGCGGTTTCACCTTCGACCCGGCTATGGCCGATACGGTGGCCGCTTGCGGAGCAGGGGCCTTTCTCATGCATACCCGCGGCAAGCCCGAAAGTATGCAGGATGATACCGTCTATGAAGACCTGCTGGCGGAGGTTGTGGGGTATCTGCACACAGCCGTGAAGCGGGCAGAATCGGCAGGGATCCCACGCTGTAAATTAGCCGTCGATCCCGGGATAGGTTTTGGTAAGGATCTTTTTGGCAATCTTGAAATCCTGTGCCGGTTGCGAGAATTGCACGCTTTAGGGCTGCCTGTGCTGCTTGGCACATCACGAAAAGGTTTCGTCGGCCAGATCGTTGGTCAATCCGATCCGGCTGAGCGTCTCAATGGCACCCTTGCTACCGTGGCTCTTGGGGTGGCGTGCGGAGCACAGATTTTTCGGGTACACGATGTGCGCCCGGCTCGAGAAGCGGCACTCATGGCATGGGCGGTGGTGCATCGCCAGCGCCCTTAATTCCTGGACAACGAGCGGATAACGATAAAAATGAGCGGATTTTTTGATTTTATTCAGAATTTCAGGTGGTTGCTTGATCCGCTCGATGTTGTCATTGTCGCTTTTATTATTTATCGCATCATCCTCCTGATCAAGGGAACCCGGGCCGTTCAGATGCTGTTCGGACTGGCAGTGATTCTGATGGTTTATGTGGCGTCCCAGGTGGCCGGACTCTACACGCTTCATTGGATTCTGGATAATTTTCTATCGTCCATCATCCTCGTAATCGTCGTGCTGTTTCAGAATGACATTCGCCGGGCCCTGATTCATGTAGGCGCCAATCCGTTTTTTACAGATCTGTCGTATCGGGAAGAGAACGAGATTATTTCCGAACTGGTCAAGGCTTGCGTAAACATGGCCAACCGTCGGATCGGTGCCTTGCTGGTGGTTGAACGGGAGACCGGAATTAAAGACTTTCTGGAAGTCGGTACCGAAATCGACTCCAAAGTTACCAGCGACCTGATCACCTCCATTTTCCTGCCGTATTCCCCGTTGCACGATGGCGCCCTGGTGGTGCAGCAGGGGAGGTTGGCTCGGGCCGGTTGCTTTTTGCCACTATCCCAGAATCCTGACATCAGCAAGGCTCTTGGTACCCGCCACCGGGCGGCCATCGGCTTGACCGAACTGGTCGATGCTTTGGCTATTGTGGTTTCTGAGGAGACCGGTAAAATTTCCATCATAGTCGGTGGCCGTATCACCCGTGATCTTGATTCCACCTCGTTGAGTCGGGTGCTGAAAAATCTTTTGGAACCGCGTACTCCCCGGAAGAATAAGTGACCATGTTTAAATTATTGACGGAAAACTGGGCGCTGAAACTTTTGTCCCTGGTTTTCGCTCTGATCCTTTGGTTTTTTGTCATGGGCGAGCGTAAGCTGGAGCGTTCCTACGCCGTGCCGCTGGAGATGAAAAATGTCCCCAAGGCGATGATGGTTGCCAATGATGTACCAAGCGAGGTGGCGGTGCGTATCAGCGGGCCGCGTACTTTGCTGATGAATCTGCATACCGATGATTTGCGCATTGTTATCGACCTGCAAGATCTTCCGCCCGGGTTGACTTCCTTTAAGCGTCTTGAAGAACGACTCAATATACCGGCGCCCCTCAAGGTGACGCGGTTGTCTCCATCCTATGTCGATGTCAAAATAGAGCGGGTTGCGGTTAAACGTGTGCCTGTTAAAGCGATTCTCAAGGGACGTCCGGCCGAAGGGTTCCGGGTCGAAAAGGTGCTTACCGTTCCTGAATCGGTTGTTGTCGAGGGGGCTGAAGGGGAATTATCCACCTTGCAGCAGGTTCCGACCACACCTTTGAATGTTGCTGGCGCCAGCAGCGATCTGAACGGGGTTGTGCCCCTTAGTTATCGCGGCAAATTCTCTTGGTTGAAAAAACCTGAAAACGTTGAAATCAAGGTCACCATCGGGCATCGTCCCGAAGGTCATTAGACGAAATCTTGCAGGAGACAGACTTTTAGCATGAATAAACGATTGTTCGGTACGGACGGTGTTCGCGGAGTTGCCAATATCTATCCCATGACCACTGAAATCGCCATGCAGCTTGGCAGGGCTGCGGCCTATATATTCAAAAAAGATAGTCCCCGAAGGCACCGGATTGTTATCGGCAAGGATACGCGTCTGTCAGGGTATATGATCGAAAACGCCCTGGTGGCCGGCATCTGTTCCATGGGGGTGGATGTTTTGTTGGTCGGACCTCTGCCGACTCCGGGTATCGCTTTTATCACCTCTTCCATGCGTGCCGATGCCGGCGTGGTGATTTCGGCCTCACACAATCCTTATCAGGATAACGGTATCAAGTTTTTTTCCGCCGACGGTTTTAAACTGCCGGACGAAACCGAGCTTGAAATCGAAAAATTGATTTTCGGCAACGAGATCGATTCATTGCGACCTGTGGCCGATGAGGTTGGTAAGGCGTTCCGTATCGACGACGCCTGCGGCCGCTACATAGTCTTTTTGAAAAACTCCTTCCCGCAGCAACTCGACCTCAATGGCTTGAAAATCGTTCTTGATTGTGCCAACGGTGCGGCTTACAAGGTGGCCCCGGCAGTGCTCGAGGAGCTGGGGGCCGAAGTCATACCTTTGGGGGTCAAGCCCAATGGCTCGAATATCAATGCCGGATGCGGCTCCCTGTATCCGGAAGTCATAGCCCGCGCGGTCAAGGAGCATGGCGCGCATCTGGG
>DIKU01000130.1:32745-39726 GCA_002424645.1 Pelobacter sp. UBA5610 | reverse complement strand
TAAAAACGGCCGTCGGGGATCGTTACGTGGTGGAGGAAATGCGCCGTGGCGGCTATAACCTCGGTGGCGAACAGTCCGGTCACATGATCTTTCTGGACCACAATACCACCGGTGACGGCATGGTTTCGGCACTTCAATTACTCGCTATCATGCAACGTACCGGTAAGCCGCTGTCGGAACTGGCCAGAGTTATGACCACCTTGCCGCAAGTGCTGCTCAATGTCCGTGTGGCCAGTCGGCAGGATATCAATATCGTTCCGGAAATTGCCCGTACAGTAAAGGATGCCGAGCAAAAGTTGGCGGAAACCGGCCGGGTTCTTATTCGGTATTCCGGAACCGAGCCTCTGTTGCGAATCATGCTTGAAGGGCAGGATGAAAAGCAGATTACCGAATTGGCTCAGGGAATCGCCGATGTCATCGAAAGACATCTGGGCGTCAGAACAAAGGAGCACTAATTGTGGCATTGCTCGGTGTAAATGTTGACCATGTGGCGACCATCCGTCAAGCGCGCGGTACCAATGAGCCTGATCCGATAACGGCCGCAGCGTTTGCAGAACTGGCTGGGGCCGACGGTATCACTATCCATCTGCGGGAAGATCGACGTCATATCCAGGATCGGGATGTGGAGTTGATGCGTCAAACCGTCAAGACACGTCTCAATCTGGAAATGGCTGCCACGGATGAAATGGTCGGCATCGCCCTCAAGGTTTGCCCCGATGCCGTGACCCTGGTGCCGGAAAAGCGCAACGAGTTGACCACCGAAGGGGGCTTGAATGTTGCCCTTTTGCGTGAGACCCTCAAAAAACATATCGATCTTCTCAAGCAGGGTGGTATAAGCGTGAGCTTATTTATCGATCCGGATCTCGAACAAGTCAAGGCTTCCCACCGTATCGGTGCCGATGCCATTGAAATACATACCGGTAGCTATTGTGATGCAACCTGTGCCGCGACCCGGGAAAAAGAACTTGCCAAAATAGCTGCCGCTGTCAAGGCAGGCAACAAGCTCGGGATGTTTGTACATGCCGGTCATGGCCTGACCTATTACAATGTTCAGCCGGTTGTGGCATTGGGGGGGATCCGGGAATTCAACATCGGTCACAGTATAGTCTCGCGTGCCGTGCTGGTCGGCATGGAACGGGCTGTGAGAGAAATGAAGGAATTGGTTGTCGGAGCCTGACATGCCAAAGATAAGTGGCCTGGGCAACGATCTGGTGCGTATCCAGCGCTTTCGTGCCTTTTTACAGAAGGGGAAGGTAGCCGTGCTGGAACGGTTGTTCACCCCGGCTGAGCGAAGCTACTGTCTGAGTAAAAAAGATCCAGCGCCACATTTGGCGGTACGTTTTGCCGCCAAAGAGGCGTTCCTTAAAGCTCTTGGAACCGGATTGCGGCATGGTATCCGCTGGCAGGATATGGAAGTTGTCCGGGACGAAGCGGGTAAACCCGGTTTGGTTTTGAGAGGTGAGGCAGCGCGTTTGTTTTATGAGGGTGGTCATGGAAGGCTGCTGCTGGCGTGCAGCCATGATGGCGACTATGCTTTGGCGACAGTTGTTTTTGAAGGCAACTGAGCGGTTTTGTTTTAAACCTGGAAAGGGGTATGATCATGCTGAAAGCCCGTGATATTATGACCAGCGAAGTGCATACGGTTTCCATGGAAACCAGTGTTGAGGAGCTGGCCCGTTTATTTGTTTCCACCGGGGTCAGCGCCATGCCTGTGGTCGACACCGAAGGAGTGCTGCTGGGGATCGTCACCGAGACCGATCTCGTTGCTCAGGATCGTCCCTTGCACATTCCGACAGTCGTTTCGTTGTTCGACTGGGTTGTTTACCTGGAGAGTGAAGACAAGTTTGCGGAACAGGTGAAAAAAATGACCGCACGCCAGGTAAGTGAAATCTGCACCACCGAGGTGGAGATCTGCTCACCCGATACACCGGTATCCCAGATTGTCGCCTTGATGTTGGAAAAAGGCATTCATATGGTGCCGGTAGTAGAAAATGGCAAGCTTTCCGGCGTCGTGGCGCGTCTCGATATTATTCGCAGTATGGAGCTTTGATCTGTGCAGGAATGGGTCATTGAAACCGCTTCGGCGGAAGAAACCAAAAGGCTTGGGCGTTGTCTTGGTCAGGTTATACAGGACCCCACGGTACTCCTTCTGGTCGGCGATCTCGGTGCAGGCAAGACCTGTCTGACCCAGGGGATCGCACGCGGATTGGGAATTCCCGAAAGTGAACCGATCGTAAGTCCTACGTATACCTTGATGAATCTGTACGAAGGGCGGCTGCCTCTGTACCATTTCGATCTTTATCGGCTTTCCGATCCCGGTGAACTGGAAGAACTTGGAATGGAAGAGTATCTGCCCGGCGAGGGTGTGGCCGTGGTGGAATGGGCTGATCGATTCGAAGATTTGTGTCAAGCTTATCTTGCCATCCGGATTTGTCACCGGGGGCCTGATCTGCGTACCCTTCATTTCCGTGCCGTCGGTTCGACCGGGAAGCTTCTTTTGGAGTCTTTACAGTCTGTCTGGAATCAGCGAGATTAAATCCATGAACGCATACGACCTGGTAGTGGTCGGGGCCGGTCCGGGGGGCTACGTGGCCGCATTACGGGCTGCTCACCTCGGCGCGCGGGTCTGTCTGGTTGAACGGGAGCGGTTGGGTGGTACCTGCCTTCACCGCGGCTGCATTCCCACCAAGGCATTGCATGCCACGGCGAGGCAGTTGTCGGCATGGAGTGTGGCGGCAGAGCATGGGATTAAGATAACAGGGCTGGATTTTGATCCGCCGCGCGCCCTGGCACGAAAAGACGCGGTAGTAAAGCGTTTGGAACAGGGCATCGCAAATCTGGTGAAACATGCCGGCATCGATCTGTTTTATGGCGATGCCGTGCTGGACGGAGCCGGCCGACTGCGGGTGCATCGCCCCGGCATGTCGGGACTGATTCGCGCCCGTGCCATTGTTCTAGCAACCGGCTCCAGGCCTGTCAGGCCCAAATTCCTTGAGCCGGCCGACAAAAATGTTTTGACCAGCGATGAAATTCTTGTTATGCAGAACCTTCCGTCTTCCATGCTGGTTCTGGGAGGGGGATACATCGGCTGCGAATTGGCCGGGATTCTCGCGCGTTTCGGTAGCAAGGTTACGTTGGTAGAGCAACGTCCACAGTTGCTGGAGAATCAGGATGCCGACGGGGTGCGTCTGGTCACGCAGGGTTTGCAGCGTCTGGGCGTGGAGATTCTCACCGGTACTCTGCTGCAACAGGTTGAAAATAACTCCGGTGTTCTCGCTACCTTCGCGGATGGCCGCAGCCAGCGGTTTGACAAAGTGCTGGCAGCGGTAGGGAGGGTTCCCAATACCGAAGGTTTGGGGCTGTCGGAGGCTGGCGTGACCCTGCGGGGTGGCGCGGTGCAGGTCGATGCCAATATGCAGACCACCGTGCCCGGCGTTTATGCCATCGGCGACCTGGCCGGTTCCGTGATGCTGGCTCATGTTGCCATGCATCACGCGGAAATCGCTGTCGCTCATATCCTGAACACACCGGGTCCCCAGCGCGGGGTTGACCGGCAGGTCCCGAGCGTGGTCTTTACGCAGCCGGAACTGGCCCAGGTGGGAGAGTCGGAAGCGGCATGCCGCTCCCGGGGACAGGCCGTCAGAGTCGGCAGGTTTTCCTTTCAAGCCAGTGGCAAGGCTCTGTGTGACGGGGCCGGTGAAGGGTTGGTCAAATTAGTGGCCGATGCGCAAACCGGGCAGTTGCTCGGGGGCATGGTTGTCGGAGAAGATGCTTCGACCCTGATCGCAGAGATTGCAGCGGCCATTGGGGCGGGCCAGACGGCTCGGCAGCTTGCGGCTATTGTGCATGCCCATCCAACCCTGTCGGAGATTGTCCAGGAAGCCGCGCGCGATCTGGATAATGAGGCTATTCACAAACCGTTTAAAAAGGATGCAGGTTGATATACGGAAAGCTTCCGGGCACTATCCGGGATTTTCGGATAAACCTGTGTATTCATACTCCAGGCTGAAGAAGATGCCTGGTTTTCTATACTGAAAAGGAGGAAGGGGACTATGGCCCTGGTTGTACAGAAATACGGGGGAACATCGGTCGGTACCACCGACAGGATCCGCAATGTTGCCCGTCGTGTCGCAAAAACCTACGATGATGGCAACGATGTGATCGTGGTTTTGTCAGCCATGTCCGGCGAAACCAACAAGCTGGTTTCTCTGGCCAATGAGATGTGTGATTTTCCCAGCGAGCGGGAATATGATGTGCTGGTGTCAACCGGCGAGCAGGTCACCATTTCCCTGCTAGCCATGTGCCTGCAGTCCATGGGGTACAAGGCAAAAAGTTACCTTGGACACCAGATTCCGATTATCACCGACAATGTTTTCAGCAAGGCCCGTATCGAGGAGATCGGCGATAAAAACATCCGCGAGGATTTGAAAAACGGTACCATTATCGTCGTGGCCGGTTTTCAGGGGATCGATCGCGACGGTAACCTGACCACCCTCGGTCGTGGCGGTTCAGATACCTCCGCCGTTGCGGTTGCGGCCGCTTTAAAGGCTGATGTTTGCGAGATCTATACCGATGTCGACGGGGTATATACTACCGATCCGCGCATCGTGACCGAGGCGTCCAAGATCGACAAAATTTCCTACGACGAGATGCTGGAAATGGCTTCCCTCGGAGCCAAGGTGCTGCAGATCCGCTCGGTGGAATTTGCAAAAAAATTCGGCGTATTGGTACACGTACGTTCCAGTTTTAACGATAATCCAGGTACCCTGGTTACCAAGGAGGACGAGGATATGGAGACCGTTCTGGTTTCAGGCATTACATACAACAAGGATGAAGCCAAAATTTCCGTGATGGGTGTTCCCGATAAACCGGGCATTGCTTCGAAACTGTTCATGCCTTTGTCTACGGCTAATATCACAGTCGACATGATCATTCAGAACGTATCCAACGACGGTCTCACCGATCTGACCTTCACCGTACCTCACGGCGATTTTAAAAAGGCTCTCAAAGTCGTTGAAGAGGTTTCACGGGACATCGGTGCCGCGGGTGTGCGCAGCGATGAAAATATTGCCAAAGTTTCGATCGTCGGCGTCGGCATGCGTTCTCACTCCGGTATCGCCAGCAAGATGTTTCAGATCTTGTCCCAGGAAGGGATCAATATCCAGATGATCTCCACCAGTGAGATCAAGGTATCCTGCGTTATTGACGCCAAATACACGGAATTGGCGGTACGCGTTCTGCACCAGGCTTTTGGCTTGGATAAAAAAGACAGCAAGGCCGAATAATAGGTGTCCCACCGGATGCTCGGCCGCAGCCAAGGGGTAATATGATGACTGCGATTCGATTGTACGACACCACGCTGAGAGATGGCACTCAGGCTGAAGAAATCTCCTTTTTGGTCGAGGATAAAATCCGTATTGCCGAAAGACTCGATGACTTGGGGATTCATTATATCGAGGGCGGGTGGCCGGGATCCAATCCTAAAGACATCAGCTTTTTTCGGAAAATCCGCAAGGTGTCCTTGCGTCAGACCAAAATCGCTGCGTTCGGATCGACCCGTCGGGCCAAAACGACACCCGATAAAGATACCAATTTGCGCACTCTTATCCAGGCGGAGCCGGATGTTATTACCATCTTCGGCAAGACCTGGGATTTTCACGTGCGGGAAGCACTGCGTATCAGCCTTGAGCAGAATCTTGAGCTGATCAACGATTCGCTGGTGTATTTAAAACAGCATGTCGAGGAAGTCTTTTACGATGCCGAACATTTTTTCGACGGCTACAAGGCTAATCCCGAATATGCGATCAAAACACTGCAGGCAGCCGAGCAGGCCGGTGTCGATTGTATCGTTCTTTGTGACACCAACGGCGGGACGCTGCCGTTCGAACTGCCCGCGATTATCGCCGACGTGCGCAAGCACATTTCCACTCCCCTGGGAATCCATTCCCATAACGACAGTGAATGTGCTGTTGCCAATTCGCTGGTGGCGGTTGATTGCGGCATCGTTCATGTCCAGGGCACGATCAATGGTTTCGGTGAGCGGTGCGGTAATGCCAATCTGTGTTCCATTATCCCCTCTCTGATGCTGAAAATGGGCAAGGAATGTCTGACAGAGGAGCAGTTGTCGTCCCTGCGTGATGTGTCCCGATTTGTTTATGAATTGGCCAACCTGGTGCCGAACAAGCACCAGCCGTTTGTCGGAAACTCCGCATTTGCCCATAAGGGCGGCGTTCATGTTTCCGCCATTCAGCGGCATCCGGAAACCTATGAACATATCCGGCCGGAGCGGGTCGGTAATGTCAGTCGGGTTCTGGTCTCCGATCTTTCCGGGCGCTCCAATATTCTGGCCAAGGCTCAGCAATTCAATATCAACCTTGACAGCAAGGATCCTCTGACCGTTGAAATTCTCGAGCGTCTCAAGACACTTGAAAATCAGGGGTATCAATTTGAAGGTGCCGAAGCGTCCTTTGATCTGCTCATGCGTCGGGCATTGGGGACACTGCGCCCGTTTTTCTCCGTTGTGGGTTTTCGGGTCATCGACAGTAAACGCGAGGGCGAGGAGAAGCCTTTTTCAGAAGCTACCGTACAGGTTAAGGTCGGCGGCCATATCGAGCACACAGCTGCCGAAGGCAACGGACCTGTCAACGCGCTGGACCATGCCTTGCGTAAGGCGCTTGAAAACTTTTACCCCCAGATCAAAGAGATGCAATTGCTTGATTACAAGGTCAGGGTGCTTCCCGCAGGAAGGGGTACGGCTTCGATAACCCGGGTTCTTATCGAGTCGGGGGATAAGGCTATGCGCTGGGGGACCGTCGGGGTGAGTGATAACATTATCGACGCATCTTACTATGCGCTGGTCGATGCTTTTCAATACAAACTATTGAAAGACAGCGAAGCCTGTTAGTGATGAAACGGCCACGCGGAACCGTTCTGCTGGTCACTGTTTTGCTCAGTATACTTATGTTTCGTATAAGCCGGGTC
>DIKU01000130.1:10947-32724 GCA_002424645.1 Pelobacter sp. UBA5610 | reverse complement strand
TGTTACGATCTATTTGGGATCTGGATTTAAACACAAGGGGTATCATCAAATTATTGACGGTATGTGGGCCGAAGACGTCATCCTGATGGCGGGGCTTCAAATACCGCCAACCCTTGCCGGATCCTTGGAGGAAAAGGGGCCCTTACGTTCAGGAGAGGGGTTGGAAATATCTTGTTTCGATTCGAAAACTATTGAAGTAAAGCGCTTTTTTATGCCTGCGGCGCAACGGATCACTCTGGGGATTCCGCTTCACCCTGATACCATGAAGGACCATGATTGGCAAGCGCTACCGGGTATTGGACCACGTCTTGCGGAGCGAATTATGATAGACCGCCAAAAAAATGGCGATTTTGGTAGCCTGGAGGCCCTCGAACGCGTCAAAGGCATAGGCAACGGTACTATTAAACGATTGAGGAAATTTTTTTGAAAAAATTTCAATGTTGGTAAGTTTCTGTAATTGCATTGGAAATTCGTTTTTTTAGGGCGATGCTGTCACCACTTTGAAGGTTTGTTCCTTATTCTGGCACGAGACGTGTAACTATGTTTTACGTAACGCGCCAGATGTTGGAAGTTATTTTTCAACCAAGGGGGAAACCATGAGATGTCCTAAATGCAAAGGTCGGATGTACGCCGAAAAATTCTATGATTTCGTGAGAGTATTTGACGCTTGGAAGTGCTCTGCGTGTGGTGAAATGGTCGATCCCACCATACTTGCGAATCGGGCGCGCAGTCGTAATTTGTTTTTAGGCTAACCCCTTGCAGGCATAAGTCTGAACAGCGTTATATCAGGCGCCAAATATCATTCGTTAGAAGGTCGGGGCATCGGTTCCGGCCTTTTTGTTTTTTTAGTGATAGTGCGCTGCTGATTGTTTGGAAAGGACACGGACCGTGCGTATAGGCCAATTGGCAGGATATGTCAGTTTTTGGAAACCGATTATGCTTTTGATTTTACTGCCGTTGGTTGTTTACGGCATAGCGACGGCCGTTTTGATAATCGTAAAAAAAATAGCCGGGAAAACCTATCCCGGTAGCGCGGCGTTGATCAAAGACTATGCTATTCGGCCAATTCGGTTGTTGGTTGTCATGGCTGTCTTGGGTATGGTTTTGCCCATTACGGGCTGGGCAGCCGACATTGTTGGCTTAATGCGGCATGTCCTGGCTTTGGCGATGATAGGCGTATGTGCCTGGTTGTTGATCAATGCCACCCTGGCCGGCCGGTGCCTATTGCTGAGGTATTACGATGTATCCGTAGCGGACAATCTTCGCGCCCGGTCGGTCATGACGCAAGTGAATATTCTGCTCAGGGTTCTCTGGGTCCTTATCCTTGTGTTGGCTGTGGCATGTATGCTGGTGACCTTTGAGAGGATACGTCAACTTGGTATCAGCATGCTTGCATCGGCGGGTCTTATCGGTATCGTTGCCGGTTTTGCTGCGCAAAGAAGCCTTGCAACACTGGTGGCCGGGATTCAGATCGCGATTACGCAACCCATTCGCCTGGATGATGTTGTGGTGGTTGAAGGGGAATGGGGCCGGATTGAAGAGATAACTTTGACCTATGTCGTGATTCGCATCTGGGACGAAAGGCGTCTGATTGTGCCGATTACTCAATTTCTGGAACGGTCTTTTCAAAACTGGACGCGCACATCCGCTCACATCCTCGGTACGGTTTTTTTATGGACCGATTATACAGTTCCCCTGGCATCGTTGCGTCGGGAGTTGGAGAGAATCGTCGCAAACTCATCCCTTTGGGATCGCAGGGTGTGTTTGCTGCAAGTGACGGAGGCTGGCGAGCATGCCTTACAGTTGCGGGCCTTGGTAAGTGCCAGCGATTCCGGGAAGTGCTGGGACTTGCGTTGTGAAGTGCGCGAAAAACTCCTGGAATATATGCAGGAGATGTATCCGGAGGCGTTGCCGCGTTTGCGCGCAAGTCTGTTGGCCTCCCCCCATCAAGGGGAGGCAACAAGTTCCTGACGAAATCCTGTGGATTTAATCATCCAGAAAACGTTTAACCAATCCATGGTAGTTTTCAATGCGGCGATCACGTAAAAACGGCCAGATACGGCGGACCTGTTCACTACGACCGCGGTCGATTTTTACCACCAAAACTTCTTCCTTGTCCGCGGAGGCCTGAGCGAGGATTTCGCCCTGGCTGCCGGCCACGAAGCTGTTTCCCCAGAACAGGGAGCCGGCGGCTTGCGGGTCGGGGGATGTTTCAAAACCGGTACGGTTGACGGCGATGACGGGCAGGCCGTTGGCCACGGCGTGGCCGCGTTGGATGGTGACCCAGGCATCGCGCTGGCGTTGCTGTTCGGCAACATCGTCGCGGGGATCCCAGCCGATGGCGGTGGGGTAGATGAGCATTTCGGCGCCGGCCATGGCCATCAGTCTTGCGGCTTCGGGGTACCATTGATCCCAGCAAACCAATATGCCGAGTTTGCCAAGGGAGGTTGTGATGGGAGTGAAACCGAGATCTCCGGGGGTAAAGTAGAACTTTTCATAGTATCCAGGGTCATCGGGGATATGCATTTTCCGGTAACGTCCGGCCAGTGTGCCGTCTTTTTCGATGACCACGGCGGTGTTGTGATAGAGGCCGGGAGCCCGTCGTTCAAACAACGAGGTTACGATGACTATGTTTAATTCTTTAGCGATTTGGCCGAAGAGATCCGTCGACGGACCGGGGATCGGTTCAGCAAGATCGAAGCAATCGGTATCCTCAGTCTGACAAAAGTAGAGACTGGTATGCAGTTCCTGCAAAACCACAAGTTGCGCACCCCGGGACGCCGCCTCGCGAATGCCCTGGATGCTCTTTTCAATGTTGTCCTGCCGGTTGCTATGGCAACTCTGCTGCACCAGCCCGATGGTTAGTTCTTTCATGGTAAAATCCCTTTCGGCAATTGCATGGTCACGCAGTGCAGCGAACCGTGTTGCAGAATGAGCGGCAGGCAATGAACGCCAATGATGGCACGATCCGGAAATGCCTGACCGATAGCGGACAAGGCATGGGCATCCTGCGGATCGTTGTAAGTCGGCACCAGCACGGCCTGATTGATCACAAGGTAATTGGCGTAGGTAGCAGGCAACCGATACCCTTCCTCATCGTAACGCGCCTGCGGCCAGGGCAGAGGGATCAGCCGGTATGGTTGACCATCAATGGTGCGAAAGGCCTGCAATTCCGCAGCCATGGCTTGCAATGCAGGGTAATGCTCATCTTCCTCGTCATCGCAACAGACATACAGTATGGTGTCCTGCGGACACAGCCGGGCAAGCGTATCGATGTGCGAATCGGTATCGTCGCCGGCCAGATATCCGTTTTCCAGCCAGAGGACCTTCCGGCAGCCGAGTAGGCGAGATAGGCTCGCCTCGATTTGCTGGCGGGTCAGATGGGGGTTGCGGTTGGCATTGAGCAGGCACTCGCTGGTGGTGAGCAGGGTTCCCCTGCCATCCGATTCGATGCTTCCGCCTTCCAGAGCCAACCCGCAAGTCATCATGGGTGTATCGCCAAAGGCGTTTGCCTGATGCAGGCGACGGGTCACTTGATTGTCAAGATCCGCGGGAAATTTAAGTCCCCAGCCATTGAAGGTGAAGTCGAGCAATTTAGGCCGGCCATCCTCAAGTACGGTAATGGGGCCGAAATCACGGGACCATGTATCGTTGGTAGGTATCTGGTAAAGCCGAACCTGTTCCAGGGCGATTTTTGCGGAGGAAAGTTTGCGGCGAACATCTTCGATATCGGGCGCAACCAATACCACTTTTTCAAAACGGATGATTTCCCGAATCAGGTTGATGAAAACCGGTTCAACAATGTCTATGCAGGGTAACCAGTCACTTTCTTCGTGGGGCCAAGCCAGCAGGACGGCGTCCTGAGGTTCCCATTCGGCCGGCAGGCTCAGGGTCATAAGTACCTCGTAAGTTGTAAGTTAAACGGGATGCCTATGGTAAAGAAAAAAGTGCTTCGAGGCAATACTCAAGCGTGTGACCACAAGGAGAACAGATGTTGGATGACGCCAAACAGTGCCAGGCTTGCTGCCGCCGCCCAAAGCAGCTTTTCCACTCGGGGATCGAAGCCTGGCGGTTGCCAGCGTCGGTGCCATAGCATTTCACCGGCAAGTCGTCGCCGGACCTCCATGGCGGTTATCAAAAAGGATAGCCACAACGCCGCCAGCAGCCATCCTGCCAGCACATCGCTGAACCAGTGCGCGCCGATAAATACACGGCTGGTTCCTATCAGCAAGGCCAGAAAACTGAAACTGGTAGTCAGTGACAGGCGAGACTGCCAGTTGCGGATGCTGCCGAGCATCAGGTAGACGGTCAAGCCTCCGAGCAATAGGGCGAAGAATGCATGCCCACTGGGGAAGCCGGGCGTGTTCGGCGATACCCAGGGATACAGCGGTAGTGGTCTGGGGCGTCCAAGGATTTGCTTCAGGGAAAATATAAGCAATTGTCCACCAGCGATACCGGCAAAGATCATGGCCGCTGAAAAATTCCTACCTTTAAGCAGCAGCCAGAAAACAAGCAAGAACCCCCATAGATAAAGTCCCGGTTGATCCACAAGGCCAGAGCAAATCAGCATCAGGCGTCCGGCCAGGGGGTAATGCTGGTGCGTGATGAAGGTTGAAATTTGGAGGTCTATCCTTTCCAAAAGGGGCAATTTTACCAGCAAGAAAAAAAACAAACCGGCAAATATCGCGCAGCACAAAAGCCCCATGGTGAGATAAAAGCCTGAGCCGTGTTGTGGGCTGAATCGGTCGGCGACAAATTGACAAACACGTGGATGACGTGTTTGCCATTCTTGCAGTCGTGGTTGCTGCAATAATGCCAGCCATCTGTGGCGGGTTTGCCTCCGGAGGGTTGCCAGGCGGTCAGCAAGGCGTGGTGCAATGCGCCGCCAGAAAAAGGCATTTACGAAAAGGAGCACCAACAGAGTTGTAACAAGCAGGCTGAGTCGGCCGGTCATGATTTGCACTTGCCGCCAGCTGGCGGCACCCAATCTGCCAATTGTGGGGTAGGCCAGACCCCATAGCAGACAACTAATCAGGGCGTAGCCTAAAAACCGCAGGGGTTCCAGGCGCGCGCTTCCGGCGATAAATGGCGTCAAGCCCCGTAAAGGGCCGGCAAATCTTCCGAAGAACAGGCTCTTGCCACCATGATCGATAAAGAACATTTCGGCTTTGCGTATCAACCCTAAATATTTACGGAAAAAAGGTCTGCGTAAAAAACGGTAGCCGAGCCGCGCACCCATCAGGTAGCTGATGATATCGCCTCCGAGCGCACCGAGGATTGCTGCGGTTATGACGCCACCGATAGTTCCCTGGCCGTGGGCGGTCAGGAACCCGGCGCACACGATAAGGATGCTGCCGGGGACTGCCAGGCCGATAATCGCAATCGATTCCGCCATGGCGATAAGGAACAGCAGCGCATAATAGAGAGGTCCGGCGGGGATGTTGCCGGATATATATGCTAAAAAGGCATCCATGTTCTTCCAGAGGAACGGGTTGAAATAAATCTCATGCTGCGAATCGCTGAATCCTTTTTGCGTCGCAGTGGGCATTCAGGATGCCCTACCGATTCGGCACATGTGTGTGACTTGCTAACAGATGGTGAATTGTTAGTATTAAGACATATCCTCCATCGGATACCAAGGACATCTTTATCGATGTGCTTGCTAGTTTACTATACAAAAATTTGGTTTTTTATGTGATGGACAGCAGAGGGGATTGCAACGGCTGGCGCAAACGAAAAATAAAGGTGACTTTGGACATTGTCAATGCAGTTCATATAAAAGGGAGGCTAAGTCAATGGAGCAATTCAAACTTTCACCTCAGGAACTTTTTTGGAAATGCGATCCGGCGCAGTTTGAATTTTCCAGTACCGAAGAGCTTGGGTCTCTGGAGGAAACCATCGGGCAGGATCGGGCCCTGACCGCCATTGAGTTCGGGCTGGGTATCGACTCCAACGGGTTCAACCTGTTTATCCTCGGAGAATCGGGTACCGGTCGGTCTTCCACTATCCGTCGTGTGCTGGACCAACGCGCCAAAGACCAGCCCATTCCTGATGATTGGTGTTATGTCCACGATTTTAAAAATGCGGATCGGCCGAACTACGTGCGCTTGCCTGCGGGACTCGGCAAAACGTTCCGTGATGATATGGATACCCTTATCAGCCATCTGGCCGAGGCGATTCCCAAACTTTTTGAAAGCAAGGAATACGAGCAGGCCAAAAACACTATTACCCAGGAGTCCCAGGAAAAAAATAAAAAGCTCGTCCAGCAATTGGAGGGCAAGGTCAATGCTGAAGGTTTCTTGTTGCAGCGTACCGTAGGAGGACTTGTTCTGGTTCCGACCCGGGATGGTCAGCCCCTGTCCCAACAGGAATTCGGTGAACTGGATGAGAAAGATCGCCAGCAGATTGAAGATAAAGGCAGCGAATTGCAGGATATGCTCAACGATACGTTGCGTCAGATCGTTGAACTGGAAAAACAGTTACGGATTTCGTTGAGTGAGATGGAACAAAATTTCCTGAATACAGCCTTGCAGCATTTATTCGAGGATCTGGAAGAAAAATACCGTGATCACCCCAAAGTATTGGAGCAGTTCAATGCTTGTCGGGAAGACCTGCTTAACCGCGCCGACGAGTTTCGTCCCAGCCAGTCACCCCAAGTGGCTTTGGGTGGCATGCGGATGGGACGCCAGGAACCGTCATTCGAACACTATCGGGTCAATCTGTTTGTCGACAACAGCGCCATCGAAGGCGCTCCTGTGGTGTACGAACCGAATCCCACCTACTTCAATCTTTTCGGGCGCATCGAACACATTATCCAGATGGGTAACGCCACCACCAATTTTACCATGATCAAGCCGGGGGCGCTGCATCGGGCCAATGGCGGCTACCTGATCGTCGATTGCCGCGAAGTGCTCATCAACCTGTTTTCCTATGAGGCGATTAAACGCTGCCTGCGCAAGGGGGAAATCAAGATCGAGGATATGGCCGAACAATATCGGCTGATAGCCACGGTTTCATTGAAACCGGAACCGATCCCTTTGAAATGCAAACTGGTCATGATCGGGCTGCCCATGTTTTATTATCTCCTCTACCAGCTCGATCCTGACTTCCGAAAATATTTCAAAGTTAAATCCGATTTCAACAGTTTGATGAAAAACAACTGGGAAAACGTGCAGCATTATGCCCAGTTTATCGGGACGCAATGCCGTAAGGAAAATTTGCTGCATTTTTCTCCAGAAGGTGTGGCCCGGGTGGTCGAATATGCGGCACGGCTTGCGGATGACAAGAACCGTTTGTCCTGTCGGTTCATGGACCTGACCGACCTGATCCGGGAAGCTTCGTATTACGCACAACGTCACGGCGTCAATGTGGTCCAGGGCGACCATGTCGAATTGGCCGTAGAGTCCAAGGAGTACCGTTCCAACAAGGTTGAACAACTTGTCCAGGAGGCCATCGAAGATGGTCGCATCATGGTCGATACCGAAGGCGAAGTGGTCGGCCAGATTAACGGTCTGGCCGTTTACCTTCTGGGCGATTTTTCATTCGGAAAGCCATCACGCATTACGGTGCGTACGTTTATGGGCAAGGGCGGAGTTGTCAATATCGAACGGGAAGCCAAGTTGTCGGGTCCCATTTACGACAAAGGCGTTTTGATTCTGTCCGGATTTATCGGTGATCGCTACGCTCAGGAAAAACCCCTCACTTTGGCCGCTTCGATCTGTTTTGAACAGTCCTACTCCGGGGTCGAGGGGGACAGTGCCTCGTCGGCTGAATTGTACGGTCTGCTCTCCTCCCTGGCCAACGTGCCTTTGGCGCAAGGAATCGCCGTCACGGGATCGGTGAATCAGCGCGGACAGATTCAACCTATCGGCGGGGCCAACGAAAAAATCGAAGGATTTTTCGCTGTATGCAAAATGAAGGGATTTACCGGCAAGCAAGGTGTGATGATTCCGGCTCAGAACGTGCAAAATCTCATGCTCAAGCAGGAAATCATCGATGCGGTGGTTGCCGGTCAATTTCACATCTGGGCGGTCAATCATATCGATGAGGGATTGGAAATATTGACCGGTATACCGGCCGGCCAGCAACTTGAGGACGGGTCGTGGCCTGAGGGAACGGTGAATTATATGGTCAATGAACGCTTGGAGAGGATGGTCGAAGGATTACAGAAATTTGCCCGGGGCAAGGAATCGAACGATAAGGAGTAAGCTGCCGGGGGCTGACGCAGGGCAGCAAACAACACATTCTGGCATGGACTTTCGGGTCCATGCCTTTTTTTATGGGCGCTATTTGCCTGCTTGCACTGAAACTTTGCCCGTGATGGGTAAAAAATAATCAGACGCAGGATTTTTCGTTCAGTTTGCCCAAAAAATAGGCCATTTTTTCTAATGACAATTTGTAACTACTTGAAATTACACTAAAGATAAATTTGGTACGACATGTGCGATAAAGGAAAACGTGCGCACGCCAATCCCTTGGAGGGAATTCAATTTTTTAAGCAGGTATGGCTTGGCCGACCTGTAACACCATGGTGGCGGTTCTTTCCGGAAACCCGCCACCCCGATCCTCTTCACCAGAGGCGTCAAAGGAGACAAACGGATGAAAAAGATCGAATGCATCATCAAGCCTTTCAAACTGGAAGACGTCAAGGAAGCCCTGGCCGATATGGGGATCAGCGGCATGACGGTCAGTGAGGTGCGAGGCTTTGGCCGGCAGAAGGGTCATACCGAGCTTTATCGTGGAGCCGAGTATCAGATCGACTTCATTCCCAAAATCAAGGTGGAGTTGGTCATTCCTGCTGAACGGGTTAACGAAGTCGTCAATATCGTTCGGAATGCAGCTCAGACCGGGACCATCGGTGACGGTAAGATTTTTGTCTACGATATCGAGCAGACGGTTCGCATTCGTACCGGTGAAACCGGCCCGGAAGCCCTTTAAGCCGCTATTTGCAACACAACAAGGAGGAAGATAGACATGAAAAAGTGGGCAAGTATTTTGGGCGCCGGCCTGCTGCTGGCTTTACCGGTTGTCGCATTGGCCGAAGATGTACCCCTTACTGCAGAAACAGTGCAGAATAATCTGAACTTTGTCTGGACTCTGATTGCCGGATTCATGGTCTTTATCATGCAGGCCGGGTTTGCCATGGTGGAAGTCGGCTTTACCCGCGCCAAGAACGCCTGCAACATTCTGATGAAAAACCTGATGGATTTCTCCGTCGGTGCTATCGCCTTCTGGGCGGTTGGTTTCGGCCTGATGTTCGGCACCACCAACGGCTTTTTTGGCACCACCGACTTTTTCTTCGGTGGCGCTACCGGAGATGCGGAAGCCTGGAACTACGCTTTCTGGATGTTTCAGACCGTGTTCGCCGCGACCGCAGCCACCATCATTTCCGGTGCTGTCGCCGAGCGCACCAAGTTCAGCGCTTACCTGGTTTATTCGGCCCTTGTTTCGGCCTTTATTTATCCCATTTTTGGCGGCTGGGCCTGGGGTAGCTTGTACCATGGCAGCGGTTGGTTGGAAGGCCTTGGATTCATCGACTTCGCCGGTTCGACCGTGGTTCACTCCATGGGTGGCTGGCTCGCGCTGGCAGGCGCCATCGTTGTAGGCCCCCGTATTGGCAAGTTCGGCAAGGATGGCAAGGTTAAGCCGATTCCCGGTCACAATATGCCCCTTGCTGCCCTGGGTGTGTTCCTGTTGTGGTTCGGCTGGTACGGATTTAACCCCGGTTCCACCACCGTGGGTGATACTTCCATCGCCCTGATCGCCGTCACCACTACCCTGGCCGCTGCTGCCGGTGCTTGTACCGCCATGGGCGCTACCTGGCTGAAATACGGCAAAAGCGATATCGGTATGACCATGAACGGCGCACTGGCCGGTCTGGTCGGCATAACGGCCGGTTGTGCCAATGTCACCCCCCTGTCGGCCGTTATTATCGGCGCCATCGCCGGTGTATTGGTTCTGTTCGCGGTACTGTTCTTTGACAAAATCCGGATTGACGACCCTGTCGGTGCGATCTCGGTCCACGGTGTTTGCGGTGCGTGGGGTACCCTTGCTGCAGGTCTGTTCGATTCTGCCGGCTTCTCCCTTAAGACGGTTGGTGTTCAGCTGACCGGCATCGGCGCCTGCTTTGTCTTTGCTTTCGGTGTTGGCCTTATCATGTTCAAACTGATCGACCTGGTCATCGGTATGCGCGTTTCCAAGGAAGAGGAAATGGCCGGTCTCGATTACTGTGAGCACGGTGCTACGGCATACCCTGACTTCCAGACGATTCGTCTTGGTACGGTGTTCTCTCCCGGTCAGGAAAATGTGAACGGCGCTGCTAAATAATGATTGATGATGCCTTTGCCCGGACGGCAATGGTTGCCGTCCGGGAAGGACTTTTCAAGGAGGAGGAGATTTATTATGAAAAGATGGAGTGTTTCGTTGTTGGTTGCCGCAATTCTTGCGGTTGGTTTTGTGGCTCAGGCCAGTGCTGCAATCGAAGTTGAAGGCGATGCTTATGTCGGTGTGTTCGACAAGTATCTGTGGCGCGGGTTCGATCTCAGTGGCAGCCTGCCGGTTGTTCAGGCCGGTGCCGATCTGTCGACTCATGGCTGGACTCTCGGCTACTGGAGCAACTGGCAAATCAAGAGTGATGCCGGTGAAGGCTACGATTCCGGTGAAGTAACCGAAACCGATATTATCCTGAGCTACGCTCATGATTTCGGCGACCTGCTTTCCGTAACCGTTGGTGATATCTGGTACCAGCTCGAGGGTATTGAGGACACCAACGAACTGTTCATCAATGCCACCGTCAATACTCTGCTTGCTCCGACCATCAGCATGTATTATGACTGGGATGCCGCTGAAGAAGACGGCCTGTATTTCACTTTTGATGTCAGCCATTCTTTGGAAGTCATGGAAAATCTCAGCTTGAACCTCGGTGCTTTGGTTTCCTACAATCTGCATAGCGATTACTCGGTTGGTGACTTCAGCGGTTTCCATAACGTTGAAGCCAGCGTCAGCATGGATTATGCCTTGTCGGATCAGTTCACGATAAGCCCGTCTTTCGTGTTTTCGACCCCGATCTGCTCCGCTGCCAAGGACGCTATCGATACGGAAACTGTCGCCGGTGTAACGCTGACCTTTGCGTTTTAATCGCCATATTTGCCAGTTCTAATATCGACAAGAGCGTCGCCCTTCAGTACAATGAAGAGCGACGCTTTTTTTTTGCAGAAATATAAATCTGACGCTGGGCGTACAGTCTTTGATGTAAAACGGAGGGATATGTCATGACAGAAAGCCGGGGGATAGGTGTTTGGGGAGACTTTTTTCGCGGATTAGCCTACCTTCCGCGTGCCGCGCGGTTTTTAAGACATCATCCGGGGTTATTGAAGTATGTGGTTATCCCTTTTCTGATCAACGTCTTTACGTTTTCGCTGGCGGTTTTCCTTGGTTTGAAATTGTTCGGCCGTGTCGTTGATTTCTTGCCGCAGGGTGATGCCTGGTATTACCTTCTGTTTTACGGAGTTTTGTGGGTATTTGCGGTGTTGCTGGTGATGGTGCTGGTTTTTTTTACCTTTACCGTGATCGGAAACCTGATAGCAGCTCCCTTTAACGGATTGCTGTCGGAGCGTGTCGAGGAATTGCAAACCGGAACGCTGGCGGATATTCCTTTTACGCTAAAAGGAGTCCTGCTCGACAGCGGGCGCAGTTTGCTTGTGGAGGCCAAGAAAATGGGGGTTTTTATTCTTGGCATGGTTCTTTTGCTGCTGCTCAACTTGTTGCCTCTGGTGGGAACATTTTTGTATGCTGCCAGCACCCTGCTTTTGACTCTGTTTTTCCTTGCCTGGGAATATCTCAGTTTTGTGCATGAACGCAAACAGTCGGATTTTTCCAGTCAATATCGATATCTTAAAGAACATAAATTGCTTTTGCTCGGGTTTTCCACGGGGGTTTTGGCGTTGCTGGCGATTCCACTTATGCAGCTGTTTTGCATCCCCCTGGCCGTTATTGCGGCGACCCTGTTATGGTGTGAAGAGCAGCAGTCTAAGAATCATTCTTTCGATTGATGTTTAAGCATGTCAGGCTGTGCCTGTGTTATAATTTTAATATCCTCGAAGTTCCGGTGAGTTTTTCTGGTTTCGTTGTTGCGGCGTGCAGCAACGAGAAGTAACCGCAAGCAGGGAGGATTTATGACCAAACAGCAAAGCAGGGAACAGGGTGTTGAAAAACACATTGATGCTGAGATCGCTCAGCGCATGGATCGCTTGGATGAAGATCTGGAGATTATGGATCGGCATGCCGCGGATGTTGCGGATGTGGAGGAACAGGAAACGGATTCAATGCGTCGGTGGGATCGCGAGCATAAAAATGAACGGCTGCACAGTGTGCCGCGTCACCTGAAGCATGTGCGGTGACCGCTTTTGTGATGGCAAAAAGGGGAGTTCCCAACGGGACTCCCCTTTTTTAATGACCGGAAGCAATGATGATTAGTCCTTGTTTTCCATTTCTTCTTCGGGGGCTTCTTCCAGTTTGATAGCCTCGATCTCGGCTTCAAGGGTTGCCGCTGCGTTTTTCAAATCGTCGAGTTTGGTCAGCAGCTTGGTAACCACTTCAGTCTCCATGATGGCGATTATCCCGTTTTCCCGAAGCTCGTCAATTTCTTTGCCCAGATCACTATGGGCCGCACCGATTTTCCGGTGAACGGTCGCCAAATCCACCTTTTTTTGCACGATGCGTTTGTATTTATTAGCCTGAAAGGTCGCTATGTGAAGCGTTTTTCGGGTCGAGTCCCAAATTTTTTCGGTGGTGGTTTTTTTCTTTTCGCCGGAATCGTTCTGTTCGCTCATGGCAACCTCCAAAGTTTGGCAATTGTTGATAATATGATAAAAATACTAGCATCTCTAATTGGGACGTCAAGGTGTTTATGGTGGCTTGCTATGTCGTGGCCGCTGGGCTTCGATGTTTTGAATGTCAAGAGCATGTTGGGGAGGCTTTTATGGAAGCGAGTGGCGGACAAGCGGGAAAAACCAAGTTTCAGGTCGATCTGCGTCGTTATCTGCGTGAGGATGGGGAAGATGAACGCCTGATACACCTGATCTGTGAAATTGCCGAGGCATCAAAGTATATCGTCAATTCCATCCGGACCGGCGACCTCGGGGTCGCGGGGACGTCCAATCTGTATGGAGAAGAACAGCTGGCGCTCGATGTGCTTTCGGATCGCATTCTGCGCAAGCGTTTGGCGCAGTCGGGGGTGGTTAGCAACGTGGTGTCCGAAGAGTCCAACGATATACTGTTTATTGCGCCGCACCGCAGCGGCAACTATTCGGTTGCTTACGACCCGCTGGATGGTTCTTCGCTGGTCGACGTCAATCTGGCCGTCGGTACCATTGTGTCGATATATAAAGGCAGTGATCTGATGCAGCCAGGCAATAAGCAGGCAGCAGCGCTTTACATCCTTTATGGACCTCGCACAACCCTGGTTTATACCACCGGCAACGGGGTGCATGAATTCGGTATGAATCAGTTGATGGAATATACCTTGTTACGGCGTAATATCCGCATGGGTCCGAAAGCCAACATCTATGCTCCAGGAGGATTGCGAAGCCTGTATACGGCAGGTACTGACAAGTTTGTTCGGCAGTTGGAGGAAAACGGTGTCAAGCTGCGATACAGTGGCGGCCTGGTGCCGGATTTCAATCAGATACTCATGAAGGGGACGGGGATCTTCTTTTATCCTCATCTGCAGAATGCTCCCCAGGGCAAATTGCGACTTCTGTTTGAACTAAACCCCATGGCTTTTTTGATGGAGCAGGCCGGCGGCGCGGCTTCCAACGGTCGCCAGCGAATTCTTGATCTGGAGCCCAGACAGGTTGATGAAAGATGTCCGTTTTTTTGTGGGTGCAGGGAGGATGTGGAGCTGGCGGAGGCGTTGATAAAGGAAGAGGTATAAATAAAGCGGGGACCATACAGTCCCCGCTTCTGTAATCTGCCAGCCTCAGTCGAGCAAGGCCTTGACCCGTTCATAGCCGGTGTTATAGGCCTTTTTGTTAAGTTCCACGAAGGCTTCCGGAACCCGACTCAATACGGCTTTTTCTCCGGATTCACGTTTGACGATACCGGTCAGGGCAACCATGGCGCCAAGAGCGACAACGTTGGCGACAATGGCGCGACCGACGTCGTTTTTTGCCGTGTTGATAATCGGAAAACGGTAGATTTTGAAGTCGCCCGCGGGCGGCTTTTTAACAAAGTCGGTATCGAGCAGCAGCAGGCCGCCCGGTTTGATCGTGTCGACATACTTATCGGCTGCTTCCTGGGTCAGGGCCAGGCAGGCGTCTACCAGGGTTGCCTTGGGATAATCGATGGGGCCATCTGAAATAATAACCTCTGATTTGGAGGCTCCCCCCCGGGCTTCGGGTCCGTAGCTCTGGGACTGCACGGCGTACTGGTCTTCGACGATGGACGCTGCTTCAGCCAGGATAATCCCGGCGGTGATGAGCCCCTGTCCGCCGGCTCCGGAAAACCTTATTTCATAGCGTTTTGACATGGTTGCTCCTTGGATCAGAGATTCTGGGCACGCTTCACGACCTCGGCATATTGCTCGCAATATTCCGGGCGCTCTTCCCGATGCAGAATGCCGGTGACGATTTTGCCCTCCAGTTCTTCTTTGGACATGGTGGCCGCTTTGGCCACGGGCACCGCCAGCTCCTTGAATCGCTTCATCATGTCGACCACCGAGCGGAACTTGTTCCGGCGACCGTAGGTTGTCGGGCAATCGTCGAGAACCTCGATGATCGCCATGCCCTTATGCCGGATGCCTTCGGCAATGAGTTTGTCGATCTGCGTGGCGTGATACGCGGTGGTGCGGGCGACAAAAGTCGCGCCGGCTCCAATCGCCAGCTTGCTGATATCGAAGGTCGGATCGGGGTTGCCGTAGGGTGTGGTCGAGGCTTTGTCGCCGGTGGGGGTGCAGGGGCTGAACTGACCGCCGGTCATGCCGTAGATAAAGTTGTTCAGGATGACATAGGTCATATCGATATTACGCCGGCAGGCGTGGATAAAGTGGTTGCCGCCGATGGCTACGCCATCGCCGTCACCACCGACCACCAACACGTTCATATCGGGTTGAGCCATCTTGATGCCGGTGGCAAAGGCCGCTGCGCGACCGTGGGCGGTGTGCAGGGTGTTGAAATCGACATAACCGGGTAAGCGGCTGGCACAGCCTATGCCCGAGACGATGGCGGTGCGGTTTTTTTCCAGTTCGCAGGCGTCGATGGCGCGTAACAGTCCCTTGAAGACGATGCCGTGGCCGCATCCCGGACACCAGATATGCGGCAGTTTTCCGGGGCGCAGGTATTTGTCGTAATCGAATGCCATGACTAGCAGACCTCCTTGACTTTATCCATGATCTGAGAGGGGGAGATCGGTTCCCCATCAACCCGGCCAATGCCATGCAGGTCGCAAGCGCCTTTGGTGACGCGTTCCACCTCAAGGATCATCTGTCCCAGGTTCATTTCAGGTACAATGATGGCCTTGACCTGTCCGGCCAGTTCGGCGATACGCCTTTCGGGGAACGGCCACAGGGTGATGGGGCGGAAAAGTCCGACCTTTTGGCCCTGTTTGCGCAATTCATTCACCGCGTGACGGGCCGAGCGGCTGATGGTGCCGATGGCCACGATCAGAATTTCGGCATCGTCAACCATATATTCTTCGTTTTTCTCAATTTTGTCCCGGTTGGCTTCAACTTTGCGAATCTGACGGCGCTCCTCGGCATCAACCAGGCGGGCCTTGGTGGTGGGAAAGCCGTCGGCAGCCTTGTTAAGACCGGTGATATGGAAACGGTATTCCGAACCGAAAGCGGCCAGTGGTGGCACGTCCCCGAAACTCGGGTCAAAGGGCAGATACTGCTCCGGAGAGACGGGCGGTGCCTGCCGGTTGAGAATTTCCAGCTCACCCGGTTCCGGCAATTCGATGCGCTCGCGCATATGGCCGTTGATTTCGTCCAGCAGGACCTGGACCGGCATGCGATAGGTTTCGGCCAGATTAAAAGCCCGCACCGTTTCGGAAAAGATTTCCTGGCACGATGCCGGCGCCACGGCGATGGCGGCATGGTCGCCATGGGTGCCCCAACGGGCCTGCATGATGTCGGATTGGCTGGGACCGGTCGGCATGCCTGTCGACGGGCCGCCGCGCATGACGTTGACGATGACGCAGGGAATTTCGGCAATGCAGGCGTAGCCGATGAGTTCCTGTTTGAGCGAAATGCCGGGGCCAGAGCTGGCCGTCAGGGCTTTAGATCCGGTAAGGGCCGCGCCCAGCACCGACGCCATGGCGGCGATTTCATCTTCCATCTGTATGAATTTACCGCCGGTCTTTGGCAGTTCCTTGGCCAGTACCTCGGCCACTTCTGTCGATGGGGTAATGGGATAACCGCCGAAGAAATCGCAACCTGCGTACAAAGCACCGTAGGCACAGGCTTCGTTCCCCTGCAATAAAGCAACTTTTTTAGCCACTTTGATAGACCTCCTGAAGAAAAGGATTCAATCCTTGTGGACTCTGATAGCAAAATCGGGACAGCGCAATTCGCATTGCATGCAACCGATACAAGCATCCGGTCGGATAGCTTTCACCAGAAAGCCATCCATTTCCAATACATTGGTAGGACAAAATTCCACACAAATACTGCATCCCTTGCAGTATTGTTCGATGATTTCTAATCGTGGGGTGTTCATTCCCGGAATCTCCTTATATGACTTTTTCGATGCGGCGAGGCATTGTCAGGCCGATCATTAACAAAACCACCGGTGATTCTAACATGTTTGCACCGATGAAATGCAAATATTTTTCCTTTTTATGGTAAGACCAAAACCTGTTGTTGCCCAATGTGGTGCCTGCAACAATGATGATCGATGGGGCGTGGTTTGGTCTTGCCGTAAGGGGGCAAGGAGACGATTTCCCCGGGGGCTATGTCTGGGGTCTTTGTCCATTCGGTCTGACGAACCGGCAGTGTGTAAGATTTATCGCAGGACTATGCTGGCGCGGATCGAGGTGTTTTTTTTGGCATGACGGACAGGTTGATCGCAATCCCGATTATGGCGAGCAGGGCGGTGACAAAAAAAGCATACTGGTAACTGCCGAAGTGATCCTTGACCAATCCAGAGGTAAGGCCCCCGGCAAGGGCGCCAGCTCCATAAGCTGTGAATACATAACCGTAATTCCGACAGTAGTTCAAGGCGCCAAACAGGTTGGAAGTCGATACCGGCGCAATAGCCAGCCAGCCGCCGAGGGTGAGCCAAAGCAGAGAAAAGGCGGCAAAATAAATGGAGACATCTCCGGCGTTTGCGACCAACAGTGCCGCGGAAGCAATCAAAATCAGGATAAATGAAAGCGCTATTGTGGGTCGTGTTCCGAATCTGTCGGTCATGGTGCCAAACAAGGGTCGACCCAGGGCGTTGAAAAGGGCAAAGATCGACACTGCGAAAGCCGCCCTTTCAGGCTGAAGGCGGATAATTTCCTGGGCCACCGGACTTGTCACGGAAATAGCCATCAACCCTGAAAAAGTCCCAATGGCATAACAGAACCAGAGACCGTAGAATGCCCGGGCTTTCAGCATGGGATTAAAGCCCGGGGAATTCTGAGCCGTTGACCCTTCGGTCGCCTCCTGATTTTTAGAGTTTGCCTCAGGGAATTTAAGAAAAGATGCAAGCAGGCTGATACATAAAAAGAACAGGACTCCGAAAATTCTGAAAGAAGCAAGTACTCCGTAATGATCTATGAGATAAAGTGCCACGGGGGCCGTGATAAACGGTGAAACCCCGAACCCTGCGAGGGTGACTCCGACGGCCAACCCCTTTTTTTGCGGAAACCAACGGGCAGCCACCGCCAGAGGAACCCCGTAGATCAACCCGACACCGATGCCGCCCAGCACACCGTATGTTATCGACAGGGTGGTGATGGTTGTAGCCGATCCGGAAGCAAACCAGCCTGAAGCAAGGATCAATCCCCCCAGCATGGTCGTGCGCCTGGGTCCCGATTTTTCGATCAAGTTGCCGGCAAAGGGCATGGTCAGCGCATAGAAACACAGAAACAGCATGTAGGGCCAGCCGCTCTCGGTAGCCCCAATGCCAAACACTTCTTCCAGAGGTTTCCTGAAAACACTCCACGCATAGATTGTTCCCATGCAGACAAAAATCGCCATTCCGGCGAGGATGTATCCAATAGGGGCCAGGTTTTTATCTGTGGGCATCGTGTTTCCTTCCAGGTTCGATAGACTTAGTACGTAGTTCAGCGTTGCTGCAGTTTCTGATCTTTCTCTTCCACTTCCCGAGCCATGTTTTCCCGGTAATCCACGAGTTTTCCCGTCAGCTCGACATCGTTCAAGGCCAGAATCTGGGCCGCCAGGAGGGCCGCATTTTTAGCGCCGGCTTTGCCGATGGCGGTGGTGGCGACCGGAATGCCGCCAGGCATCTGTACAATGGAGTAAAGTGCGTCCACGCCATTCAGCGGACCACCGCCCATCGGCACACCGATGACCGGCAGAATGGTTCCTGCCGCGACGACGCCCGGCAGGTGAGCCGCCAGGCCGGCCGCAGCAATGATGACCTGAATGCCGCGCGCGGCAGCACCTTCTACCAGCTCGCTGGTTTTGCGAGGGGAACGATGCGCCGAGGCTATGCGCATTTCATATGGAATGTCGAATTGTTCGAGAATCTTGGCGGTCTCTTCGAGTACCGGGCAGTCTGAATCGCTGCCCATAACAATCAGAACTTTGGGGGTCATAAAATCTCCTGAAAGACAATTGGTCGGAAATAAACAAGGTCTCCGTCTTTCGGCCATGCCGCACCGAAGTGTTGCAGTGCGGCATGGCCGACTTGAAAAGGACATCGTGGCTTAATCGGCCAGTTTTTCATACAGGGCGCGCCGGCGCAGAGTCCATGCGTTCGCACCCTCAATGAGTTGTTTTGCCGCCCCAGGGTTGACTTTTTGCAGCGTCCGGAAGCGGTTTTGGGTGGCGGCAAATTCCTCGAAGGAAATGCTCGGTGCTTTACTGTCGAGCTGCAGCGGATTTTTACCCTCGGTCGCGCGGTCCGGGTTGTAGCGGTAAAGAGGCCAGTGTCCGCAGTCAACGGCTTTTTTCTGGCTTTGGATGCCTTTGGTCATATCGATGCCGTGTGCGATGCAGTGGGAATAGGCAATGATCAGTGACGGCCCGTTAAACGCTTCCGCTTCCATGAATGCCTTGATCGTTTGGGCAGGGTTTGCCAGGGAAACGGTCGCCACATAGGCGGTGCCGTACGACATGGCCATCAGCCCCAGGTCTTTTTTCGGCATATTTTTACCGCCTGCAGCAAACTGTGCCACCGCGCCCATCGGGGTCGACTTGGATGCCTGGCCGCCGGTGTTGGAATAGACTTCCGTATCGAGGACCAGTAAATTGACGTTTTTGTCCGTGGCGATGACATGATCGAGACCGCCGTATCCGATATCGTAAGCCCAGCCGTCGCCGCCTACGCACCAGACCGATTTTTTCACAAGGTAATCGGCAAGAGTTGCCAGACGCTTGGACGAAGAATCGGTGCAGTTCGCAAGCAGTTTTTTAAGTTGCGCTACACGGCTGCGTTGCTCTTCGATGCCGGCCTGGGATGACTGGTCGGCGTGCAGGATGGCCTGCAAAAGATCTTTGTCTGCGGGGCACCCGGAACAGTTGCAGTCAATGAGCTGGACGAGCATTTCGCGCGCGGCCTCGGTAAATTTGTCCACGGCCAGGCGCATCCCGAAACCGAATTCCGCCGTGTCTTCGAACAAGGAATTGGACCAGGCCGGACCCCGTCCGTCATCGCGGGTCGCCCAGGGGGTGGTCGGCAGATTGCCACCGTAAATCGATGTGCAGCCGGTGGCGTTGGCGATCAGGGCACGGTCGCCGAATAATTGCGACATGAGCTTAAGGTAAGGGGTTTCCCCGCACCCCGAACAGGCGCCGGAGAATTCGAACAGCGGTTTGAGTAACTGGCTGCCTTTGAGCGTATCGCGTTTGACCGTTCCCAGGTCGGTTTCGGGCAGGGCCAGAAAAAAGTCCCAATTGGTGGCTTCCTGGTCGCGCAGGGGAATCCTGAACTGCATGCTCAGAGCCTTGCGGGAAGGGTCCTGACGATCTTTGGCGGGGCAGACCTCGACGCAGATTCCGCAGCCGACGCAATCTTCTGGGGCTACCTGCAGGGTGAATTTTTTCCCGTCAAATTCTCCCCCGCGTGCTTCTGCAGAGCGGAATGCCGGCGGTGCTTGCGCCAGATAGGCGGGATCGTAGATTTTCATACGCAGGGTTGCGTGAGGGCAAACGAAAGAGCACAGTCCGCACTGAACGCAGAGGTGTTCTTCCCATACCGGAATCTCTAGTGCAATGTTGCGTTTTTCGTAACGGGAAGTGGCGGTAGGGAATGTACCGTCCACAGGCATGCTCGATACCGGCAGGCTGTCGCCCTGCCCGGCAATAATGGTGGCAACCACGTTTTGAACGAAAGCCGGGGCGCCGGGCGCCACCAGGGGCGGCTTGCTCAAGCAACTGTCTGCTTGGGCCGGGATGGTGATTTCGGCGATATTGTCGAGTGATGCATCGGCAGCCCGGCAGTTCATGTCGACGACAGTTTCACCGGCTTTTCCGTAGGTTTGCCGGATAGCATCTTTGATGGCTGCAAGGGCGTTATCCATGGGAAGGATGCCTGTGATTTTGAAAAATGCGGTCTGCATGATGACATTGATGCGTCCACCCAGCCCGATCTTTTCGGCGATGTCCACGGCGTTGATGACGAACAGGCGCAGCTTTTTGTCGATGATCTGCTGCTGCACTTCACGCGGCATCTGGCCCCAGACCGCATTCGTGTCAAACGGAGAGTTCAGGAGGAAAGTCGCCCCCGGTTTCGCCTTGGACAGCATGTCGCACTTTTCCAAAAAGGTGAAATTGTGGCAGGCGATGAAGTCGGCATTGTTGATAAGATACGGCGACCGCAGCGTGTTTTTGCCGAATCGAAGGTGCGAGGTCGTTATCGTGCCGGCCTTTTTGGAATCGTAGACAAAGTACGCCTGGACATTGTTATCCGTGAGGTCCCCAATGATCTTGATGGAGTTTTTGTTGGCGCCTACGGTGCCATCGGAGGCAAGACCATAGAACATGGCAGAATAGATGCCGGTTTCATCGTTGCAGTAGGCATTGTCGACGGGAAGACTGGTGCCGCAAACGTCGTCCTCGATGCCGACGACGAAATGGTTTTTGGGCGTGTCCTGATCCAGGTTGTCGAACACGGCCTTGACCATCGCCGGGGTGAATTCTTTGGAGCCCAGGGCATAGCGGCCGCCGACGATGATTGGCAGAGTGGCCCCGTGCATCGCCTCGCTGATGGCACCGCGAACGTCGAGGTACAGCGGTTCGCCGAGGGACCCGGGTTCCTTGGTACGGTCCAGAACCGCAATTTTTCGCGCCGTGGCGGGCAGGGCGGCCAACAGGGCTTCGGCGGGGAAGGGGCGATACAGGCGAACCTTGAGCAAGCCGACTTTTTCACCCCGCGCGTTCATGGCATCCACGGTTTCATGAACGGTGTCGCTGCCGGAACCCATCAGGATAATGACTTTTTCGGCATCGGGAGAGCCGACGTAGTCGACCAGATTGTATGTGCGGCCGGTGAGTTCGGCGAATTTCTGCATCTCCTGCTGTACGATGTCCGGGGTGGTGAGATAGAAGCGATGCACCGTTTCCCTCCCCTGAAAATACACGTCAGGGTTTTGCGAGGTGCCGCGCAGCACCGG
>DIKU01000130.1:4925-10886 GCA_002424645.1 Pelobacter sp. UBA5610 | reverse complement strand
TGCTCGATTTTCTGGATTTCGTGAGAGGTCCTGAATCCGTCAAAAAAGTGTAGAAATGGAACCCGCGATCGCAGTGTGGCCGCCTGGGAAATGAGGGCAAAGTCCATGACCTCCTGGGCGTTGTTGGAGGCGAGCATGGCAAAACCGGTCGAACGGCAGGCCATGACGTCGGAATGGTCACCGAAAATGGACAGTGCCTGGGCGGCAATGGCCCGCGCCGAGACATGAAATACCGTCGGAGTCAGTTCTCCGGCGATTTTGAACATGTTGGGGATCATCAGCAGCAGACCCTGGCTGGCGGTAAAGGTCGTGGTCAGTGCTCCGGCCTGCAATGCGCCATGTACTGCACCTGCCGCCCCCGCCTCCGATTGCATCTCTGTTACCAGCGGCACGGTACCCCAGATGTTTTTTTCGCCATTGGCACTTTTAATATCCGAAAGCTCCCCCATGTTGGACGACGGAGTGATGGGGTAGATGGCGATAACCTCGTTGGTGGCGTGGGCCACGTGTGCTGCGGCTGTATTGCCGTCGATGGTAACCATTTTTCGCGTCATGCGTAGTGTCTCCTTGGTTGATAATCACCCATGGTGCGGAAGAGCCTTTTGTTGCTCCGGTAGGTCTTTGGCGCAGCGGGTCGTTAAAAGTTTCCGTATGAAATTCTTGACAAGTGGGTTGTTTAAGTAGTAACTATTATTTCACGTAAAAAACTTCGTATGTTGACCAAATTACAGAAAGTAACCATGGAGAGTCAAGTCTTTTTTTTCAGGCTTTTGTGTCTGCGAAAACGCTGTTGTGAAGTGCGTTTGCCAGTACGCATAAAGTGCCGGTGTTGACAGCACTTGCGACATTGGGTTGTTCCTTTTTGCAGGAGCGTTTTCTTTGCGGAAAGGGAATGACGGATTGTGATAGTATACAGTTCGAACGGGATGCAGACGTGTACTTTGTAAATGAGAGCCGTCGGATTCAGATGCCGCCTGGAAGGTGTGTACAGAAGCTTTTCGTGCTGTTAAAGTAACCTTTCGGAAAGGGAGGATATTTTGAGCGGAGGTATGTTTTGATAACTTCAGATTCAGGTCCGAGCGGACAGGATTTCGAACTTGGCCAGAGGCAGTGGACGTTTCTGAACAACCATGCCCATGTCCTTATATGTCTGGCCCGCAACCCTGACATGGTGTTGCGGGAAGTCGCTCTAAAGGTGGGGATTACCGAGAGGGCCACGCAAAAAATTATAAAGGACCTGGTGGAATGCCAGGTCCTTGAGCGTTATCGCGTCGGGCGTTGCAACAGCTATCTAATCAATCTGGATCTGCCGTTGCGACATCCACTGGAAAAACAGCATACCGTTGGTGAATTGCTGGCCATGCTTCTGACAGAAAATGAAATGGCCCGTGCCAGAGCACTGATGGTACGCTGAGGACAATCTATCGCCCTGACCACCCTGAGCCGAGACCTCGCAGTTTTATGGCAGGCTGTCGACCAGTTTTTTGACTTCGTTTACAGAGTGGTTGAGCAATTCTTGCTCCTCGGTAGTCAGGGCGAATTCTACGATTCTTTCAATCCCCCCCGCGCCAAGAATACAGGGCACTCCGACATAATAGCCTTTAATTCCGAACTGACCGTTTAACATAGCGCAGACCGGCAACAATCGCTTCTGGTCGTGGATAACCGCTTCAACCATGGCAATGGCACTGGTGGCCGGGGAAATGAAAGCGCTGCCGGTTTTAAGCAGCTCCACCACCTCGCCTCCGGCATCCTGAGTGCGTTCTACCAGGCTTGCCATAACCTTGCGGGCTTTTTTCGCATCACCATATTTTTGTTCAAGCAGTTCCAGGGCAGGGATGCCGTTGACGTTGGCAAAACGTACGATGGGCACCATCGTGTCGCCGTGCCCGCCGAGTACCGGGGCATTCACATCCCGCACGGAAACGCCCAATTCCCAGGCAATAAAGGCCGCAAATCTCGCCGAGTCAAGCACGCCTGCCATGCCAATAACCCGCTGAGTGGGAAACCCGGTCAGTTTCTGACACAAGGTCACCATGGCATCCAGGGGATTGGAAAGGACGATGACGATCGAATCCGGTGCATGGGTTCGGATGCCTTCCGCAACCGTGGCCATGATCCGGGCATTGATTTCAATGAGATCTTCGCGGGTCATGCCGGGTTTGCGGGGCACTCCGGCGGTGACCACTACGATATCGGCACCGCTGATACAGCTGATGTCGCTGGATCCGGTAAGTTGTACATCGAATCCCGCAATGGACGCTGCCTGGGCGATATCCAGGCATTTGCCTTGAGCTAAACCTTCTTTGATATCGAACATGACCACATCGCCGAGTTCGCGCATGGCTGCAAGGTGGGCGATGGAGTTGCCGATCTGACCGCCTCCGATAAGAGCAATTTTAGGCTTGAGCATACTGCTTCCCTCCAGAAAAACCGGCGCGCCCGGAAGGATCGCGCACCGGGCCATGAAATATAGAATCAGGCTGTCATGTTAGAGATCAGGGCGTTACCAAATTCGGAACATTTAAGCAGGGTGGCTCCCTCCATAAGGCGCTCGAAATCATAGGTCACTTGTTTTTTGCCGATGGTTTTTTCCATGGCCTGGACAATCAGTTTGGCGGCTTCGTGCCAGCCTAGATGCTCGAGCATCAACACGCCGGACAGGATGACCGAGCCGGGGTTGACCTTGTCGAGGTTGGCATACTTCGGAGCTGTGCCATGGGTCGCTTCGAAGATGGCGTGGCCGGTCTGGTAGTTGATGTTGGCGCCTGGGGCAATGCCAATGCCGCCAACCTGGGCCGCCAAGGCATCGGAGAGGTAGTCTCCGTTGAGGTTCATGGTGGCAATGACGTCAAATTCGCTGGCGCGGGTCAAAACCTGCTGCAGGGCAATGTCGGCAATGGCGTCTTTGATCATGACTTTATGGCGCCACTGTCCCTGTCCGTGGCTCGGTAGTAAGGCGTCGAGGGTGGCGGCAACCTCCTGACGAATTTCCGATTGCTGCTCCGGAGTCATCATGTCGTAACCGGGGTCGATCATGCGGGCGATTTCTTCGTTGCCAAGCTGCGGATTATCGTCTTTGTTGGCGAGAATCCAGCTCTCGCGGGCCGTGACAACATCTTGCCTGAATTCCCTTGCTGCAAGCTCGTAGCCCCATTGTTTAAATGCCCCTTCGGTAAATTTCATGATGTTGCCTTTGTGCACCAGGGTCACGGAGCGACGCTTGTGATCAATGGCATACTGAATGGCGGCGCGAATCAGCCGCTCGGTGCGCGGCCGGGATATCGGTTTGATGCCGATACCGGTGGCTTCGGGGAAGGGTATTTTGCCGACGCCCATTTTTTGCTGCAGGAAGTCGATGACCTGTTTGGCTTCGGCGCTGCCGGCTTTCCATTCGATACCGGCATAGATATCTTCGGTATTTTCACGAAAAATGACGATGTCGACATCCTCGGGTTTCTTGACCGGGGAGGGTACTCCTTCGAAAAAGCGTACAGGACGCAGGCAGACGAACAGGTCAAGTTCCTGGCGCAGGGCCACGTTCAATGAACTGATGCCGCCACCTACCGGTGTGGTAAGAGGTCCTTTGATGCCTACCAGAAACTCGTTGAAGGCTTGCAGGGTTTCCCCCGGCAACCATCCGAGTTGCATGTTGAAGGCTTTTTCTCCGGCGTAGACTTCCATCCAGCTGATGCGGCGTTTTCCACCGTACGCTTTCTCCACGGCCGCATCGAATACCCGCACCGCCGAGCGCCAGATGTCCGGGCCGGTCCCATCGCCTTCGATGTAGGGGATGACAGGGTTGTCGGGGACCTGCAGTCGTCCATTTTTGAGGGTGATTTTATCGCCTTGAGGAACCGTGAGATGTTGATAAGTCATGGTTTAGTCCTTTTATGGATGCTGCGCCCCTCGGGGACGGTGGATGAAGTATACGGTTTGCCTAGTCTACAGAAGGCAAGAATTCTGTCAATAGGTGTTAAAAGGGATGTTCTGCCGAAAACTGCGCGGATCAGGTTGGAGGATCGCTTCTGGACCCGGTTGTACCGGGGGAGGAGGACTCTCCGTGACGTGGATCCGATCGCACGGGGAAAATTTTGGATTTCAGGGCTTTTTCCCTGGCGATATTCTTGTCTTGCTCGGACAGTTTACGCGGTATGCTGAGAGACTGTCCGGGGTAGACCTGTCTTGGATCGCGGATCTGATCGCGATTGGCCTGGTAGATCAAGGGCCATAGCAGGGGGTCCCCATAGATATCCCTTTGTGCAGCAATAGTCCACAGGGTTTCACCGGTACCAACCCGGTAAACTGCAGGTAGTGCGGGTGCCGGACGAGGTTTAGGCTTGATGGGCACTACGGGTTGGGTGGTGATTGCTTTGAGGGTTTGCGGTGACGGTTGTCGAATCGGTTCGTTGGGTAACCGGGCGGTGCGCAGGAGTTCTTCGGCGCGAATTTTTTGCAATTCGCGGTCTGCCTGTTCCCGCTTGGCTTGAAGAATGGCACGGCGGGCGTGGGCTTCGGCGAAGGGCAGGATTTCCTTGGCCAGGTTGTATTTCTTGTTATCGACCAAGGCCTCGCCATCCCGCATGGCATCCAGAGCGGCCTGATATTCGTTGGGGGCCAGCACAGCGGCTTCCGCCGCAAGGGCTTCCTCAAGGGCGGTGCGGGCTGATTGCAACTCTTGTAGCGGGGGGGCAACACACCCCCCCGCCAGTATGATCAGAGCCATTAAACCTAATACGAGTCGTGCCATAGTCCACTTTCGTCGTCTTTGCAATCGCTGCTGGATTACACGAGGCGATCGAAGCCCTAAAACCAAGGCTGCAGCGGCTAATTGTTACGCACCGCGCGCCGGATGGAAAGTTCACGCAACTGCTTGTCATCGACTTCCCCGGGAGCTTCCGAGAGCAGGCAGGTGGCTTTCTGAGTTTTGGGGAATGCGATAACGTCACGGATCGAATCCGATCCGGTCAGAATCATCATCAAACGATCGAGTCCGAAAGCGATACCGCCGTGGGGAGGCGCGCCGTAGCTCAAAGCGCCCAGCAGAAACCCAAACTTTTCCTCGGCTTCCTCGGCAGTGATTCCCATAAGGGAGAACATCTTGTTCTGGATGTCGCGGTTGTGGATACGGATGCTGCCGCCGCCGATTTCCGAACCGTTCAAGACCAGATCGTAGGCTTTGGCACGGGCACTGCCGGGATCGCCGTCGAGCAGGGCGATATCTTCGTCCAAAGGTGCGGTAAAGGGGTGATGCACCGCAACATGTCGGCGGGCTTCCCCGTCCCATTCCAGCAGCGGGAAGTCGGTGACCCAGACAAAGCGGAAATCGTCTTTACGCGCCAGCCCCAACTTTTGTCCCAGCAACCCACGCAGGCGGCCGAGGGATTCGTTGGCTATCTTGAAGGTGTCGGCCGCAAACAACAGCAGGTCGCCCGGTTGGGAACCGGCCGCTTCGTCGATAAGGGATATTTCCTTGTCGGTGAAGAATTTGGCGATGGGCGACTGCCACGAACCGTCTTCCTGGACCTTGACATACGCCAGCCCCTTGGCCCCGTAAATTTTGACGAAGTCGGTGAGATCGTCGATTTCCTTGCGGGAGAAGGATGCGCATTGTTTGGCGTTAAGCAGTTTGACGATACCGCCCTTTTTGACCGCGTCGGCAAATACCTTGAAACCGCAGTCCTTGGCAAGATTGGAGATTTCCACAAGCTCCAGATCGAAGCGCATGTCGGGGTTGTCGACACCGAAGCGGGCCAGCGCTTCGGTATAGGTGATGCGCAGCATGGGCAAAGTCAATTCCACGCCGAGTGTTTCCCGGAAGACTTTGGCGATCATGCCCTCCATGATGGCCATGATGTCCTGGCGATCAACAAAGCTCAGTTCGCAGTCGATCTGGGTGAATTCGGGCTGGCGATCGGCACGCAGATCTTCGTCACGGAAACACTTGACGATCTGGTAGTA
>DIKU01000130.1:0-4823 GCA_002424645.1 Pelobacter sp. UBA5610 | reverse complement strand
CTCTTGGTCAATACAGGCGTTTCAACCTCGAGAAAGCCGGTGTCGTCAAGGTAATTGCGCACAATTTGCGCGACCTTGTGGCGCAGGATAAGGTTGTTCTGCAAAGACGGCCGCCGCAGGTCCAGATAACGGTGCTTAAGACGGATATTTTCCGCAACCTCAACATTGTCTTCGATCATGAACGGCGGCGTTTCGGAACTGTTGAGTATCCGCAGTTCCTTGACTTCGACTTCGACTTCACCTGTCGCCATCTTCGGGTTGACCGTGCCTTCCGGACGTGCCGATACGATACCGCGCACGGCGACAACGTATTCACTGCGAACCCGTTCAGCTTTGGCATGTGCTTCAGGGTCGCGGTCGGGATCGAGGGCCAGCTGTGCAATCCCCTGGCGGTCACGCAAGTCGATGAAGATCAGGCCACCGTGATCGCGGCGTCGCTGAACCCAACCCATTAGACAGACTTCCTTGCCGATGTCCGCGGCAGAGATGTTGCCGCAAAAATGGCTTCTTTTCCAATCACCCAGAATATCGATCAAGTTCGGCTCCTTGGTCATGCTGATAATTTCAATAAGGCGACACATCCCTGAGTTTTCATTCGGAAAGGTTTTTTCCTCTTGTGAAAACGGTATCGTGCCTATCCGGAGTTGCCGGATAAAAATTCGTGAGAATCTTCCCAGTATAAGCGAATTGCAAATTATACGGGCTGCCGCCGAAGGCCGTCAAGCAGTTATGCGAGAAGCTCTTCCAAATGTTCAGATGTTTGTACACTTTTCAAGCAGAACCTGCTCGATACCGGCCAGGGCGATGGGGGCTTGGCTACCATCGTCCATGTCGCGCAGTTGTGCCAGGCCGGAAGCCAGTTCTTCCTCTCCCAGGATTAAAACATAGCGCGCATTCAGTTTTCCGGCTCGGCGCATCTGAGCCTTGAGACTTTTGCCGGTGAAGGCCATGTCGCAGCCCAATCCAAGGTGTTGCATGCGGTGCATGATGGCGAAGGCTTCCATGCCGGCCGCGTCACCCAGGGCTGCCAAAAACACGTCAAGGCGGGGTGGCTGGATGCGCTGATCGCCTTTCATCATCACCAGTCTTTCAACACCCATGGCAAAGCCGATGCCGGGCAGGGCCGGACCGCCAAGATCCTTGATGAGGCCGTCATAACGACCTCCTGCCGCAACGGCATTCTGGGAGCCGAGCTGATTGGTGACCATTTCGAAAGTGGTTTTGGTGTAATAGTCAAGACCGCGAACCATGCGGGGGTTGATGGTGTAGCTGATGCGCAGGTTTTGAAGGTGTTGCTGCACCTGGTTGAAGTGTTCGTTGCAACCGTTGCATAAAAGGTCGAGGACAGAAGGTGCATCGGTCGTGGCCTCCTGACAGGTCGGAACCTTGCAGTCCAGTACTCTCAGCGGGTTGGTTTGATAGCGTCGCTGACAGTCGGCGCACAATGCCTGCAGGCGGCTGTCGAGATAAGTGGTCAATGCCTGGCGGTATTGAGGGCGACATTCCTGACAGCCCAGGGAGTTGATGTGCAACTCCACCTTGTCGATGTCGACCGCTTCAAAATAATGGCACAGCATGGCCAGAACCTGGGCGTCCATCATGGGGTCATCGACACCGACGGCTTCAGCGCCTATCTGGTGAAATTGGCGATAACGACCTTTTTGCGGGCGCTCGTAACGGAACATGGGGCCCATATAATAGAGCTTGGAGACCGGGTCGAGAGCGTGCAGTTTGTGCTCGATGAAGGCGCGCATAACGGGGGCCGTACCTTCGGGACGCAAGGTCAACGAGTTATTGCTGCGATCATCGAAGGTATACATTTCTTTTTCGACGATGTCGGTGCTTTCACCGATGGAGCGACAGAAAAGATCGGTCTTCTCAACCACCGGAACACGGATTTCACCAAATCCGTATAGCTTGAAAATGCGATGGGCCTCGCTCTCCAAGAACTGCCAGGTTTCTACTTCCCCCGGAAGGATGTCATTCATTCCCTTGATGCCTGTAATGCTCACAAATAGGTCCCTTCGTTCATGTTGTCATGGCCGCTGCGGCGGTGAAAAAAAGCCGGATGGTCAGGCTGTCGCGGTGGCAATAGAAGACCCGCTGGCGCAGAGGCAAGCGGGTGCGTAGGTCGATAGTGGTTGCGATGAGTTTGCGGATGCTGCTGTTGCCAACCCGTCAGTCAGGATCGGTTGGTTTGTCCTCCATCTCCGCCAGTTGCCAGGCTCCGCGGACCACGTTGCGGCATTGTTTTCCGGCATACATGGCTTTGTCGGCAAGGTGGATAATTTCTTGTTTGGTGTTGGCGTCGGAAGGAAATGTTGCATAGCCGACGGTAGCCGTAATGTGGGCAGGATTGCCGGAATCCGCAAAAAAAGCGTGATTCTGAATCGAATGACGTATGCGCTCCGCCACAATCTCCGCACCTTCAGACCCGGTTTCAACCAGGAAACTGGTGAATTCGTCGCCGCCGTATCGAAACAGGATGTCCGATTCCCTGACACTATTACGTAACAGGCCTGCGACTTCCTTGAGAGCCTGACTGCCATCAAGGTGTCCCCGTGTGTCGTTAATTTCCTTGAAAAAGTCCAGGTCGATAAAAATTAGAGAAAATTCCAGTCCGTATCGTTCGGATCGCAGAATCTCCTGATCCAGAATCATTTGCAGATAACGATAATTATGCAACCCGGTCAAATCATCGATGAAGATAAGATCCCGCGCGCTTTTAAAACGACAGGCGTTTTCAAAACCCAGGGCGGTTTGTTCAAGTAGAAAGGACAGGTTGTCCAAGGGCAATTTTTCGCTGAAGTCATGGTCCGCCGGATTGCAGAACACCATGGCGCCATGCAGGCCATAGGGCGACTTCAAGGGGAAAATCCCGACGGTACTCAGGTTGTCCGGCAATTGGGGAGCATCCGGGAGTCCGGCCTTTCGCAAAATGCGCAACTCCTCGCCATCCGACAGGTAAGGCTGCAAGGCGTCCATAAGCGCCATGCTTTCGGTTTCCTGAAGTCCGTTGGAACTTGCCAGTTGGGAAATTTCGCCATTGCTGATCAGGCACGCCAATCCCCGCCCCCCGCCAGTTTCCAGCAGGACTGCGGAAAGCGCTTCACTGAAGAGCTGATCCAGGTCAAGGTGAGCCGCAAGGTGCTGGCCGCGCTGATAAAGCTGAATCTGTGCCTTCAGGACCGTGTTTTCATCAAGCAGGTGGCGTTGTTCGAGACAGCCCTGAACCACATGCAGCAGTTCTGCCGGGTCGAAAGGTTTGACAAGGTAGTCGCGGGCACCGTTTTTTAGCGCCTGGATAGCGGATTCGACCGAGGCGTGTCCTGTGACCAGGATAACATCCGGGGGGTTGCTCAGCTTGCGGGCATAATCGAGAATCTGCATGCCATCCAGTCCGGGCATGACAAGATCTGTAAGCACGATGTCGATGTTGTTCTGGAGCAGTCGTGCTACGGCCTCCTCGCCAGACGAAGCGGTTTCGATCTGGTAGCCATTTTCGCTGAGGAGGTTGGTGTATAGACGGCGGAAGAAAAGCTCGTCATCTACAACCAGAATGGTTGAGGTTTTCATCCGGACATTCTCCAGGGTAAATGATTGATAAAATTAGCAAAGTCATTCCGTAGTGTCAATGGAAAAGCCCGGACTGCCAGGATTCTGCCTGCCATCCTTCGTTTGTCAGTTCAAAGCGCAGAGTTCCATGTAGATCCGTGCGCCACAGGGGTAAATGCTTTTCTTCAACGATTTTCATGGTCTCTCGGTGAGGGAAGCCGAAGGAATTGTTGTACCCCAGACTGGTGAAAACCAGTGAGGGTGAAAAATGTTCAAGCAGAAGGTCGATATCACTGAATCGGCTGCCGTGGTGGGGAAGTTTTAGCAAGGTTACCGGGCGTTTTGGCATGCTGTCTAACAGATGACGAACCCCGCGGCTTTCCAGATCGCCGGTCAGAAGGACCCCGTCACGTTCGTGGCGGGCATAAAAGATCAGGGATCGGTTGTTGATGCTGGCCATGGTCTGAGGTGGGGTAAAAATTGCGATCTCTTCCGTGTGCGTGCTTTCAATGGTTGACCATCCAGAGGGGAAGGTACGCACCGGTATGCGCTTGCTTGAGATTTGTTTGCGCAAGGGCTGCCATAGTGCATTTTCCGGCATGCCGCACCAGATCTCTCGCACCGGAAAATGCTTGACGATATGCAGCAATCCGTTTCGGTGATCGGGATGGTCATGGCTCAAAATCACAGCCCTGAGTCGCTTGACGCCGAGATGACCCAATGCTGGCGCCACCAGCCGTTCGCCGGTATCGAAGGTGCCCCGTGGCATGCCGCCACCGTCGATGAGGTAGTGATGCCCTCTGGCGTCGGACACCAGCAGCGCATCGCCCTGGCCGACGCTTAAGGCCAAGACCCGTAGTTGGTGCGGGCGTGGTGCCGGCCATAACCATGCAGCTGTAAGTAAAGCCAAAAGCACGGGGGGGTGCCATTTGCGCCAGGGCAGCAACAGGATGACAACCATCAGGGTGATACATGCCAAAGAGGATACCGTCAGGTATGTTTGGCGGGGTGTCAGCATCGGAAAAGTCAATATGTATTCCGAAAACTTAAGGGTTTGGTTAACCACCGTTGCCGTAAAGCGAAAACACAGCACGGCACCGTCTTGCCAAACAGGCACCAAAAGCAAACCGGTAAGTCCTGCCGGGATGGCCAGTGTGCCGATCAGGGGAACGGCCCACAGGTTGATCATCAATCCTGCCGGGGCGAACAGGTGGAAATGCCACAGGACTATGGGGCCGGTTGTGATCCCGGCGGCCAGGGTGACCAGG
>DIKU01000046.1 GCA_002424645.1 Pelobacter sp. UBA5610 | reverse complement strand
TGAAATTATTACTCATTATAGCGTCAAATATTTGCATGTCATCATTTAATTCTAATTTTCTCCTTCAATGGGGAGGGCAGCATCCATTGGCCAATGCAAGGTCTTGCTGGCCGCTATTCAAAACACGCCACCGCAGGTCAGATAGGTGTAGTAGCCAAAGGCTATGGCCGCGGCGTAGGGAAAACGCAGCGGCTCGGTTGTCGTCGGGATGATCATGGTCGGGTCATTGGTCAGGACGGTGGCTTTGAAGGAGCCCAGCCACTCGGCGGCCTTTGCCTTAAGGTTGCGCGCAAACAGGTAGTGCAGAACGGCCAGGAGCCCGCCGTAGAGGCCCGTGTATAAAAACACCTGAAAAATCGGCTCGGGGCCGAGCAATGCCCCCAACGCGCCGAGAGCCTTGACGTCACCGGCGCCCATCCCGCCCATCAGCCAGGGGAGCAGGAGCAGGGCCAGCCCCAGGGACAAGCCGGTCAGGCTGGACAGCAGGCCTGACCAGCCGTCGTGATAAAAAAACAATGCCAGTCCCGCCAAGGCGAGACTGGCATTTAAAAGATTGGGAATTCTCGATTGCAGCGTATCGATGGCACACGCCAGCATCAGATACATCGACACCAGAACAAGGGATATTTCATGCTCCCCCTGGGTCAATCCCTGTGTCAAAAAAAAAAGGCCAAGGAAATGCCCGCCAAACCCGCAAGGTAGCGTGGCACGTCCTTGGCCCCATGGATCGATATCTCCATGTGAAGAGTTTTAGTTATTTAACTGGCAGTGCTGTGTTGACTTTTTCAAAGGCAGTATTAATCTTAGTGCCGATGACCTGAATGACTAAAATGCACACAGCAATGATCAGGGCAACGAGCACCCCATACTCGACAGCAGTTGCACCTTCTTCATCTTTGATGAATTTCGTTACCAGTTTCTTCATTTTTTCCTCCCTTTGGCTTTGGTTATGCCTACCGGCATTGGTGGTTTCCCCTCCGGAAAAAATCAGGAAAGCATGAAATTATCCGTGCTGATAAAATCAGCCGAAAATTGTGTTGACCGTTTCATAAAGTCCGCTGGTCTTTGTCCCTATGACCGCGATGACTGCTATGCAAATTGCGATGATCAGGGCAAGGAGCACGGCATACTCGACAGTTGACGCCCCTTCGTCTTCGAGCGTAATTTTATGAATAAAACGCACAATATCAACTCTCAGATTTGGGCGATTAATGTCACGTGCGATGACATTTTTGTACACAAAAAGCCGCTATCTGTTCTCATACTATAATGATGCTGCTTTTGCAACATCGCATTGGTACTATGCCACGGGCCAAGGGGTGGTAGCAATCAACGTAAATATATAGCAATATATATCTTTGGTTTACTTGTGAAAAACTGTTGCGAGCGTATAATGCTAGTATGCTATTTATATGCCAAGCGTAAAGTTGAGCTGGTTTATGCTTCTGCAACTTTATTGTGTTATCATAGCACAAAAGATTTTGTGGTCAACGTGTCGGCTCTTCATTCCGTGGCGCTTAGAGTCAGGTAAAGGTAGGGTAAGTCGATGGAGACAAGAAATCAGAGGGGTGCTGCGGTTGTCGAGTTTGCCGTGGTCCTGCCACTGCTCCTGGTGATCTTGTTCGGCATAGTTGAGTTCGGGCTGCTTTTCTACAACAAGCAGGTCTTGACCAACGCCAGCCGCGAGGGTGCGCGTGCAGGGATTGCCTATAAATCTGAAGCTGAGATTACAAAGATCGTTGAGGATTATTGCCGGGGGACGCAAAGCTCCAGCCGCCTCATTCGTTTCGATACAGACGTAGACCCGGTTGTCACAGTAACCGGTGTAATGGGCTCCTACGGTGATGACCTTACTGTGGATGTCAGTTACGATTACACGTTTCTTGTCCCGAACTTTTTCGGATCCGGCCCGAATCTGGAACTGACCGCGAGGACAGTCATGAAAATGGAAAGTGTTGCCGGACCATAAATGCTTTGGCTTCATGGGCAGGTAGAGTAAAACGCCAAGCGTCTAACGATAAGGATCTAAGTTATGAAAGGAATCTCTTGGCGAAGCGAGCAGGGCGCGGCAGCTGTTGAGTTTGCGGTTGTCGCTGTCTTGTTTCTGACGATCGTGTTCGGAATCATCGAATTGGGCATCCTCATGTTTGACAAGCACATCCTGACCAACGCCAGCCGGGAAGGCGCTCGGGCCGGCGTTGTTATGCGGGTGCCGCGTGTGTCTGATGCTGAAATTGTCGGCAAGGTCGAAGGATATGCCAGTGATTTCATGATAACTTTCGGACCTTCTAGTGCTTTGTCCACGACAGTGAGCCCCCCTGAGACAGCCCGCACCGGGTCGTTGTTCGGCACGGAGTTGGTGGTCGAGGTGACTTATCCCTTCGAATTTTTGGTTCTGTCAAACTTTGGCTTGGGTCCGAAAACCCTGAGGGCTGAGACTCGCATGCGGATGGAGTAAAAGAGACGTTAAACAAGGAGAACATACGATGAGAAGCGTGCTTGGACAACGTCATCAAGAGAAGAATGCCCGCGGTGCTGTTCTCCCTATGGTTGGCGTCCTGTTGATCGTGTTTCTTGGCATTGCTGCCTTGGCGATCGATATAGGTTATCGCAACACGACCAAGAATGAACTGCAGAATGTGGCCGATGCTGCTGCTTTGGCTGGAGCCGGTTATTTGGGATCGGTTTACGCCAGCCAAGCGTACAAAAACCTGACCCAAAGTCAAAGTCAAAACTATATATTTAACCGATCCGAAATCGTAGATGTTGTTCAGGCCGCCGGTCTAGCAAACCTGGCGGCGGGAGTAAATATCTCCATCAATGACGATGACATCATCATCGGCAACTGGGATCCGGACACTCTGAGTGTCAATCCCGCTACGCTCGTCATCCCTGATGCCGTGCAAGTTATCACTCGCAGAGACGATCAGGCCAACTCACCGATCAGCACCTTTTTCGCCCAGATATTCAACTTCGACACGCTGGCCGTCGAAGCCGTTGCCGCCGCGGCGCTGTCCGGTCCTTCATGGGTCACTGAGGGGGAACTGAAAACCCCCTTCGGCTTGTCTCAAAACGTGTTCCCGAATGACTGCAAGGACCTGATCGCCTTCTCACCGACGACGGAAAGTTGTGCTGCCTGGCATAACTTTTTTGATCCAATTAACGCCAGCAAAATGGAGGAGAAGCTCCTCGGGCTGATTCAGGGAGACGCCACTGGAGACGGTTCCTGCGAATTCTGCGATGGCGATCGATTGCTGAACGGGCCTGAATGGCTCACGGCAAATTTTGACATAAACAAAGAGCCCGATCCCAAAGTCACGCCACCAACCGAAGCCAGTCAGGAGTTTAATTTCCAGGGCGGGACGATTTCGAGCCTATTCAACGGCGGGTATCTTGGAAGCGATTACAACGGCAATACTGGAACGGTTTACGCCAACGAGAAGAAACCCGCACCGATGCTGGCTCTTTTCGATTATTTCAGGTATCGTGACGGTGATGACGATGATTCCGTGTGGACGGCGACCATTCCCGTGTATAAAGATGCAGTTGCAGCTCCCGGATGCATGAATGCGAATGACAGCCTGGAGATCGTGGGTTTTGCGAGAATTGTCGTGATCTCACCCGATCCGCCGCCGTCGTCGAATATCCAGGTGCATGTCGATTGCAACATGTCGATTATTGAAGGCCGAAGCGGTGGAGGTAACTACGGGAATCTAAAAGGGTCGATTCCGGCTCTGGTGAGATAAGATCGAAAATATGGAGATGAACATGCATCAAATTCCGGCTGATGGCCGGAATTTTTTTGACCTGGCTCATGATCGTTATCTTGTCTAAAATCAATCGCATCTGGCGCTTCACCCTCGTCGGCCTTCTCAACACCCTGGTCGATTTCGGCCTCTTCAACCTGCTGATCCTGCTGCTGGCCAGCCCTTCCGGGGCCGCCCTGCTGGCCTGCAATGCCGTCGCCTTCCTCGCCGCCAACCTGTGCAGCTACTTCTGCAACCGCACCTGGACCTTCGCCAGAACCGCCTCCGCCTCGCTCAAGGAGTATGCCGCCTATTTCGGCATCAGCCTGGTCGG
>DIKU01000078.1:33985-35328 GCA_002424645.1 Pelobacter sp. UBA5610 | reverse complement strand
CCGGCCTTCGGTACCAAGTTACAAACTAAACCGCGATATTTCATTGAAATATCGCGGTTTTTTTATTTACTTCGGCTCAAGGAGCTATCCTCCCTGAAATCCCTCCATTTTCCCAAACCTGCTCAATATGGACAGCTTGTTTAGAAAAGGCCACACTCGGAAGTCAATTGTTACCAGCCGAAGGACAAGCCACCACCGACACTGGACGTGCTTCCAGACGTGCCTGCCGTAAGTCGGACCGCCATATTTTTTAGAGGCATCCCGACGAACCCCACAGCTATGGCACTCTCGCCACTTTGGCTGCCGATGCCAATCCCTAACCCGTTAAGGCAGCCCGGTGGCAGAACAATCTGGCTTGTCGCCGCGGCAATGGCGCCTGTTTGAGCGATACTCTTCCGCAGCTTGTCAACCTCGCCATGAAGTTGATTCATATTAACGGCGTCGGTTCCATCAACACCCGGTGCCACGTTGGTTATCCGGCGTACAAGGCCGGTCGAGGCATTGCCGATACTCACGGTATTATCATAATCGGCAACCGAGCCTTGCCCCAGTGCCACCGAATTTTCGCCGTTCGCAGTGCTATTGGCGCCGAGCGCCACACTGTTGTTGCCGTTGGCGATGGCGTAGTAACCAACTGCGGTTGTGGGGTCGGCATTGGCCTGCGCCCCGGTACCGATAGCAATCGAGCCTTCATATTGGGCGCTGGCACCTGCCCCGTACGCCATGGTGCCATCGCCATTGGCAGTCGCACCATTACCGAGAGCCATTGCGCCATCGCCGGTTGCTGAAGCACCCGCAGCACACTGCATTGCGCCATTGATTATCGTGCACACTCCCGCTTCGCCATCGATAAGTGCCTGAATCTGTATTGAATTCGCCTGAATACCGGCTGTGTTGGTTGCTATGTTCGTCGTGTTGGTTGCGATGTTCGTCGTGTTGGTTGCTATGTTCGTCGTGTTCGTCGCCTGCTGTATCTGCAGATCGCTAATGGCAGTGCTCTGGCTGAAGGCGGTAGTTTGCAGCGCAGTGATATCTGCCGTGTTGGTTGCGATGTTCGCTGTGTTGGTTGCGATATTTTGCTGCGTAGCATAAAGCTGACTGCCGTTGACGGCATCGGTCGAGGTGACGCTGATTTCTCCGGCGGTGACGTTGGTAATTTTACGTGTCTGACTGGCCGAGCCGACCGAGAAGACGTTACTCAGACCGCCGTCACTGCTGCCGGCACCAACGGCCACCGAATTCGTGCCGGTGGCGGAGGCCTGATAGCCGATCGCCGTCGAGGTATCGCCGGTGGCGACGGAGGAATCGCCCACCGCCACCGAATCCGCGCCGGTGGCGTCGGC
>DIKU01000078.1:33267-33939 GCA_002424645.1 Pelobacter sp. UBA5610 | reverse complement strand
GCCGGTGGTGGAGCCGCCGCTGGTCGGGGCGGTGATGGTCGCCCCGCTGCCGATGGCGATGGCACCCGTGTAACCGGCTGTAGCGCTCGTGCCGATGGCGACACTATCGACGCCGCTGGCAATGCTGAAGTAGCCGCTGGCGATGCTGTAATCACCGGTGGCTATGCTGGCAGAGCCGGTGGCCGTACTGAAAATGCCGCTGGCCTCGCTATCCAAGCCCGTGGCCGTGGCGCCCGTGGCGGTGGCCGTGCTGTAGGCGCCTGTGGCCGTGCTGTAGTCGCCTGTGGCCCTGCTGTAGTCGCCTGTGGCCGTGCTGCTTTCGCCCCTGGCCTCGCTGTAGGTGCCGGTGGCCGTGCTGCTGAAGCCGCTGGCTGTGCTATAGAAGCCGGTGGCCGTGCTTTTGTTGCCGGTGGCCGCGCTCCTCGCACCGGTGGCCGTGCCGTTGGAGACAGCAGTGCTGTAGTTGCCGGTGGCTGTGCCGTTGTCATGGGCAGTGCTGAAGGAGCCGGTGGCCGTAGCGTTGACGTTATCGGCTGTGGCGTGGTAGCCGCTGGCCGTGCTTCTGAAGCCGCTAGCCTCGCTGTTGGAACCGCTGGCCGTGCTGTAGTCGCCGCTAGCCTCGCTGTTCTCGCCGGTGGCCGTGCTGGCCAAGCCGGTGGCCGCGCTAAGCCA
>DIKU01000078.1:30407-33150 GCA_002424645.1 Pelobacter sp. UBA5610 | reverse complement strand
TAACCGGTGGCCGTGCTGCCGTCGCCGGTGGCCTTGCTGCCTGCGCCAAGCGCAGTATTGCCTACACTGCTTCCGTCAGTCGTGCCATCGTCGGCGTCGAACCCCGGAAGGACTCCTGCGGATGGAAACTCTATTGCCCATACCTCCGCACTTGCCAGGAGCAGGCACCCAAACAGCAAGGCAAGCAGAATCGTCGTTGTCTTTCCTTTGTTTTTCATGAGGGAGCCCTCCTTGGCTAGCACCGGAAGCCTGGGCGCAGCCTGCTCTCGTGTTTGGTATGTAATGTTCAAAATTATAGGGGTGGAATAGATATAACCCGCAAAATTCAATCCACAGGGACATAGCTCCAGCGACGATGATCCCGCCATCCATGAACAGACGCACATGAGATTCCTCCCTCATGCCACTCGCGATGATATATGCAAGGCGTTTGTAAAACGTTTGAAATAACAAAAAAAATTAACGTGAGATAGGATTATTGAAAAGAAGGGGGGCAGGCTCAGGTCCGGGGAATCGAAAGTTCGATGACCGCACCCTGCTCATTATAGAAATGTGGGACAGAACGAAATTCGTTCTTGCAAAGGGAGATAATGAGTTCCCGGCCGATGCCATTGACAACGGATGGGGAGAATCCCGATCCGTTGTCCGCAATGGTCATGAGGAGTTCATCCGATGTCTTGGCAGTCATGCGGATAAAGAAGCGGGGATCACCGACAAAGTTGCCGAAAGCGTATTTGACGGAGTTGTTGAAACATTCCGTAACCACAAGGCCTATGGTCACCGCTCTCTGGATGCCGACCCGGAGGTCGGGGATTTCCATTTCGATAAGAATCGGCAGGTCACCCAGTCGTGTCAAATGCTCAGACAGGGTCTGAAGGTAGCTCCGGAGTTCAATGGAATCCTGCGAATCCTGATAGACGAGCTTGTCATAAGCCAGAGATATCGCCCGGATATTGTCTTCTATTTCTTCGAGAATATGAGAGGTGTCCTTTCTCGATGTCTGAAGGGAGACAATACTCTGGATGATCTGCAGGTTGTTCTTTACCCGGTGGTTCAATTCCCGTAACAAAAGCTCTTTCTGCCGAACCTCCCCCCGCAGCGCGATCTGGGCCTCCTGCAGTTCCAGATTATGTTTTTTCAGCAGCCTGGTCCTGTAGGAGAGGAAGCCCAGAAGGGTCAAAACTCCCACCACGATCGAGCCCAGCAGTTTATAGTCAAGTCCGTTCTTCGGCCCGAGAATCAGCCATTTTTTCTTGAGCGCGGCCATTTCTTCGTCAGAGATGGCATCGAGTCCTTTTTGCAGGATATTTCTCAAAATCCTGTTGTCTTTATGTACGGCAAAATGAAGTTCGAGATTGAAACGCTCATCCTGGACAAAGCTTTGCAGGATGACGTCCTTGACCCCATAATCATTGATAAAACTGTCGCTGACACCGACTTCATCGATGGCGGCATCGGCCCTCCTCTCGGAAACGGCCCTGATACATTCCGTGGTGTTATTCACCAGAAGGAGATTGATCTCCGGGTAATAAGACTTCAGAAGAAACTCCTGATAGTAGCCCCGGACAACCGCCAGGGTTTTACCGTGGAGATCTTCGAGCCTTCTGATGTCGTTTCGCTCTTTACGAACAAAAAGAGCATCCCGGAACCTCACGTAACCCCGGGTGAAGATCATGTATCTCTCGCGATCGGGTGTAATCGCGGTATTATGCAGGGAGTCTATCTGGTGGCGTTCAAGCATGTGCATGTACGAATCCCAGCTTTGACCCGAGATAAATCTGGCCTTGAAACCGACCTTTGCGGCAATCAATCGCACGACATCGACACAGAAACCTTTGGGAGTCCCATCCTCGTAATAATCATACGGCTTCCAGTCTTTCTCGTTGTGAAAGACGATTGTTTGCTTGCTATCCAGGTAGGCACGCTCTTCAGGGGTGAGAAGCTGAGGGTTTGTACAGCCGGACAACAGCAGCACCAGGAGGATAAACTTTCTCATAAAGTCAACCGGCATCCATAAGCGCTACTGTATACAAAAATTTCCTTGCTTAATTTTTTCCCCAATCTATGAATCAACCCGCGCCGGGTCGAATCACTGACATATTTGTCGCTCCAAAGCACGTTCTCCACAACTTCCAGCGGGACAAATCGACCGAGGTTCCTGTAGCAGAGATGAAAAAGCTCTTGTTCCTGCCTGGTCAGAAAGACAACTTCATTACGGCATTTCAGAGTTCTGGTCGTGGGGTCGTAATGCCAGTCGTTATGGACGTGGCTCTCCTGTAACTTTGAGATGCAAAGCATCACGGCAGTATAGAGGTCGATTTCCTTGAAGGGTTTTGTGATGTAATAGAAGGGTTTAGTCGCAAAAGCTTTCTTGAGCGTGTTCTGGTCAGTGAATGAAGTCAGAAACAGGACTTCAAAGTTACCGGATTTTCTCAATTTATCGATGATGTCTATGCCCGATTCATCATCCCCCAGCCCGATATCACTGATAATGATCTCCGGCCGATGCACCGTAAAAAGGTCATAAGCTTCAAAAAAACTCTCACAGCAGCCGACAACATCAAACCCTTTTCTGGATAGAAAATTTTTGATTTGCAGCGCGATGAGAGGTTCGTCTTCAATGATGAGAATTTTGAACTGCATCATTTCATTCCCTTTACCTCAAAGAAACTAATCAAGATCATAGGGATAATTTTTTCATTATTGAGGCTTGTGTCATGGCCTTTCGGCTCACACTAAGTCC
>DIKU01000078.1:29347-30247 GCA_002424645.1 Pelobacter sp. UBA5610 | reverse complement strand
TATCTTTTACTGTCTTTTCGCAAGATTAATCGTGTATCTATAGTTGTTAAATCATAGACATCCGTCATTCGATAGTTATAAAAGGTTATTCTACTGAAAGTTCTTACTAAGATACTTATATAAAATATACAGAATCCTATTTAAATCATAATACCTTGAAATGAACCATTACTGTCTCATAGACTTATCAAAAAAACTGAAGGAGCGGAGACATCAGGGCATAATAGTTCTTTAGCCAAAACAACTACAACAACAAGGCTTTCCTAGTCGCCGCTCATTATAGCATCGTTTTTTTTCGAATAGTATGGATTTTTACGGGAAATAAATTTCATACTTTTCCCAACAAGCACCACACCGTGATAAAGCTTGGGGCGTTTTACCGCCGGTTTCAATTGGTCGCCATGCTGACAGCGCAACGGACCAGCGCAGCAGACTTCGAGATACAGTCGGCAACATCGGAAATCAAGCCAGCGAACTCCACGATCGTGAACGCAAAACTTTCTGCAAAGCAACTCTTGCACACGGCAATGAAAAACAGTCATAGTCCCTCTAGCAGGACATGGAAATGCTAACACGAAGAAGACATAGCCACTTCTGATCTCCAGCTTTCAGGTCTTTGACAAACTGACCTGTTAATTCGTGACCCTTCAACTGGATTAAATCCAAAAGTGGTTAAATATTTGGCTCCGATGTGGTGACCTTCTCTTGCTCCGGAGGCTAGAAGCCCCATATCACATTGCGCATCCCGACCGGGCTGCAGGCCATTGTCGCCAAAGGAGACCCCGGTCGACCTTCTCCTGCTCCCGGTGCCGCCCCCCAGACTTCTATACCAAGCAACAAACTAAACCTCTATATATACTTGAATATAGGTGTTTTTATGCCCAAAACTAGCTACTGACG
>DIKU01000078.1:0-29178 GCA_002424645.1 Pelobacter sp. UBA5610 | reverse complement strand
AAAAAAACAGCGTTCTATAAAATAACATATTTAAATGTTGACAATTTTTTGAACAGAGACCTCCCTAGACATTCACTAAATACATATATTTTCCCATGCAAATCCTTCAAACCCAACATTCTAAAGTCGCATCAGCGTAAAAAGCCAAATCCTTGACCATGGTAATGCACCATATTTGCTTGTTTTATGCATATTTAATTCTAAATAGTTGTTCTTAAAAAAAATAAGATCATTAATTTTACTTGCTTTACACCTGTAACGGTGCTAATAAAACCTTGTTTTCCATCACGGCATAACCCACCAACCTTTTAAAGCTCTTACGGAAAGCACTTTTCACAAGAGTCCACTATGCGCATACTGCTTATATATCCGGATCATTTACCAGGTGTTTCGGACTACAAAGGTTATTTCTACCAAGGTCTCGCCTCCATCGCAGCCGTGCTGCTTAAAGAGGGGCATGATACACGCCTTCTGCACCAAACTTCCTCTCCCTGCTTCGATGGCTATGCTAAGACATTGCATAGCTTCCAGCCAGACATCATCGGGATCAGTACGACCAGCAATTTATTCCCCATGGCTCATCAATTCGCCAAATGGAGCCGCACACTCGCCCCTCAGGCTCTGATTTTATGCGGCGGCATTCATGCGACACTGAATGCTGAACAAATCATTAAACTTCCGGAATTCGATCTGGTGTGTGAGGGCGAAGGGGAAATTGCATTAGCCCACCTGGCCCGCGCTGTTGAAACAGGTGCACCATGGGAAGAAACCCCAGGGATGTGGAGGCGCACCCACGATGGCTCACTGCGACGCAACCCTGCGCCTGCACCGATCATAGATCTCGACACATTGCCATGGCCAAATCGTGATTTATGGAACTATCCAAATTTGCAAATGGAATCTCGAGGATTCGCAACTGTCATGTTATCCCGGGGTTGCCACCAACACTGCACCTACTGCTGCAACGAGGCCATCGCCAAGGTATACAGGCGAGACAACGCTAAACACCCGTATTTCAGGCAACGTTCGGTCACTAGCTCTATTGCCGAGCTAAAAGCGCTCTGCGATCGCTACCCATTTATCAAGGCATTCAATTTTGATGACGATAATTTCTTCATCAACTTGCCCTGGGCTCGTGAATTTACCGCGCGCTACCCAACGGAAATCGGCCTGCCTTTTACCTGCAATCTGTTCCCCAAGCTTATAAACGAAGAAAGGGTGGATTTGCTTGCCCGTGCCGGTTGCCTCGATTTGCGCATCGGCCTGGAAAGCGGCAATGAAAGGATTCGCAAAGAAATCCTCGGACGCAATATCTCTGACGAGGATATGCGCCGCGCTTATCGCCTGTGCCGTGAAGCCGGCATACGCACCCGCAGTTTTGTAATGGTAGGCATTCCGGGCGAGTCAACGAAAGAGATCCTCGATACCATTAAGTTTGTGGCGCACGAAAGAATTGGCATTGCCCAATATTCAATCTACTCTCCTTTTGAAAAAACGGCTCTGCATAAGCACTGCCTGGAAAACGGTTATCTGAAATCAGAATTCCGCGCCGATAAAGACTATTATTCTGGCAGCATTCTGTCCCTGCCTAATTTGACCAAAAAACAGATTCTGATGTTCCGGCGCTACTTTCCGGTGCTGGTTACCATCTACCGCCTCTCACAAAACCTGCCAGACACAATCCAGCGAGTATGCATGACTTTACTCGACAATATTTTTAGCTGGCGGTGGCTGCCACACGCTCTCAATCCACTGTCTGGAGGACTAAAAATCGTCAAACATCTTATTCCTGCCCGGCTCAACAGAAACCGTATTCATCTGAAAAAAAGCACCTCCGTCCGGCCCGCTACCGCGCCCTCACCTTAAGACATCAACCAATGAGACACATCCTCCGAAAAAACATTCTTTTTTTTACCATCGCCACAACAATATATGCGGGGATAGGCGCATGCCTGTTGTTTTCGAGGGCACTGGGACAAGAACCGTTAGCACAATGGAAAGATGTCAGCAATCCAGACTGCGCAAGCCTTTCAGGCAACGAGGACCTTGAACTGACATGGAAATTTACCTACCTGAAAAAACCGTCAGTACTGATGCAAACAGCAAACGACACATGGAAAACTTCCAGGGGTGTGGCTTTTGACATCCGTAGCGATAGGTCGGGGCCGCTGTTCTTGCGTATCGACCAAAACAATAAACAAATCTTTCTCGCTCAATTGAACGTGTCAAAAACCTGGAGTCGAAAAACGTTGTCATTTGATGATTTCAGCCCCTACGGCAAAACGCGCGGTTCTATCGAACCGTCCCGGGTCGACAATATCTATCTGGTTGACCTCAATGGTTCAGATAGTGGCGCTAAAGGGGAGCGAACTGTTTTCATCAAACAGATGGCCCTGTTCAACACACTCCCTTCCGGGAAAAACAGTATCCGCATTCCCTTGCTGGCGTTCGATTCAAAGGGAAACATTCTCAGCGGCAAACAACTGGCACTACGTGGAACATCCGGAGGGCGCTGGTGCTATCTGTCTAGTCCTGACGATGCCGCCATCCCTATGCAACTCACCACACAGAGCCTGAATATCGAGGGACAAACCCAACCGCTGCCTGTGGTGATCGTCGACAAAGACCGACCTGCTACCCTGGAAATGCTCTATTGGCCCGCCGGTAAAGACTACAAGATTCGACTTCAGGCCAATAGCCGCGGTAGTGGCATTCAGTCGGAGATTGAAAAGGGATATTTGCTGGTCAACCTGGCCCTAGCCAAAACTCGTTATCGCCTCCTGTCAGAGTATCTGGCTGCCGACAAAGGTAATTTGACAAAACAATTACAGGACATCGGCTTCAAATTAGCGGAGATAGACCGGGAACCGAGTCCCCGCCGGCAGGCCAGCCTCGCAGACGCTCTACTGCTGCAAATGCTCGACTTAAGCCGAGACGCGGTGCGCAGCAAGGCAAGGTCGCTTGTGGACCGCGCCCTTCGACCCGGCAAAGAAGTCCCCGTCCCAACACCGCAACCCCGACTGCTCTTACCGGGAAAGAGCGTCATCCTTAGCCTTGAAGATCCCGCCTTTCGTATAGGGATGGGACAGGGGTTCGGCTTCGTGACCCATAAAACACCGCCTGCGCAGATTGATCACTTCTATGCACAACTGCGACAGGCGGGTTTCAACATGGTAACACTGCCTCTTTACTGGGATCAGGTTGTCGACCCACGGGGGAAGCCGACCAAATGGCAGCAAACATTGCGTTTCGACACCCTGGCTCAGCTCGGTTTCACCTTTCATGCCCATGGTTTCGTGCAGTCCGGTATGCCGGAACCCATTCGAAAGCTCAAACGTGCCCAATTTATGGTCGCAGCCAAACAGCATTCCGCGACGCTGGCTACCCAGCTGGCACAACGCTACGGCGATCGGGTGGTCTTGTGGCAAGCCGTCAACGAACCGGCGAGCAACCGTTTCGGCGGCAGTACTGTCGCAGAGCGCATCAACATGGTTTCCGAGCTGGTTGGCCACATGCGGGACACCCTCCCCGGCGCCAGGGTCGTGGTAAACGATTATGACTGGGAACGCGGCCTTGAGGCCGAGCAAAATCTTGCCACGCGCAGCATCGTCGGCACACTGCCCTTTTACAGAGAGTTACTCAAATCACGGCACATCCCGGATGTTTTGGCCGTGGAATGGTACCCCGGCGCCCGGGTTGAACGCCCTGAATTCAATGTGAATTTAGCCGAGCCATGCATGGATCTGCTCGACACCAGCCTCTACTGGGACCGTTTTCTGGCGCTGGGCAGACCACTTATATTCACCGAGTCAAATTTCCCCGGGGACATGCATCGAAAGGATATGAATGGTTATGCCTGGGGCCGCTGGGACAGTGAATCCCAAGCTCAGGCAGCGGTCGACACCCTGGTGCTGGCCATGAGCAAGCCGGGCATAGAGGGGTGGGTCTGGTGGAGCATCACGGATAACGAACCCTGGAACCGGGCGGGCGGTCTTTTCACCTCCGCCGGGAAACCAAAACCGGTGTTGGAGGGGCTCCGCACAGAGATCAGAGCAATGACGCACCCTCGAACGATTACGGTAAGGACCGACGGTAAACTGCCCATGCCCACCTTGCCCGGAATCTGGAAATTATCCGTAAAAGACGGTCCGACATGGAGGGTAAAACGCGACCGGTCCGGCAAGTTATCGTTGGTGGATTTGTAAATTGAAATTATGACATCGTCTGGCAGACAGGATTGCCAGCCGTGTCATCTCATCTTTCAACAGCGAGGAACATCATGAATACCAAGCGGGATGTTGTCGGAGTTATTCTGGCCGGCGGTCGTGGTACCCGAATGGAACCGTTCAGCAGTCAATTTCCAAAACCGATCTTGCCTGTATGCAACAAGCCACTGATGGAATATCACCTTGAATCCATGGCCAATATCGGCATCAAGGAAGTCTTTATTGTTATTGGACACCTCGGTTACGAAATCTCACTGGCCATCAAGGCGCATGCCTGCAGACAGATGAAAATCCACTTCATCGAGCAGTCCGAGGCCCTCGGCATCGCCCATGCCCTTGGACAACTACAGGGACACGTAAAGCATCCGTTTCTTTTGTTTCTGGGGGACATATTTTTTCGCACCCAAGGACTGGCACAAATGGTGGAAACCTTTCGCAACCGCGATTCAGGTAGCTTTCTGGTCGTCAAAGAAGACTCCCCGGAAGCGATACAAAAGAATTTCGCCGTAATCCTCGATAGCGATACGGGCCTTGTGCGGCGCGTCATTGAAAAACCACGCCACGTGAAAAATACTCTCAAAGGATGCGGACTCTATCTGTTCGATCTACCTATCTTTGACGCTATCCGACGCACCCCACGGACAGCCATGCGTAACGAATACGAAATAACCGATGCCATACAGATTCTTATCGAGGATGGAGAACCGGTCGAAATTGCCAAAGTTGTCGATGAGGATCTCAACATGACCACGCCTTACGATCTGCACCGCTGCAATATGACTCAACTACAGGTATTGGGGTATGACAATCTGATCGATTCCGGAGCCTGCATTCACCCGGAGGCAACATTGGACCGTTGCATCATCGGTCCCGGCGTTCATATCGGTCATCCGGTCCATCTTACAAATTGCGTGGTGTTACCAAACACGCGCGTCGACATCAATGGAGGGACATTGTCTAATTACATACTTGCCCCCAACGCTGCCGTCGACTGTTCCCTCAAACTACAGGGATAACTCGCATCGCTAGTGAAAAATATCATGACAGGGGCAAGCTTTCGCTCACCATTTGTAAGCAGGAGGGCAAATGAGGATTTGCGTTACGGGTGGAGCCGGATTTATCGGTCACCACACGATAAAAGAACTCCAACAGCACGGGCACGAACTGCTGATTATCGACAATTTGAGCACAGGAAAACCGGAAAACCTGTTACCGGAAATACCATTCATAAATGCCGATATCCTGGAAACCTGCGCCGCCAGAGCCATACAGGAATTCAAACCCGAGGCGATCTTGCACCTTGCCGCAAAAGTGAGCGTCAGGGGTTCGGTTGACGGCATTGCCGACGATGCAAGACAGAATTTCCTGGGCACCGCATGTGTCCTGGAAGCCGCCTGCGCAGCCGGAGTAAAGCGTTTTGTGATGGCCAGCAGTATGGCGGTCTATGCCGATGCTCCCTCGCCCATCCCCCTGAATGAAATCTGGCCATCAGCGCCGCGCAGTCCCTACGGCATCAGCAAACTTGCGGCTGAACAATTGCTGCACCAAACCGGCCAACGCACCGGCATGACAACTGCTGCCTTGCGGCTTTTCAACGCCTTTGGACCGGGGCAGGCGCTATCCCCCTACGTAGGGGTGGTCACCATTTTTATCAATCGTCTTTTATCAGGCGAGGCCCCCATGATTTTTGGTGACGGCGAACAGTGCCGCGACTTCGTGCACGTTGCCGACATTGCCCGAGCCTGCCGACTGGCGCTGGAGAGCTCCTGTTCCGGCCAATCCATCAACATAGGAACAGCCCGTGGCACCACGGTCAACCAGTTGGCAAAAATGCTCATTGACAACGTGGCCCCCTCCCTCAAGGCTGTCCACGTAGGGACTCGTCCGGAGGAAAACCGCAACAGTGTTGCCGACATAGGACTGGCTCGAGACCTGCTCGGCTATTCCCCCCAACACTCATTGGAAGAAAAACTTACCGAATTAATAGAGGCACACCTGACCGCTCCAACCTCTCAAAGTTTTTTGTGATTCTTGTGGACGCAGGCTCTTCAAGGCAGGAGAAGTGATCTTGAACAAACACTGTGGCTGGCCTATGGCCTTGATATCCTTATTTTTCATGCTTCCATGCGTGGTTGGTTGCGCGGACAATGGTTTCCTGGCACCCGATAAAAATGCATATGGCGAACAACTCAATATCGGTATCCGGCCAGTTGAAAACACCCGCTACCGCATCTTGCCGGGGGATGATCTAGAAATCAAGCAGACCTACCATCCAAACTTCAGCGAACGATTAGAAGTGCTTCCGGATGGGTGGATCAACCTTCCGCTTATCGGCAGCATTCAAGCATCGGGAAAACAGCCAGAAGCTCTGGCCGAGGAGCTACGGGCACTTTATGCCAAAGAATTAAAAGAGCCTGAAGTCATCGTCATGGTGCGTCACTCCAATGGCCGGCTTGTTTATATCGGGGGGGAAGTCAAACTTCCGCGAGCCTTGCCTCTGACTTTTCCAACGACCCTGTTCCAGGCAGTGATTCAATGCGGCGACATTTTGCCCACGGCACATGAAGACAATGTCCTTATTTTACGCGCTACTCCGGGAGCTAGTCCCGAGGTTATCATGGCCGACCTCGATCTGATCCGAAATGGAGAGGCCCCTGATATAGAGCTGCAACCTTACGATATCGTCCACATCCCAAAAACCACCATTGCCAAAGCTGGCGATTTTATAGATGCCTACATCAATCGTATCGTTCCCAAAAACGTGAACTTCCCGTTTTTCTATGAACTGCATAATGAGGAGGGACGGTAACCCATGGCAAACAACGAATCAGTCCTGACTCTTCGTGATATTTTAAAGGTACTCTTCAAACGTAAATCTCTCATCATCACGGTAACGGTGGCAGCCACGATTACCGCAACGGTGGTGGTTTTTCTCAAACCGCCCGCCTACGAATCGGTGGCGCAGATTCTGGTGCGCCGATCCATTCCGGAAATGGAAGAACCATCTGCCAATCCGGCAGAACGTGGATCGCAGACCTTTTTCCGCCAGATCAATCAGGCCGATGAAATGAACACAGCCATATCCGTGCTGAAAAGCCGCGACCTCGTCGAATCAGTCATGGATCAAATGAAACTGACCCCGGAACAATTTGACAAAGTCCCCGACTTCCGCCGCTATATTCGCATGGCCTGGAACGGCTGCAGGGATACCGGCAGCTACATATGGCATGAGACCAAGTATCTCTTGCACCTGAGCCGTAGACCAACAGCCGAAGAGATCGCAAGCCTCAAGCAGGAGCAGTTTGTGAACAAAGCTTTAAAGGCCGTTATTGTTGAGCAGATCCCAGACAGCGATGTGCTGCGCATCGGCATCCGCATGAACGACCCTGCCCTGGCTCAAAAATTTTCCCATTTATATAGCGAAATGGCGCTGGCCTGGCATTTTGAGAAGTTTCGCCAGACGGGCAACCTGTCTTTTTTCCAGGACCAGGCTGATCAATCATCCGACGAACTGGCCAAACTGGAAAAGGATCTGGCCACCATGCGCCACGACATGAATCTCATCGGCATAGCAGAACGGCGGGCCCTCATTATCGAAAGCCGGTTTCAGTTTGAAGCCCGTCTCAATACGGTCCTTGCCAACCTTGCGGCCAATCACGCAGAGATGCGCCGCATCGATATGCTGCTCACCAATGAGCCAGCCACTGCCACTCTGACCCGGGAAACAAGCATCAACCCCCTGCACCAGCAGGTGGTGGACAAAATAGGCGAACTCGAACTGCGCCGCGTCAGCGACGCAGGCAAACTGACCCCTCAGAGCCGTACCTTGCGCGACATGGATGACACCCTCGATGGTTGGAAAAGCCATCTGACACAGATCCCCGAACAACAGGAGATCTCGGTGGTAGAGGGACTCAACAGTGTTCACCAGCGCCTGCGGCAAAAGCAGGTTGATCTGGCAGCCGAGACAGCAGCCCTATCCGCCGAGGCCGAGGTTCTGCGCCAGAGGATTGCAGCCTACGATAGCGACCTCAACAACCTTAATGACGGTGCTTACAAGGTCTCCGATCTTGAGCGGCGAATCGCCGCCCGCGAAGCAGTTTATGCCCAGTATCTGCGCAATTCCGAACAAGCACGGGTTTCGGAGGCAAAACAGCAAGCCCGCATGGCCAATCTCAACATCGTACAAAGTGCCGCGTTGCCCGTGCGCCCGATAAATCCACGCAAGCTGTTTTCAATCCTGCTATCCGCTGGAGGTTCACTGCTAGTAAGTCTCGCCTGGGCTTTCGCCAGAGAAATGAATGACACATCGTTTGAAAACGAGCAGCAGATTCGCAACGCGCTGGCACTTGAGCCATGGGCCACGCTACCCCACATCGACATGACAGCCTTTCGCGACAACCCACTGGCCATCCCCGCCTCTCTGCAAGACCCGGCGCAGCGCCTCTGGACTCGTCTGGCCAAGAGCTGCCAGAAATCCCCGGTAACCGCGGCTTTCGTTTCCAGTCGTCGTGGTGAAGGCACCACAACCATTGCCTTACAGGCAGCCATGGCCGCACAAGCCGAAAACCATCGCGTTCTGTTGGTCGATGCCGGTCCAGGAGGAAAGTTATCCCGGATTTTAGGATTAGAGGATTGCCAAGGGCTGACGGACATTGAAGAACAAGGATCCCTTGTACAGTGTATTCACCCGACCAAACATGCGGGGTTATTCATCCTTCCATCCGGTAGACTGACAACAAAACCGGAAAACATTGACTGGCAGACGCTTTTGCAGGGCGTAAAAAAAGCTTATGACGTTGTACTGTTCGATATCGGCCACGTTCATGGAAATCATCCCCAACCGGGTATGCTGGCCGCACTCGATGGCGTTATCCTGATCGTGGCCGCCCATGCGACGCGCAGGGAAATCGTGCAACAAACTATCAGTGAACTGCGAGGCAACCGAGAAGCCCATCTATTGGGGATGGCTTTAAACCGACGCCGGTTTTTCATTCCTGAATTCCTGTACCGCATAGCATGAAACAATGAAAAAACAGTTACAACGCGATTTTCAACATATCTTCTGGGTCGGCTTGTCAACCGGCGGCAATGCCCTTTTGAGTTTTATAGCCGGGATGCTGCTGGTGCGCTTCCTGCCAGCCGCAGAGTACGGCTTGCTAAGTGTTGCCACAGCTGTACTGCTGGTTGTCCAGGAATTTGTAGGCCGTGGCATCAACGATGGACTGGTACAACTGGGAACTATCCATGCTGCCGGATCAGCCGAAAGAACCTGTCACATATTTAAAGCGGGCCTGCTCCTTAAGTGCCTCTCCTGCATCCTTATCATGGCTCTTTTGATCGGATTTCCCTCAGGCGTTGGTCGCCTGCTCGGCTTCAACCAGTTGAAAGCGTCATTTCCAGCACTGGCCATGGCAATTACCGGCTACGGCATCTGGACCTATATGCTGTGCTGGTTGCAGGCACACATGGCTTTCGGCCGATTCGCAATCCTGCAGCCTCTCAGCAACATATTGCGGACGGTCTGTTATCTAGCTTTCATCGCTACTGTCGGGCTTGGATGGATTCCGGTACTCTGGATCATCGCCGCATCCTTCTGGATTGCGGTCGGGGTCACCGCCCCGCCCCTGTGGCGGGCCCTGCGGTCCGTCCCACTGCATGGGCCATCGTTTAACAGAGCCTTTTTCGATCTGTGGCGCTGCACCCGCTGGGGCATCCTTTCAGCCGTGGCTTTTGTGGCCCTGACACGCATGGATATATTCGCCCTTACCCACTACGCAAGCGCAACGGATGTGGCCCTTTACAACGCTGCCTGGCAGGTTTTGATTATCATAGACCTCGCCACAGTGACCATCATGACTGTCATGATTCCCAAGGTAGCGCATTGCTCAACTCTGCATGGCTTTATCAGTTGGCTGGGCCGCACTCTGCTTATGAGTGGTGCCGCCGCGATTTTGACGCTTCCGCTAGTAATGTGCCCTCAATGGTATATCCCGATGCTGTTCGGAGACCAATACACCGCCTCGATTCCTGTCATACACATCCTCTACTGGGGAAACATTCTGGGACTAATGGCTTTTCCACTGGTGGGGATCCTATATACCCGGCATGCCTTTCATGTTAACGCAGGTCTACAGGTACTATTGCTGGCTGTGAGCATTCCTGTCTACGCGATGGCCGCTCAGCATAAGGGAATAATCGGTGTAGCCTGGGCAACGCTTGCATTGCGCGGGGCCAACGCTTGCCTGATTACCGGACTAGCTGGTTATCTTTTGAAACCAGAGCGCACCTTTTCCCCAGACCAAAACAGCGATGGCGCACTCTCCGCCAAATCAACAAGCGAGTTTTCATGACAAAACCTGTGACCATTTTACACGTCCGCAACAGCATCGCCTACGGTGGAGTGGAAACCTCCATGCTAGGCTGGCTCAACAATGTCGACCGCAGCCGGTTCAACTGCCCTGTGGCTTTGTTTACCGAGCGCAATGACGCCGAGGCCGCATTCCGCAATACTTTTCGTGCCCACGGACACCGCGTCATCAGCGTTCCATGGCACCCTGGTCGACAGTTTCGCAAGGCTGTCGCCACACTGGAACAGCACATCCATGAAACAGACGCCAAGCTTCTCCACACCCATGACTGGCGAAGCGATGTGATCGGCTGGCATGCCGCCCGTCGGGCCGGCATTCCGATCATGACAACAATCTATGTCTGGTTCCGGCACCCTCTGGCCACTCGCATCAAAGAAGCCATCGACAGTTTTTATATTCGCAAGTTCGACCGGGTCACAGCGGTCTGTAAGGCGACCCTTTGCCAAACCGTTGACCGCGGCGTGGCAAAGGAAAAAACCGAAGTTTTGATCTCCGGCATGGATCCCTCACGCACTATCAATAAGATGGATCGCGAAATCATCAGAGCCCGTTTCGGTCTCACCAACGCACATATCGCTTTTGTCTATGTAGCTAGATTTTACCGCGAAAAGGCCCATGCCACACTGATAGAGGCATTTAGGGAGGTCGTTGCCCGACATCCTCAGGTGCGGTTACTCCTGTTAGGTAAGGGCCCCCTGGAAAAAGCCCTACACGAACAGATCGCCGCAGCAGGTTTGACGGAGCAGGTGCTGATGCCGGGTTTTGTTGAGGATGTCCCTACAGTGCTGACAGCTATGGATATCATGGTGCATGCCAGTCTGGCCGAAGGCATTCCACTGGCTCTTTACGAGGGAATGCTGGCAGGATTACCGACAATCGGAAGTGATGTTGACGGCAACCCGGAGGTGGTTATTCCGCAGCACACCGGCTGGCTGGTTCCCCCCGGAAATATGAAAGCTCTGCGCAATGCCCTCTTCGACGCGCTTCAACAAAAAGATCTATGGGAAACCTACGGTGACAATGCCAGATCTTTGATCATGTCTGAATATTCGATCTCCCATGCTGTAACCAGACTCCAGACCTGCTGGCAAAAGATTATCCAACACAACATGGAGCCAACGGCATGATCGATGCGCTTTCTTCAAACCGCGATCGCTACCCGCTGATTGCCGTTGGGATCATCATAGGAACACTGCCACTGGCTATGCGCCCCATTCTGATGATGGGATTGTGTGCTGGCACTTTGGTTGGACTATCTATTCTGCGCAATCCCCGGCACGGGTTATTGCTGGTAGCGGCAACCATTCCCCTCGAAACCGCTGGCCAAATAGGCGCGCTAACCGCCCATTTGCCTCTCACCGTGCCTAAACTATTAACCCTCGCCACACTGCTCGCCTGGCTGATCCACCTGGCATTAGGGCGCATGAACTTCCGCCACTTGCCGTGGATGTATTACCTTCCTGGATTTTTGGCTGCGGCCGGCGCCAGCCTTATCGGCGCCGAAGAAACGCGGTCCGGCCTCGAAGCCGTACTGAGGTTTTCCAATACGATCATCTTCTACTTTCTCATTGTGCAACTGCTCGATACGCCCGTCATACTTAAAACCTGCCTGATCCTCTTTCTGGCCACCAGCACCTTGGCAGCTTCATGGTCTATCGTACAACGTTTTGTACCCGGCAGCAGCTTTGCCTTCCGTTACGGATGGGAAGAACAAGACGCCCGCCGTAGCGGGGTGGAACAGGACATTGTGGAGCAACACATGGTTGGAATCGTCGAACGTTCCAGCGGTCTTAGCCCCCATTCCATACTGCTTGCCCTCAATATCTGCCTGCTATTGGCGCCCCTGGCTGCCTTCATGACAAATACCAGACCAACGAACACTTTTCTGCAATGCACCTGGCTGGCCATGCTTGCGGTACTTTTAGCCGCTATAGTTGTGACCTATGCGCGCACTGGCTTTGTCATAGTTCTATTCTGTTTTAGCCTCATGACTTGGCGCGGTCTGTTCTCGTTGACCACGACCAAAGTTATCGCAATCGTTGCTACGCTGCTGATCTTCATATTGACGGTACCTGACAAATATATCGACCGGGTGCTTAGTACCAGAGCCTACACGACGCAAAGCTCAAGCGTGAGCATTCGCATAGATCTGGCCAAGGCAGCGTTTGCTCAATTCCTCGACCATCCCTTGCTCGGCGTCGGCTACGGGAACCGCTACGGGATTTTTGACTATTTCACCAGCTATCGCGACAAGCAACATGCCGTAACACCTCACAACAGCTTCCTGCAAGTCGCTGCCCAAACCGGCATCATCGGGCTACTGATACTCATGACATTTTTCTGGAAAACCCATAGGGCTTTATGCAAAGCCGCTGCGATCTTTGCCGCCAAGGGACAATACGACCTTGCGCGACTTGGTATAGCCTTGGATATCAGCCTGCTGGCTTTACTGTTTTCGGGTCTTGCGATTGATCTGTTCGACAAAGGGATGGCCCACGCCTGGTTAATTATCGGTACGGCAGGCGCCCTGGCCTTACTTGCAGAACGCCCCGCAAAGAAAGAATCTGTGCTTTCCATGGAGCCATTATGAACCAGGTTTGTCTCGATCAGACATGTCAGTTATCCATCCTGATCGTCACCTGCAATCGCCGTGAAGACGTGTCCCGCTGCCTTGACTCGGTAATGGCGGCACTTCCCGACAGTATGGTGGAAATATTGGTCCTCGACAACGGCTCAACCGACGGTACCGCCGAAATGTTATGCGGCTACCCGAAGATTCAATTGACATGCCGGGCCGACAACCTTGGCCTGGCACGGGCACTGACCGAAATCATCGGCCAGGCAAAAGGACAATGGCTGCTATTTTTGGACAGCGACACCATTGTTCCGAAAAAGTCCATCGAACGATTGCTTGAGTTCGGAGTGCAACAAAAACGGATCGGTGCCGTCGCACCCAGAGTCCGCGATATGAACGGTGCCGTGCAATTGACGGCCCGCAACTTTCCTGGCGCTATTCATGGCCTGTTCGGTCGACAAACCCTGTTAAGCCGACTGTGGCCCGGCAATCCGATAACCCGAAAATTCCTTAAAGTACAGAACCAGAAAAACAACCAGCCCTTTCGATGCGACTGGATCGCCTTTGCGGCAGCACTTGTACGACGCAAGGCGCTTGAGGATGCAGGCGCTCTGGATCCTGGTTTCTTTGTCTATTGGGTAGATGCCGATTTTTTTCGCCGTGTCGCCAATACCGGTTGGGAAGTCTGGTGCTGTCCGGACGTGGAGATTACCCACATGGAACACAACCGCTCCAGCAAAGTTCGTCACCCCCGAGCCATCCGCGATTTTCATTACGGGGCCTTCCGTTACTTTTACAAACACCATGGTTGGAGGGGCTTCAATCCCTTGTTGTGGGTAGCTGGCGCTGCTTTGATAATCCGCGCCAGCCTCCAACTGACCGTCAACCAATGGCGAATATTAAGGGGAAAAGCATGAAACCGATTCGCGTTGCGGTACTTGCCGAACGCCTTGGCACATCGGCCGGCGGTACGGAAGTCTATGAACGCTGCCTGCTCAATGCCCTGCACTCCGAGGCACAGAAAGCCGGCGACATGGAAATCGTACCGGTATTGGCGTGGAAAAGAGCTGCCGACTTTTTAGATCGGTCGCTTTTACCATCCTGCCACTTTTTATCCCCAGAGGGAAAACTCGGCACACTTTTGACTGCCGGCCCGGTTATGCGCATGCTGCGCCCGGATGTCGTGCATTGTTGTTTCGTGGTGCCGCCGTTACTGGGGCGACTGCCTGTAATAGCAACCGTACACGACCTGGGTTTTGTGTTTCGCAAAGAACACTACCCCGGCCTGCTATGCGCCCGCCTGTCAGCGGCCCTACGTCATACCGTGAATCGAGCCGATAAAGTTGTTTGCGTATCCGAAAGCACACGTAAGGACCTCCTGCTGGCAACCGACTACCCCATGGAAAGAGCAGAAACCGTCTATAACGGCCTTGATGACCGTTTCCTGGTGCATGACGGCGGGCACGATGTTTCTGAAACGCTTAAACACCACGGCATCCGCGGACCCTATATTCTATATGCCGGCAAGCTGGAGCCGCGCAAAAACGTGGCCCTGCTTGTCGAGGCTTATGACCGTCTGCGCCATAGCCGACGATTTGATGGACAACTGGTGCTTCTGGGTTCACCAAAGACCTTTATGTGGGAAACAACCCAGCAACGCATCGATCGGTCCGTTTTTCATGATGACATAGTACAAACCGGCTTTGTACCCGATGACGACTTGCCCGCCATTTACGCCGGGGCCGGCGTTATGGCCTTTCTATCCCTTTATGAGGGTTTCGGTTTTCCTGTAATCGAAGCTATGGCCAGTTCGGTTCCAGTCGTCTGCAGCAACCAGACCTGCCTTCCGGAAATAGCCGGGGATGCCGCGCTGCTGGTCGACCCTGAAGACCCGGAAATGATTGCCCAGGCTCTGGATACGGCACTGCACAACCATCCTACCCGCCAGAAGCTTGTGAGCAAAGGCCTTCAACGGGCCGACCATTTCACCTGGGAAATTGCTGCCAAACGCATGCTGTCTTTGTACCGCGATCTGGCAGGGTACCCTTCGATTGCCGCAAGCAGGACAGGAGATGCATGATGACACATCCGAGTCCATCTGCAACCAGAGTCAATTTTGCCTGTCCAATGTGTAAACAACCGGTTTTAGCGGTCTCCGGAGGATGGAACTGCCCCACGTGCGAACGGACCTTTACCTCCGGCCTCCACCGATCCCCCAACTTTCTTATCGGCTCAGGGTTTACCGAAGACCACGACTACGACCGCGATCTGCATGAGGAAAAAACCGCCAAGGTCACGGTGGATGGGTATCTTTTGCCGTTGCTGCGAAGAACCTTCCCCCATCAACAACCCTCGGCCATCCGGGTGTTGGATGTCGGATGCGGAGTCGGCATGTATGTCGACTTGCTTTGCGAAGCAGGCTATGACGCGTGGGGCATTGACGCCGGTCGCCATCGACCGAAACTCTGGGAGAGACGAAAGCATCCTGAAAGATTAGTGCTTGCCGATGGAGAAATGCTGCCTTTTCCTGACGCAAGTTTCGATTTTTTATTCTGTGCCGGAGTCATCGAACATGTCGGATGTAATGGTGACGCACGCCATCCATCTCCCGGCTATCAGCAGGTGAGACTGCGCTTTGCCCGCGAAAACGTAAGAGTGGTACGGACTGGCGGACTTCTGAACTACACCTGCCCCAACCGGCATTTTCCCTTCGATCTCTGGCATCGCAATACCGAGGACAACCCCTTTCGTTTCCACTGGCCATGGGATCCGTTTCTGTTCACCCTCGGGGACTTCCGCCGACTTTTTGTAAATCAATGTGAATGCAGCGGAGTCACTGCCTTACCAATCCGTGGGTACTGGGGTTTTTTACGTCTCAATAAAACACCATGGCAACGCTTCGGTTGCCGGCTGGCAAAAGTATGGTTTGAAACTCTTGGTAGCTGGCCATTGGTGCGCGGAACCGGCTTGAATCCATGGCTCAGTGCAAAGGTGAAAAAATGAGTACAAGATACAGCCCATCAGAAGGCGTGTCCATTTACGAGGACGACGCCGCAGCCTTCGACTTTGGCCCTGAACAAACACTAGCTACGACGCAGGCACGTACCGGATATCGCATCGCCAAGCGCACACTGGATATTGTCGTCTCGTTGTCTACACTAGTGATACTGAGTCCTTTAATATTAACCATATGGATCTATGTCCGCTGGCATTCAACCGGCCCGGTTATTTTCCGGCAAATCCGAATCAAAAAAAATCGCCGGACACTCCACAACCGGATACCGCATGCCAACCCGGAAAAAACCAACTCAAAGGGGATAACCAAATACAACAGCGAGAGACGCAAATTTGATTACTATGGGCAACCTTTTCTGTTCTACAAGTTTGCCACAATGTATCCCGATTCCAGGCAACGTTTCCCCGAGTTGTATGCATACGATTATTCCCTAACCGACATACAGACCCTGCATTTCAAGATAAAAAATGATCCGCGCATCCCACCCTGGGCGGGCTGGCTTCGCCGCAGCAGTCTGGACGAATTGCCAAATTTCATCAATGTGCTTCGGGGAGATATGACGCTGATCGGCCCGCGACCGGATATTCCAGAAATGACAAAATACTATACGGCTGAACAGCAAAGGATCAAACTTTCGGTAAAACCAGGGATTACAGGTTTTGCTCAAATCCGGGGCCGAGGTGATTTATCCTTTCAGCAAACCCTCGAATATGATCTTGAATATGTAAAAAACGCCTCTTTTTTTCTCGATATAAAAATTCTTATTCTGACCTTCCTTAAATTATTCCAGGGGCGCAACGGTGGAGCCTTTTGAACATCCTTGCCACATTTCCTCCATCGCTGGTATTCGTCACACAGGCAGGAGGCTCTCGAATCGAGATTCAAATTAACTAAAAAGGGTAAGTTCGCCTATATTCATGTTATTTTAATCCATAGCCGCACGATTTATCCGCGACGCTAGAATAATCCTTTTTAAATTTCCCACCTCCCCCTTACTAACCCAGGGACTTTAAGCCCTTGCGATGTTTTTCCTGCCGGTGACATACCAACGAAAATAAAAAATCATTATTGGCAACAAGCCCTCCCAATAACCCTAGTCGAACATTTTCAAACACAAAAAATCCAACAATCAAACACGTCGGCAACAAGGACAAGTAACCCCGCCATTCCGCCGCAACCCACCAACTTTATTTTTTCTAATCATTCCAATAACTTGTCAGTGCAAAACAAAATCGAGACACCCTAAACACTGGCAATTCCACAAAACTGTAGAGAAGGATACAGGTTAAAATATGTCCTCCCGCATCCGCATAAAACATAAACATTCACTTGACAACAGATATGAACATAAATTACCGTTGGGCAACGCGGTAACCAGGCAATAAAAACCAATACCGCACAAATAAAAAGACGACACGGATAATCTCAATCAATTGTTCACATGGCAAGGCTTCGGCCAACCACCGGTACTAAACGGTAGCCACAAAAACTCGCTTTTTCTTTTGGACGGAAAAACCAATCAGTTGAAGAGGTTTTAGGGTTGATCGCACAAAAAAGTGAACGGCACAAATTAAACAACGTGTTTGACTTTGTTTAAAAACAGGTGCCGGCACCCAAACAACCACTAGAAATTAAACCACGCTTCCCGGAGGCATCATTTCGGCCCATCGGGCCTCACCGTCAGAAGGTACGGGCGATTTCCAGCCAGACATACAGGGAGCCCTACCTTCGAACATTTGGAATTTTTTTCAGCTGGAGAATCGTTATGGCTAATGCAGTCGCAGCACAAACGGTTGGTAGCGCTTCCTCGTCGAAGGCTATCGCAAGAGATCTGAGCAACAGACGTAAAATGAGCCACGCCAAAGCGGGCCTTCTGTGGGGGGCCTTCGGCGGCCTTTCCTGGGGTTTTGCCGGCATTGTCATGGGTATCGCCTTTGCGATGGCTCCCTTTACCGGCGGCGCAACAATTTTTACCGGCCCCTTGGTCGGTGCCGCCATGCACGACGGCTTTGCCGGCATTTTCCTGACTCTTTCCAACATCGTCTCGGGTCGGGGCAGTGAAATTTTCCGCACATTGAAAACATGGCCGGGCGTGCTGGTATGCCTCGCCGCTGTTTTCGGTGGTCCTATCGCCATGGGTGGCTATCTGCTGGGCATCGAGTTCGCCGGCGCCTCCTACGCACTGTCCATCACCGCCATGTTCCCGGTCGTCGGCACCATCCTGGCTGCCGTGTTCCTCAAAGAAAAAATCACCCCGCTGGTCTGGGGCGGCATCATTTTGTCGGTTGTCGGCGCACTGATCGTTGGCTGGACTCCCCCTGAAGGCGGCACCATGCCTCATTTCTACCTCGGCATCGGCTGCGCCCTGCTGGCCTGTTTCGGTTGGGGTATCGAGGGCGTGCTTTCCACCTTCGGCATGGACATGGTTGATCCCGACATCGCTATCAGCATCCGCCAATCGGTTTCCTGCATCGTATCGATCGTCGGCGTCCTGCCTTTCGTTGCCGGCTGGGCTTTGCTGGGCCAGGCCCTCGGAACCTTCAACAGTCTGTGGATTCTGGCCTGCGCCGGCATCATCGGCGGCATCTCCTACAAGGCCTGGTACAAGTCTCTCAACATGACCGGTGTTGGCCGCGCCATGGCGCTCAATATCACCTACGTCATCTGGGGCATCGTGTTCGGCTACTTTATGACCGACCTGCAACTGACGACTAACCTGGTGGTCGGTGGGCTGATCATTACCGTCGGTGGTATCCTGGTTGTATGTAATCCTAAAGAACTTCTTAACCTGCGTCAGGGAGCATAAGAATATGGCTATCAAACTTCCTTTGCGGTTTCGCCTTTTGCACCTCATGGCTACAAAAACCGAGGCCAACGTACACGATCTAATGAAGGATCTACGCGCCGAATACGGCAACGAGGGCCAATTCTCGGTAAAAAGCTTTGAAAACCACCTGACCTCCATGAGAGCTTCCGGCCTCATCGAGGAAACAGACGTCACTCTTGACGAGCAGGGCAAGTTACTGGAAACCTTCACCATCACCGACTTCGGTCGCGGGCGGCTGAAATATTTGCCCAACTCCTGGAAATAACCCCTAATGCCCTTGCAATGCGGCCTGGCAGGTTTGAAAGCATGTCCTCCCCATGCAAACGACATATGCGAAAACCTCCTTTTCCTCTCCTGGAAAGTTTGGCACGATGATGAACCCCCATCTGCCAGGTCGCAATTTTTAAAAGTCAAAGAATAAAAATCGGGGCGATCTTCCCAGTGAAGATCGCCCCGTTATTTTTGCAATACCCTGCCATAGAAGTCCCTAACCCCTCTCTAAAAACAAAACCGTTGCGATAAGCACAACTTACTTATAGAGTGTCTGTGTTAGGATAAACAAAAAACCAGCCCATTCCAACGGTGGCGACACGGTCCTACCGCGGAGGCCATCATGTTGCGTTTTACTTTTCCGCTTGCGGGGTTGTGTCTACTCACCTTCTTCGACCGAATAGCCGCAGCAGGAAATCAGTCTGACTTTATTTTGGCAGTCAACCTGCAACAGAATTGCATTCCGCTCCATGATGGGATCGGGGTGCTGGCTCTTATCCTGGCTACCATTGGCTGGTTTCGACGCTCTCGCCACCGAAAATCATCCTGAGACTTTCAGGCTATCAATAAAAACAGGGGCAAGCCCAATGGCTTGCCCCCTTTTCATATCGGAGATAGCAGTAAACCAGTCCATCTCAAACAATCAATCACGCGTCTTTTCCCTGGAGCCCAGCACCGTTTGTGCAACCTCCCCCATGCTGCCCGTCTCGCCGATAAAACCTGCCGGCAATTGCGGAAAGGCGCTGAGGATGGAAACGGCCAGGGCTGCTGCATAGGGAATCCCCTGGATCAGCAACATAATACACCACATCAGCAGGTCCAACGACTCAACACCTATCCTGGCAACGATAACCAAAGATGCAAGGCAAAGACCTACTAGAAACAGAGTCTCCTCCCGGGCCGCCTGCAGAGCCTTGAACAAAGCCTGCTTACTGGCCTGCTTGGGTGTGCGAAAAAAAGGCAGGCCGGTTTTAATAAAACCGGTGAGCATGGCAACCCCGATGGTATGGGAGAGGGCCAAACCGGAAAAGGCCGCGGCAAGAGTCTGAATACTGGTGGCGCCGACACGCGTTTCGTACAGGTAGACCAGTTTACCCACCTTGAATACAAATAAGGCCAACGGCAACAAGGCAAACACCAGAAGTGGAGGCGCCACCTTGCCCGGAGCCCACACCATTGCAGCCGACCAAAACAAGGCTGCCAGATTAAAAATGACGTTGATGCCATCGGCCAGCCACGGCAACCAGCCGGCCAAAAAGTGATAACGCTGCCCAAAGGTCAATTGCCCCCGATTGCCGAACAACAGCGTACGGACGTGGCGGCGCATGATCTGCACCGAGCCATAGGCCCAGCGAAAGCGCTGTTTTTTGTAATCGATAAACGTATCGGGCATCAGGCCGCGGCCGTAGCTTTGAGGAATATAGGTTGCAGCCAGCCCCGCCTCGAAAATCCGTAGTCCCAGCTCCGCGTCCTCCGTAATACACCACTGGGCCCAACCATCCACCTGCTCCAACACGTTCCGGCGCACCATGGTCATGGTACCGTGCTGGATAATCGCATTGCGTTCGTTGCGGACGATCATACCGATGTAGAAAAAACCACGATATTCGGCATAGGCCATAGCTTTAAAGGCGTTTTCCTGGGTATCCCGGTAATCTTGAGGAGCCTGGACTATAGCGATTTCGGGATTGAGAAATTGCGGACAAAGGTCACGCAACCACCGGGGATGCACCTGGTAATCACTATCGATAACGGCCACGATCTCGGCCTCTGCTGCGGTTTGCTGCAGAGCAAAATTGAGCGCCCCCGCCTTAAAGCCACTCAAAGGGGCTTTATGAAAAAAGCGGAAACGGGGCCCCAGCTTCGCACAATGGGCTTCGACAGGTTGCCAGATCGCGGGATCCTTGGTGTTGTTGTCGATGACCAAAACTTCAAAGCATGGATAATCGAGAGCCGCAAGGGCATCCAGGGTTTCGATCATCATTTCAGGCGGTTCGTTATAGGCCGGCACATGAATGGAAACCATGGGCAGCATATCATCCGCAACCTCTTGTGGCTGGAACATACGGCGATGTTCACGCAACCACAGAGCTTCGGCCCATTCATGGGCCTCCGCCAACAACACGACAATCACCCCTATCATACCGAAAATAAGCAATACCCCGACAATGACACTGGCCAGGTTCAGATACTGATGGGTGTAATCATAGACGATCCAGACCACCGCGGTGGCGGCCACGTACGCAATCACCGCTAAAAAGCTGCGACCGCGTTTGCGCAGGCGCCTGCTATCTATGAGCAGCAGCGCAAAGGTGATCAGCGCCACAACCACAGAGATTGCCGCCAGAACCGGCCACTGAGGTATTTTGACTATCGGCTTATCAAAGGTGAATTTAGGCTCCCGCTGGGCATTGTACACCCCCCAGTAAGCCCCAACGGAGCCTTCTTCTTCCTGCTTCCAGGGTTGATCGAAGGCCTCCATCACATAGTAAACATAACCTTCCTTTTCCGCGCGATCGAGAAACCGGCGCAGAAACGTCGCTTGGTTAGCCACGGAAGCGACGGCCTGTTTTATGGTCCGACCGTTGCTGGGCCAGCCTACCTCGGAGATAACAATGCGTTTACCCGGAAAATGGCGTTTGAGGTCATCCATGCGTTCAACCACGTAGTCGATCGCACCATCGAGAGGCACCCCCTCCCAGAAGGGCAACATATGTACAGCGATATAGTCCACATGATCGACCAGTTCCGGATTATCGATCCAGACATGCCAAGGCTCCGCCGTGCTGACAGGGATATCAACCGCCGCACGCACGCGATCCAGGTGAGCGATCATTTCAGGCACGGAAAGGTTCTCGCGTAGCAGCACCTCGTTACCAACAATGATGCGCACCACATTGCGCGCCCGGGAAACGATCTTAAGCAAACGGTCTATTTCCTGCGCGTTCCTGTCGCGATCGTCGTCAAGCCAGGCGCCCAGAGCGACATTGATCTTATGCTTGCGAGCCAACTCCGGGATATCCCCCAAGGTGGCATCCACACTGTAGGTACGCACCGCGTAGGTAAGGCCGGAAAGCAGCGCCAGATCCGCATCGATCTGTTCCCGACTGGGATAGATACGGTCAATCGCCGACTGCCCTTCGTGATAAGGAGCAAAGGAAAATCCCTGTATCGTTGTCGGCCAGGCCGGCTCCGTTTCCGGACGATTAATCAACGCCCAGAACATAATCGTCAGAACCGCAACTGTGATAGCGATGATAAAACTGTCTTTACGCATTACGCTTACCTCAAAGCGAGTTATCTATTCCCCAACCGGTACGGAGATAGGGCAAGCTGTGCCGCCTGTACGAAACGTGACAAAACCAGCCCGGCACACGGGGAACCATTTCAATCCGGAGAAAGTTTAGTTCAATGCAGGGGGAAAGTTCCAGCAAATAGATGTAAACGCCTGAAAAAGCACGGTGCGGCAGAAACATTCATCCCGCAAAACGTTTAGACAAATCAGGCTGCTTGCGTAAAAAGTTGGTTATGCCATATCGCGTGCGCCACGAAGTGTTTGGGCGTCGTAGCCATAGCCTTTGCACGACGGGACATCGATAACGATAAACTCCGCCGGGGTTAACGCCTTCAAAACCAAGGGTTCATCCATGTCGATGCGTACCTGATCGTTTTTTTCAATGACATGACCGTGGACCACCAATCGACCGCTGGTGAGATAAACAAATATCCTGCGACCCTGTATGTCATCCAGGGCGACTGTCTTGCCTTCATCGAGGCTGCAACGGTAAATAGTGGCATCGGTGTGAAAGGTCGCAGCGCCTTCCATGCCCTGCCCGGAGGCCACAGCCAACAACCGATCCTGCCACTGATCTGGCTCGAAGTGCCGTTGGTCGTAACTTGGCTTTAGCCCCGCGGTATCCGGGAAAATCCAGATCTGATAAAAATGAACCGGCTTGTCGGCGCGATTGAACTCCGAATGCGTCAAACCCGTGCCGGCACTCATACGTTGTACATCGCCAGCCCGGATTACGGTTTTATTCCCCATACTGTCCTCGTGGGTCATTTCCCCGTCAAGCACAATGGTGACGATCTCCATTTCCTCATGCGGATGGGTTGGGAACCCCTTTCCCGGCTGCACAACATCGTCGTTGAACACCCGAAGTGCCCCGAACTGGATATTGCGCGGATCATAATAGCTGGAGAATGAAAACAGCCAGTACGTCTGCAACCAGCCGAAATCGGAAAAATGTCGATCAAGCGCTCTGATAATATCGATCATGGTGAACATCCTTTCCACAGCTCACTGACCTGTCATACTTTTGCAGCGCGCTGCCGCGTAACTCACAGTGCCGTACCCGGCATAACCATCCATCCGGCCAGACTTTCCGGAGGGTTGGCATCCTGAAGTTCGTCCCATGGTGCATATCCGGTTTTTTGGGCTCTTACCATCTCGACAGCCTCTTCCGGATTGGGAAAAATTGCCAGCTTATCCGTATCGATCCAGAGACCAAACTCTCCAGAAGGCTCGATAGCAATAATAAAAGTGCCAACAGCGGTGAAAAAATACCACATGATAACCCACCTCTTTCGATCATGAATTTTGAGAACACCTAACCTGAAGATGAAATCGTAATTAGTAATTTACTCAATGTAAAGATTAACATCCGGTAGGTACATAGCAAACCGAGCATTGCCGGATTCTTTTTAGAACGGATATTGCCGAAGGCTTAAATACACGCACAGCATGCCGAGCCGAACAGTCCCCGGTCATTTCCGCGCAAAGGGATAACACCTCAGGTATCAACGGCTGTCGAAACAAGTGGAACCCTGATCCCCGGAGGATACGACAACAGGCGTTTTATAAAAAATAAAACGCCGGCTTCTCACAAAGAGAAACCGGCGTTGGACAATCTTAAAACTCTATCTGCGGTGAACCTGACCAACCCGGAACGGCAGGAGGATCGGAGGCGCCGTCACCATCCCCCCTCCCGCTCCGGGTGGTAGGATCGAAGACCGGGTGGAACAAAGCCAAATTACTTGGCCAGCAGTTCCAGTACCACGTCCTTGAACGGATTGGCAAACAGAATGATCATGGCCACAACGAATACGTAGATAGCCAGAGACTCGATCATAGCGAGACCAATCATCATGGTTGTCAGAATCTTGCCGCTGGCGCCGGGATTCCGGGCTACACCTTCCAAAGCACTTTTAACGGCCAGGCCTTGCCCAATAGCGGTTCCCATCGATCCAACGGCCATACCAAAGCCAGCGGTAATCATAACCCAGGTGAAAAAATCCATTGTAATTCTCCTTGTGTTTGCTTGATGCGGCGGTCAGCAGACCGTCTTTTAAAAGTTTTCAACCGATTGAAAGGCGTGCCTTGACGCCTCAAACATAGATCTCAAATGTCCTTAGTGCGCCTCTTCCAAAGCCCCTGCGATATAGATCATGGATAACAGCATAAAAACAAAGGTCTGAATAAAGGCAACCAGAATCCCCATAACCATCATGGGAATGGGCAACAGCAGCGGCACCAAGGTAAAGAAAATCATGAGTACGATTTCATGACCGTACATATTGCCGAACAAACGTAGCGTCAGAGACAAGGGTCGCGCCAGATGCCCGATAATTTCAATCGGCAGGATAAGTGGCGCTAACCACCAGACCGGTCCCACGAAGTGTTTAAGATATTTCAGACCGTGTTCCCGCACTCCGACGATGTGCGTCATAGCAAAAACGGTCACAGCCAACGCGGCATTGGTGTTAAGACTGGCGGTAGGCGGCGCAAATCCCGGAATCAGGCCTATAAGGTTGGATACCAGAATAAACAGCGTCAACGTAGCGATCAGGGGGAAATATGCCTTCCCCTTGGGTCCCATGGTTTCACCAACCATGCGCTGGATTTCGACGACCAACACCTCCATCAGATTCTGCACACCAGCGGGAATCAGGCTGGGTTTGCGAGCGGCCAACAGCCCCACCCCCACCAGAATGGCCATAACCAACCAGGTATGGGTCACATGTTGAAAAAAACCATGAAGCTCCAACTCCTCGAGGGTAAGCCCGATATGAAGTTTTTCGATCAACCATTTAAGAAAAATAAAGGGATGCGTCATTTCGTCCGTCCCGAATAATTCGAGTTGTCTTTCAGGTTAATGCCGACTACCACGGGATCCGACCTGGATACGTACCAAGGCCCGCTGCAAAGCGCCCTGCAGGATACGGTATTCCTTATCCGCCGGATTCAATTCCTTGAGCTTGGCCTCGGCACGGCCCAAAGCCGCTTTGGCCCGTGCCAGGTCGATATGGTCCTGGGATTCGGCGGTTTCCACCAGTACCAGCACCCGATCATCGGCCACTTCCACATAGCCCCAGTTGACCGCCAGGTAATACACGTCGCTGCCCTTGCGGTAGCTGAACTCCCCCACGTCGAGGATAGTCAGCAAAGGCGTATGCCCGGGCAGCACGCCAAATTGGCCCATATTGCCCGGCGCGGTGATCTCGTCGACCTCCTCGCAAAGCACCTGGCTGGCAGGAGTCACGATTTCCAGTTTCAGTTTCTGCGCCATGAATGGCTTTCCTTTTCTGAAAAACTTGTTTACCGCAGGGTCCGCAAAGAAAAACAAAAAAAACGTTTTTGTAATCTCTTGACTTTCTTTGCAGTCTCAGCGCTCTTTGCGGTAAATTGTCTTTTTTACGACGCCATTTTAGCGGCATTCTCCAGCACTTCGTCGATGCCGCCGACCATGTAGAAAGCCTGCTCGGGAATACTGTCGTGTTTGCCCTCGACGATCTCCTTGAAACCGCGGATCGTTTCGGCCAACTCGACGTATTTGCCCGGCGTACCGGTAAAGATCTCGGCCACGTGAAACGGTTGCGACAAAAAGCGTTGGATTTTACGCGCTCTTGATACGGCGAGTTTGTCTTCTTCGGACAGTTCGTCCATCCCCAAAATGGCAATGATATCCTGCAAATCCTTATAGCGCTGCAACACATACTGCACGTCGCGCGCTACCTGGTAATGCTCTTCACCCAAAACCTGCGGGTCGAGGATACGGCTGGTGGAGTCAAGCGGATCGACGGCCGGATAGATGCCGAGCTCCGCAATCTGCCGAGACAGTACGGTGGTGGCGTCGAGATGGGCGAAGGTGGTTGCCGGCGCAGGGTCGGTCAAGTCGTCGGCGGGCACGTAAATCGCCTGTACCGAGGTGATGGAGCCGTGCTTGGTGGTGGTGATTCGCTCCTGCAATTCGCCCATTTCGGTGGACAGGGTCGGTTGATAACCGACCGCCGAAGGAATACGGCCGAGAAGCGCCGATACTTCGGACCCGGCCTGGGTAAAACGGAAGATGTTGTCGATAAATAACAACACGTCCTGATTTTCCTGATCGCGGAAATACTCGGCCACGGTCAGAGCAGACAGGGCGACGCGGGCGCGCGCACCGGGCGGCTCGTTCATCTGACCGTAAACCAGGGCTGTTTTATCCAAAACCTTGGATTCTTTCATTTCGTTCCACAAGTCATTGCCTTCGCGGGTGCGTTCACCAACCCCGGCGAATACGGAGTAGCCACCGTGCTGCTTAGCAATGTTGTGGATCAATTCCATGATCAGAACGGTTTTGCCGACGCCGGCGCCGCCGAAAAGGCCTATCTTGCCGCCACGCGCGTAAGGCGCGAGCAGATCGACGACCTTGATCCCGGTTTCAAAGGCTTCGACCTTGGTAGACTGCTCTACGAATTCAGGAGTGGGACGATGGATCTCCCAAGTGGTGTCGGCAGTAACCGGACCCATTTCATCGACCGGATCACCGATTACATTGATAATGCGCCCCAGGGTCGCGCGCCCGACCGGTACGCTGATCTGGCGGCCGGTATTGAGAACTTCCTGTCCGCGTACCAGACCATCCGTGGAATCCATGGCGATGGCGCGTACGGTGTTTTCCCCCAAGTGCTGAGCTACCTCGGCCACGAGATTCCATGGTTCGTCATTGATGCTTGGGTTGGTGACCTTCAGGGCAAAGAAGATCTCGGGGAGTTGCCCGGCTTCGAATTCGACGTCGATAACCGGTCCGATGACTTGGGTGATTTTGCCGTTGCTCATAATATGCCTTCCTCGTATCGTTTGCGCCAACCTTGCAGGCTGCGCCTGAGTATCTATTGGACGGATGATGCCCCGGAAATGATTTCCACCAGTTCGGTGGTGATGACCGCCTGACGCACCCGGTTGTATTGCAAAGTCAGAGCCGCGATCATCTCGGAAGCGTTTTTGCTGGCGCTTTCCATGGCGCTCATTCGCGCGCCGTGTTCGGAAGCCAGCGACTCCAGGAACGCCCTGTAAATTTGGACTTCGACATGCTTGGGCAATATAGAGGACAGTACCTCTCCTCGTGCCGGCTCGTACAACGGTTGCACGGGGAATACTTCAGCTTCGGCCTCTGCAGGGATAATAGGCAGTAACTGATCAACGGTGACTTCCTGGCGAATGGCGCTGAAAAAAGCGTTGTATACCAGGTACACGGCATCAACCTCGCCCTGCTCGTAGCCATGTACGATCTCCTGCCCGATGAGCGCTGCAGTGGCATAGGTAGCATCGGCAGTAACATCCTCGTACACCTTGTCAGCGATCAAACCGCGGGTTTTGAGCTGTTCACGCCCCTTGCGACCGATGACCACCACCTCATAGCTGTCGAAACCATCGGCATTGCTACGCACGAATTGCTCGGCGGCCTTGGCAACATTGAGGTTGAACCCGCCGCACAATCCACGATCGGAACTGAGCACCAAAACCAAGGCCTTACCGCGCCGGTCGTGCTTCTGCAACAACGGGTGAGCAGCAGGGTCCTCGCGCAATGCCAGCGAGGCCAGTACCTGTTGCATCTTGGCGGCATAAGGCCGGGCCGCTTCAATGGCCTGTCCGGCTTTGCGGAATCGCGCCGCCGCCACCATCTTCATGGCTTTGGTGATCTGCTGGGTGCTTTTCACCGAGGTGATACGTTTTTTAATATCTTTCAGGTTGGCCATTATTCTTTCTTTCTACGAAAGACAAGCTATCAGCTATCAGCTATCAGCTACAAACATGAATCGTGAAGCCAGACGGATCAAACATAATTCCATATTTTTATTGTGCATTTAGCCTTTGACCTAACTGACAACTTGAAGCTGAGAGCTGAAAGCTGCCCCTACGCCGTGAACTGTTCCCCGAAGGCCTTAAGAGTGGCTTTGATACGACTATCGAGATCACTGTCGATGGCTTTTTTCTCGGCCAGTTCCTTAAGCAGATCTCCATGGCTGTGCTCGAGATAGCTATACAGCTCCTCTTCGTAGCGCCGCAGGGCATTGATCGGGTACTCGTCAACATAGCCGTTATTGGCTGCGTAGATGAGCATGATCTGCTTTTCCACCGGCAGCGGTCGATACTGGGGCTGTTTGAGGATTTCCACCAACCGCGCACCACGCGCCAACTGTTTTTGGGTGGCGGCGTCGAGATCGGATCCGAACTGGGCAAAAGCGGCCATCTCACGATACTGGGCCAGCGCCAGACGCAATGTGCCGGCGACCTGCTTCATGGCTTTGACCTGGGCGCTACCACCGACGCGGGATACAGACAAACCGACGTTGATGGCGGGGCGTACCCCGGAGTAGAACAGGTCGGCTTCCAAAAAGATCTGGCCGTCCGTGATGGAAATAACATTGGTCGGGATATAGGCGGAGAGATCGCCAGCCTGGGTTTCGATGATTGGCAGCGCGGTAAGGCTGCCCCCGCCCAAATCGTCATTAAGCTTGGCAGCCCGCTCCAGCAGGCGACTGTGCAGGTAAAAGACGTCGCCAGGGAAGGCTTCGCGGCCGGGCGGACGCCGCAGCAACAGCGACAACTGACGGTATGCCACGGCATG
>DIKU01000121.1 GCA_002424645.1 Pelobacter sp. UBA5610 | reverse complement strand
TGCCCTCCGGAGGCAGAGGTCGCAGGTTCGAATCCTGCATCGCGCGCCAGAATGAAATGACTAAAAGGTCACAGCCCTGCTGTGACCTTTTTTTATTTTCAGCCTGCTTGTACCCCACTTACAGCACCCTGCTGGACACACACCCTCCCGTGTCGGATAATAGTAGGAAGTTCTCATCCCAACAATCGACAACCGCCATAAAAGGAGACAATTATGTTGAGTCAAAAATTGCAGGATGCCATGAACGAACAGATGAAAAATGAATTCTTTTCAGCCTACCTGTACAAAGCCATGGCCGCCTACTTCGAAGCCGAAGACCTGCCGGGCTTTGCACACTGGATGCGAATGCAGGTTTTGGAGGAAATGTGCCATGGAGAAAAATTCTTCAACTACCTGTGCGAAGTCGGTGGACGCGCGGTAATGCTTGCCATTGACGCGCCGCAGGCCGATTACGAATCCCCTCTTGAGGTGTTTGAATATTCGCTGAAACATGAACAGTTCGTCAGCGAGCGCATCAACCAGCTCATGACCCTGGCCAAGCAGGAAGGCAACCATGCCACCGAGATTTTTTTGCAGTGGTTTGTGACGGAACAGGTCGAAGAAGAGGCCAGTTTCGGCCTGGAGTTGAAAAAAATCAAAAGATTGGCAGGTGATGGACGAGGCTTGCTGATGCTAGACCGGGAGCTGGGACAACGAACCTTTGCGCCCCCCACCGGCATGAATATTACCGGAGTGTGATTGTCAGCTTCAAGCTGTAAGCTGTAAGTTCTAAGCTGTAAGTTCTAAGCGATGCCCCGGCCAGGGAAAACTTGGCCGGGGCATCTTTGATTAGTACTGAGCCGCTTTGTCGAAGGCGGACCGGGCTCCCTGCAGGTCGCCTTGTTTGGTGCGGGCCTGCCCGATGATGCGCCAGTTCTGCTTTCGCATGGCTCCATCGGCCGTGATGAGGCTATTCGATTTGGCGGCGAGATTTTCGGCTTGTCGATAGTGTCCCTGCTCCAGTCGCACCCGGGCCAGCTCCTGCCAGAGGTAGGGATTGCGAGGCTCGATGCGCACAGCGCGCTCCAATGAGGCACTGGCCTCATGCAACCTGCCGGCAGTGCTTTGGGTCCTGGCTTTATTCAGCAAAGAGACCACGGCAGCATTGGTTGACGGCCCCGGGGGCGGTCCGGGTGGCGGTTTATCCGGAAGACTCCCGGCGCAGCCTGTCATAAGAAGCAACACAGCAAGACATGTCCATCGATATGCGGCTTGCATCATTGAAATATCCCCTTGAACCAGTTTTTGATGGAGCCACCCAGAGAACGTGGTCCGCACTCTGATCGGCCGGTCGGTGCCGAGCCGACGATAAATGGCAATTCAACGGCATCGGGACACCCTGCGGCACTTAGAAGGCCTGACGCAGGTTCTATCCAAACGCTTTCGACGTTATCCGGGGCCGCCAGCAACAGAGGTTCGGGCTCCAGGGCCACCATCATGTCCCCCCAGACCCCCATGGCGCCACTGGCACCGGTCAACCCCGTCGATTCGTTGTCATCCCTGCCGACCCACACCACACCAAGCCGGTCGCCGGTAAACCCGGCAAACCAGCTGTCGCGGTAGTTATCCGTGGTCCCGGTTTTACCGGCGATTCCCAACTCCGGTGACAACCGGTTGTACAATCCCTGCGCCGTGCCCTCCCGCACCACCGCTTGCATGGCATTGGTTAACAGGTAATTGGGGCCGGGTTCAATAACCTGTTCCACGTTCAACGGATACCGTTGCAGAGGCTCTCCTTGTGCCGTCAAAACTTCACGAATGGCTCGCAACGGGGTGCGAAAACCGCCGCTGGCGATGGTCTGGTAAACCTGTGTCACTTCCATCGGGGAGAGCGCGTTCGCCCCGAGCAAACTGGAAGCAAAAGCGGGTAATTCCCGATCAACTCCCAACCGCTGGACATTAACCATAATCGGTGCCACGCCCAGAGCCAGACCGAGCCTGACCGTCGATACGTTGTAGGAATGCGCCAGAGCCATACGCAGCGGCACCCTGCCATGAAATCGTTTATCGTAATTTTGGGGAGCCCAATCCCCGGTGCCTGCCTGTTTTAAAACCAGCGGGGTGTCATCCAGCAATGTTGCCAGGGTATAATGTGACGGGTGCTGCAAGGCGGTAAGAAAGACCACCGGCTTGATCAGGGAACCGATGGGACGCTTGGCATCAAGGGCGCGATTGAACCCCTTGAAACGCGCATCCCGCCCCCCTACACAGGCTTGCACCTCGGCATCCTGGGTGGCGGTCACAAGCACGGCCCCCTGCAAAACTCCGGACTTCATTCCTCTCGCTTTCTCCAATTGCGACAAACGCTGCTGCAAGGCTTTTTCAGCCACGCGCTGGACCTGGGGATCGAGAGTGGTAAAAATCTGCAATCCTTCCGAGCGCAGATCCTCATCGCGATAGTCACGCTGCAACTGTCGATGTATCAGCCCCAAAAAAGCAGGGTAAGGGGACGTGCCGCGCGCCGGTCTATCCACCACGCCAAGCGGAGCCGACGTGGCCGCAAGACATTGTTGTTCGGTGATAAACCCGGTTTCGACCATCTGCTTCAACACCAGGTTGCGCCGATCCAGGGCACGTTTCGGGTGGTTGCGCGGGCTGAAATAGGCGGGACCTTTCAACATGCCGACCAACAGCGCCCCTTCACTCAAGCTCAGGTGGGGCAGCGGCTTGTCAAAAAAGAACGAGCTGGCAAGACCAAAACCGTGAATGGAACGGTTACCATCCTGCCCCAGATAAACCTCATTGAGGTAGGTTTCAAGAATGTCCTGCTTGCTGTAGTGCATTTCCAGCAACAGGGCCATGATCATTTCCGTAAACTTGCGACGCAAGGTACGTTCGGCGGTCAGGTAAAAGTTTTTAATCAGTTGCTGGGTCAAGGTACTGCCACCCTGCACGCTTTTGCCACTGACGGTCATGAAAACAGCCCGTGCGATTCCCCGTGGATCGATGCCGTGATGGCTGAAAAACCGGCGATCCTCCACAGCGATCAGAGCGTCCACCACCGACTGGGGCACCTCGCTCAAACTGACCAGGACCCGGTCCTCGTTCTCACCGGGATAGATCCCCCCTATCAGCGCCGGGTCCAGTCGCACCAGATCCAGATTGGCACGCCCATCGCGCCTGGTCAGTCCCACCACCCTCCCATCGGTGAAACTCACGGTGCAGGAGATGGGGTCCTGGGTCCCGTCGCCAAACACGAATGCACGGGTTACAAGGTCAAGTTCCCGGCCCCGCCACCTGTAGGTGCCGGGCTCCTGAGCCGCCGATGTCTGCCGATAGCCTAGCAGGGCAAGCTCAGCGGTAAGCGCCGGGAGGGTAAGCTTTAATCCCGGATAAATTTCCAGCGGGCGGGCATAGACCCTGGCCGGCAAGGCGAATTTCTTGCCTTCAAACCGGGCACGAACGGCGATGTCGAGAGACACGATATAGACACCTGCGGCAAGTATCCCGACCAACATCATAGCGGTAAAAAGTTTTATTTTTGTTATGCGGCGTTTTGCCATGGTCCGTCCAGACCTCCGAAAGAATAGCATCCTTGCAAAGTGGATCATGATGCATTGGCAAAAAGTTGGTCATTGCCCGTAAATCGGTCAAGGACAGCCAGAAACTCTTTTCAAACAAATTATTCGGTTCTTACAATGTGAATTTATCCGGCACGTAAGCTGCGTTATTTTTATAGGATCGCCAACAATAAGCCTGGCTTTTACGCTCCTATAGTAACCATTTTGAAGTATTTCAACAACGGTTCGCTTAAAAAACAATAATTCCCGATGGAATCAGCCTCATCTGATGACATTGCAAAACAAAATTGTTATGCTCTAGC
>DIKU01000163.1:1097-3451 GCA_002424645.1 Pelobacter sp. UBA5610 | reverse complement strand
ACCAATCACCAATCACCAATCACCAGTCAATTTCTACCAAGGACATCCCAATGCCTTTCAAAGCCTACGACATACGTGGACGTGTGCCCGATCAACTCAATGAAGATCTGGCCATGCGCATCGGGCGCGCCTTTGCCATGCATCTTAAGCCACGGCAGGTGGTGGTCGGTCGGGATATCCGAACCTCCAGCGAGGCCTTGTGCAAGGCGCTTTCCGATGGTCTGCGTGCAGGCGGTGCCGATGTTCTTGATCTTGGCCTTTGCGGTACCGAAGAAGTCTATTTCGCAACCTTCTCCGAGGGGGTGTGCGGCGGTATCATGGTGACCGCCAGTCATAACCCGAGCGATTACAACGGTATGAAACTGGTGCGCGAGCAAGCGCGTCCCATCAGTGGCGATAGCGGCCTGAATACGCTGCGCGACCTGGCTTTGCAGGGTGAGTTCCCCGTTTCGTCCGCTATGGGGAGCTATCGCACACTCGATGTGCGCGACAGGTATATCGATCATCTGCTGGGCTATATCGATGCGTCGGATCTGAAACCCCTCAAGGTGGTGGTAAACGCCGGAAACGGTTGCGCCGGTCCCGTTGTCGATCGATTGGCGGCCCTGCTGCCTTTTGAGTTCGTTCGCGTCCACCATGAACCCGATGGCAGTTTCCCTAACGGCATTCCCAACCCCCTGTTGCCGGAAAATCGCGGTGCCACTCGCGACGCGGTGCTGGCCCATGGGGCCGATCTGGGTATCGCCTGGGATGGTGATTTTGATCGGTGTTTTTTGTTTGATGAAAAAGGCCGCTTCATCGAGGGCTATTATATTGTCGGCCTGCTTGCGGAAGCCTTGCTTGCGACTCACCCCGGCAGTCGTATTATTCACGATCCGCGGCTGACCTGGAACACCATAGAAAAGGTTCAGGCCGGTGGCGGCATACCTGTTCAGAGCAAAACAGGTCACGCCTTCATAAAAGAGCGCATGCGCGCCGAGGATGCCGTCTATGGTGGTGAGATGAGCGCCCACCACTATTTTCGTGATTTCGCCTACTGCGACAGCGGCATGATCCCCTGGTTGCTGGTGGCTCAGCTTATGAGCCAGAGCAAGCAGCCCTTGTCGGCACTGGTCGACGGCTGTATGCAGCGGTATCCCGCCAGCGGCGAAATCAACCGTCGCCTCAGCGACCCGGCAGCCGCCATTGCCGCGGTACGTCAGCATTTTCATGGTGAAAGCCTTGCCGAAGATCACACCGACGGACTATCCCTCGAATTTGCCAACTGGCGACTTAATCTGCGATCCTCCAATACCGAACCGGTATTACGCCTCAATGTCGAATCCAGGGGCGACCAGGGTTTGATGGAAACAAAAACAGCAGAAATTCTCGCCATAATTGATAAACTACCGTGACTGGTGATTAGTAACAGGTAGTCAGTAAGGGAATTTTAAACTATTATATTGAATTTTGGTCTTTTTTACCGGTTGCCAATCACTAATAACTAATCACTGTTTCAAAAAAGGGAAGAGAACTATGAACCTGACTGTTATCGGAACCGGTTATGTCGGACTTGTCACCGGAACCTGTTTTGCTGAAATGGGGAATACTGTTACCTGTGTCGATACCGACCCTTCCAAGGTTGCCAGGCTCAAGCAGGGGGAGATTCCGATTTTTGAACCGGGTTTGGATGTTCTGGTTAAAAACAATGTGAGGGAAGGGCGCCTGCGGTTTACAACTTCCCTTGCCGAGGCCATGGTTGATTCCCAGGTATACTTCATTGCCGTTGGGACCCCTTCCAACGGTGACGGTAGCGCCGATCTGAGTCAGGTATTGGGAGTCGCGGCGGAAATCGGTCAGAATCTGCGCGACTACGGCGTGGTGGTCGATAAATCGACCGTTCCTGTGGGGACCGCCGAGAAAGTGCGTGCAGTGGTAGAGGGTGAACTGCAAAAACGCGGCAAAAACACCGTTTTTGACGTGGTAAGCAATCCTGAATTTCTCAAGGAAGGCGCAGCCATCGAAGACTTCATGCGCCCTGACAGGATCATTGTCGGTACCGAAAGCGACCGCGCTCGCGACATCATGCGGCAACTCTATGCTCCCTTCAACATGAATCGGGACCGGACCATCTACATGGGCGTGCGCGATGCCGAGATGACCAAGTATGCCGCCAACGCCATGCTGGCAACCAAAATTTCGTTTATCAATGAAATTGCCGGACTGTGCGATATGCTGGATGTCGATGTGGAAAACGTCCGTCTCGGCATAGGCTCCGACACGCGTATCGGCTACTCCTTCATCTACCCCGGTTGCGGTTACGGCGGGTCCTGTTTTCCTAAAGATGTCAAAGCGATCATTCACCTGGCCGAAAG
>DIKU01000163.1:0-967 GCA_002424645.1 Pelobacter sp. UBA5610 | reverse complement strand
ACCGACGATCTGCGCGAAGCACCGGCCGTGGTGCTGTTGCACGAACTCATCGGCGCAGGTGCAAAGGTCCGCGCCTACGACCCCGTCGCCATGGAAGCCGCCCGCAACCAGTTGCCCCAGGCCTGGTTCGACAACGGCGACCTGATCCTTGCCGACCATCAGTACGACGCCCTGCAGGATGTCGACGCCATGATCCTGGTCACCGAGTGGAAACCCTTCCGTACCCCGGACTTCCACGCCATGCACAAACTGATGAAGCAACCCGTCATTTTCGACGGCCGCAATCAGTACGAGCCGGAAACCGTCAAACAGTCCGGGTTTGAGTACGTGGGGATTGGGCGTCGAGGCTGAAAATAGCTCCAAGCTGCAAGTTTAAGGCAGAATGCTACGCAACTGAGATGAAGGGGATTCAGGGGATTTTTTTCGCTTAAATCTAATCTGTTTCAAAGGAACTCAATTTTGCAATACGATGAAATAACCAAATTGATATTGCAGGCTTGTTTTGAAGTCAGTAACGAATTGGGTAGCGGCTTTCTTGAGTCAGTTTATGAAAAATCTCTTCTTGTAGCGTTAGAGGAGCTTGGTTTGCATGTCAGGGCCCAAGTCCCTATTAAAGTACATTTCCGAAACAGGGTAGTTGGTGATTATTTCGCTGATATCATGGTCAACAATCAGGTGCTTATTGAATTGAAGGCAGTTAAAAAATTGGCACCCGAACATGTTGCACAAGTTTTGAATTATCTCAAGGCCTCCAAAATCGAAGCTGGATTACTGATAAATTTTGGTAATCCACGATTGGAATATAGACGTTTTAATAATTACTCAAGTCCGGTATAGAGTTGTATTTAATTTAATCGAGATGTTATCTTATCCATCTTCTTTATCTCAGTTAATATGGCTTCTTTAGGAGTTTGCTTGTGCGAAAGATTCTTGTAACAGGATCGGCCGGTTTTATAGGTTTTCACCT
>DIKU01000111.1:1393-6946 GCA_002424645.1 Pelobacter sp. UBA5610 | reverse complement strand
CCAGGTGGCACATCACCGTGCCGTGCGGGGCGTCCACCGCCACGGCGATATCCTGGCCGCTGACCGCCTGTTTCTGTTCCGCCAAAAACCGCAGAATCTCTATGGCGGTCTTCACCGCCGCAATGCGTCGATACGTCGTCACAACGTCCTCCTTTCAGGCCGCCGCCACCACCAGCGCCAACCCGCCCAGCCCCAGCAGGTTCACCCAGGGAAAATACAGCCCGTCGCTGCCGGCCAAGCACAGCGACCCGAAAAACAGCAGGCCCAGCACCCAATCCTTCATCCTCATAACGCCTCCCTGAACAAGCCGTCCGCGGCCCGTTGTAAACAGGCCTCCACCCGGCGGCCCACCGATATGCCGGCGCAAAGCAGCAACAGCGCCAGCAACAACACCAGCAACGCCTGCACCCCCCGGGCGTTCACCGCCGCCTCCCGCCGCGCAGTTCGCGCCGCAGCCGCCGCATCTCGTCCAGGGTCTGCTCCAGTTTGCCCAGCTGCAGCAGTCCAATCTCCTCCGCCGTCGCCACCTGGGCGCCCTCCGCCGCCACAATCGTCGCCGCCGGCTCCAAAATCCCCGTCACATGATGAATCGCGTACAGGTAATAGGCCGGCAGGGGGTACTCGCAGGGCTTTGAGAGGTAATTGTTCAGCATGTGAATCGTCAGCGGTTTCCGGCAAATCGGCGGGTCCGCCTCGGCCCCCGCGTCCGTCCGGCCGAAATAGGCGTTGATGCCGTCTACCAGCTGCTCGCGCGACAGCCCCGACTCCCGCACCGTCCGCTTGATCGCCGCCGCAATCTCGATGCACGCCTCCATCTCGTTCTCTACACCCTGGTGCGGCATCGGGCGGCACGCCACCGCATCCGCCAAGCGCGTCTTCACCTCCACGAAATCATCGATCTGAGCCTCAAAATCCAGAGTCAGCTGATGGTCTAAAACATGCTGTCTTTTAGGCATGGCACCCGTCCCTCCATCCGGAATAGGTCTAATCTTTTCCGCCCTTTTGACATTGCCGGCCCAGGGCGACCTGCTAACCTTGTTTCACCATAAACAAAGGAGGCCCCATGCTGCCGCTGCTCTTAAAAAACAGTCCCGTCTTCAGCCTCACAAAAGACCTCGAACAAATCAGACGTTGGCTTCAGTCCGACCACCACCCGGCTCAGCCCCAAAACACCTCCCCGTTCCCCACGGCCAGGGCCTACATCACCGACAACCAGACCCGTCCCGTAGCCATCTTCGACCATGTCGGGGCCGAGATCGGCGGCTTCCTCAAATTGGCCCTGCTCTCGGCGCCTAGCCCCATTGCCAACCCGCGGGGCTATCTCGACGTTGATTTTATGAACGTTTTGCGTCCAACCATCCGCGCCAAAAATTTCCGGCGGCCCTACCAGGTCTTTGTTTTCGTGGGGGACAGTATTTGGTTTCACTTTTCAGCCTCGTTGGATCTGGTCTTGATGCTTTGCCAGCGGCTAAGCGACCGGGACGTCATCGACCGATCCCCGTGGCAGGCCGTGTTCGAAGCCGGGGTGCAGCAAACCTGACTCCCGGGCCAGCCGGCAGGCTTCCCTCAAAGGCAGCAGACGGCAAGACCCGGGGCGGGAACACTCCTCCTGAATCTTTTTCAACAACGACATCGCCTCACTATTTAGGGGGTCCAAAGACATCATGCCTCCCGTTAAAAATGTTTCAGTCCCATCCGCCAATGTGTTATTCTGGCGTCTACCTGGCCGCGCGAGCGTCCTCGGCCACCCGGGCCAACTCCCGGATACGGGCCACGCTGCGCTTCGAGCTGTAACGTTTGGGAAAAACCTCCTCCACGGGCCGTTCGATGGCCGCCGCGATCACGGCCTGCACCGGGTGAGAGATGGACATTCCCAAAATCACCCGGTGAACGTGCCCTGGAGTTACCCGGCACGCCCGGGCGATGTCGGACTGGGATATGCCGGCATCCTTGAGCGCGTTTTTGATCTGGACGGGGTCCATAGAGACTCCTTTTCTTAAGGTTTCTGGTTTGGGCTGTTTCTCCAGCCGTTTTTATGCTCATGTCTGGAGAGTATCGCTATAGCGAAATTTAGTCAAGGAGATTTTCGCAATTGCATGAAATTTCATTTGGGGAGCGTTTCAAGGCATTTCGTCGGCAAAAAAGGCTTACACAGCAAGAGCTTGCCTCGTTCTTGTCAACATCCCCCAGCTATATTAGTGAAATCGAAAAAGGTAAAAAAATGCCTGGAAGTGACCTTCTGATTTCGCTAAAGCGTTCTTTTCCTGAAATTGATCTCAACCAACTACTGACTGGCGAGAGACCCGATGAGAGATTGCAAAATAGAGAATCTCTTGCAATTGACCTGTTGAGGGCGGCGATTGAGGTGGTTGAATCGGCCCTAAAGGAAACAGGTCGCGAGATGGCGCCGCCACAAAAATCCGATTTGGTTTGTGCTATTTACGAGTTGTACGCTGACACAGGTAAGCAGATAGACAGGCAGAGGGTCTTGCGAATTATTAAATCAGCCAGGTAGGAGGGCTCTTCATGGTGGAAAAGGAGATGGGGAAGCTTCTGCACATGTTCAAGGAGGGGTCCTCCCCTAAAAAAGGAGAATCAATCAACATTCAAGGCGACAACAATCAAGTCGCCGGCCGCGATATCGTGAATAACATAAATCGCAGGGAAGTAATCGTTCGACCATTTCAACCGGGGCCTGAGCACATTTCTTCAGCCCAGGCAAAGAAACTGCAAGACCTTATTTATAAAGCAGCAGACCGGGAAGCGGCTGGCGATCTGGACAAAATCGGAAGCAAAAGAGCAAAATGGTGGACTCGTTTGAGGAACCATTATGGGGTCTCCACTTATCGAGAAATCCCCTATCATCGAGGAGAGGATGCTATCAAGTGGCTGCAACAACAAATTGCCATAAACCGGCCCAAAATCCGGAGGGCGGACAACCAGTCTTGGCGAAATGACCATTACAAGGGCATCTGGGCTAAAGCCCGAGAACTTAACATGCCAAAGGGCGAGGTCTACGCTTTGGTTAAAGAACGACTCGAAAAGCAGGTAGTTAGCCTAAAGCAACTCGGGGAGAGAGACCTGAAGAAGCTCTATCAGATAATTATGAAATTATAAAAGGGTAGCCATATCGATTTTATGGCGAATCAAAGAATATTGGTTTTACTTATAAAAACGCCCCCCCAAAGCAGACCAGTTCGTGTTGCACTGAACAAGAAATTGGGGTCGGGGATTACCAGGTGGCAGCATATGGATCCACTCAATAAATTCTATCCAAAAGTGCAGCCTTTGCTAACGGCCTTTTTGCGAGAGAACCACCGCGACATACCCGTGAAAGCGCAAAATGCCATTCAGGAGTTGTTCAACCAGGCTATATTGAAGGTTGCGGACATCTACCGGAAAGAAATTCTTCGCGACAAATTCAATCTTGACATAGACCTTACAAAATACCCTCAATACGACAGCACTCCGGGCCAGTCTTTTATCCAAAAATTTAATCCATGCGAAGTTTGCGGACAACTCCGGGTTGTGCACCAATGCCACATTATTCCCCGGAACCATGGAGGGGCCGACAAAGCCGATAACTATTTGATTTTATGCGCCAACCATCACCACCTTTTTGATCGCCACAAGCTTGCTGAAGAGGAATGGGACCGGATTGACTGGTCAACGAAATCGGAAGAGGTCCAGGAATATGTATTTAAAGTGAGACTTCCAAGGCAAAAAATGTTCTGGAAATATCGGTCAGAGAACTTCTCTGGCTGCACATGCGGCAGCACTGATTTCCAAATGTCCTTCAAAGAAGACCCCGGTCAAGGGGCCTTCCCTGTCGAAGGGCTTTACCGAAACATGGAGTGCAAAAAATGCGGGCAAGTTTACACGGACTGCTCGTTCACGGGGTATGAGTACACCTGGTGGTGGTGTTTCGTACAGGAAAAATTCAAAAGAGGATAACTCGGCGCTTGTAGCCAGAAGAGACCGAAACCAATCCGAGACATCAAAGATTTCTTGAAATGCCGCCGATTTTCCCTCTTCATCAAGCACTCGTCAACCAACGTCACCCAGAGTTATATCATTTTCCTACATTCCTTTTTCTCACCCCCCCTCACCAACGACAATCCGTGTCGCCAAACGGGAAAAACATTCAAAAGGTGTTTTTTAAACCGGCAAATGAGCCTGAATTGTATGGCCCGGATTCATGTTTGTCACCTTTTTTAATGTTTCTCAAGGGGCGACACGAACCTTCGGGATCTGCTCTTTATTTGGTCGACATGGGGGAGGCCAAGGGGACCGGAGCCGCCCCCGCTGTTGCCAGGGCGGGCAAGGAGTTGGGCAGTGGAAACGTCGGGGTAGTTACCATGCTTTGGCCTTTGAGGGGAGAAAGCGGGCAGAACAAGCCGAGAGAGGATTCCAGGAACTTCAGAAATTTGGTGATTCCCACATTGTCATCTCCAACCAACAACTGGCTATCACGACCCGGGATTTTCCGATGGAACGGGCCTTTGCACCGACCAACCGGGGCCTCTGCGATGCGGTGCAAAGCATCGTTGAGCTGACTCAGACCACCGGCCTGATCAATTGATAGCGGCGGGGTTGAGAGAAATCGAGCAGTCAGGCCTACCATCATCCAAGAGGAGAAAATCGGATCTATCCATTCAACAAAGTCTGCGGTGAAGCAACTCGTCTGGGAAATAGTCGCCAAACCGGGTCCCGATACCTTGGCTAAGGAAAAATCCGAGTTGTTCCAGATTCATACAGAGAAAATTTCTACCTATGACTTTTCCCCGGGGAAAAAAGCATTGCGATTCTCTTAAGTGCTTTACCCGTTTGATCATGATTTCCAAACACAAGACAAACACAGACAGGGCATGTTGTGGCAATGAAACCGTGCAGCAGGCGGAAGAATCGGAGGAGGCAAAGGGATCCTGCAGATGAAAATTCGGAATATCCATGGCCTGCCTGGCGGCCGTACAGGCTGGCTCATCCTGGTGAACCTGTTTGCGATCCTGCTGGCCACCTCCTGGGCGGAAGCGGATATGACGGAAAAACATCGCTACCAGCAGCAATCTGGGGACAAAAAGGAACATTTTACCTGGATACTTGAAAATCGTGAAGGCTACCTGCTGCGAACGGTCAGCTTGGTCGAAGAACACCAGACCCTGATGGATACGGCTATGGCTACACGTCTTTGGAGCCTCACCAATGTGGAAACCGGAACCCGCATCCAGGCCAGACGGGAAGGTAACAGAATCCTCCTGCAGGGACAAAGGCATGGGAAAACCATCGAGCGAACCCTGGACATAGACCAGGCGCCATGGTTCCAGGCGCTGTCCTTTGCCTTGCGCGCTTTTTTGGCCCAACCCCAGCCTTCCACCGAGTTCTGGACCATGCGCCCGGATAAATTGACCGCCCACAAAGTCAGGGCAACCAAGCGGGGCAAAGAGTTATTCGCCTTGGGGGGGCAACAGGTTGTGAGCGAAAAGGTGGAAATCTCCCTGACCGGTCCCGCTGCCTGGCTGGGACGCGGCTATTACTGGTTCCGCGCCAGCGACC
>DIKU01000111.1:0-1286 GCA_002424645.1 Pelobacter sp. UBA5610 | reverse complement strand
TGCTGGAAGGTCTAATTCCCCCTTCGCAAACAGCAAGGCATTCCTGGAGGCGTTCAGCGTGGTAATCCGATCCTCCACGCCATGGTTGTTGGCCCTGATTTGAAGCTCGTCGAGAAACTCCGGCAGGAAGTCCACGGCGGTGATGCGGGCATCCAGTTCCTTGGCCAGGAGGATGGTCGATGCACCGGTACCGCAGCCAATATCCGCGATCTTCAAGGGGCGCGACCGGTCGAGTCCGGCCAGCTCCATCGCCCGTTTCGTTTGAGCGTCCCCGCCTGGTCCTTGCCGTTCTGCAGGCCGGTGGAGGTCTATGAGCAGTCGGAAATCATCCATACAACGTCCCTCTTTTTATCAATTCTATTGTGCCATGGCGGGTAATAACACCATCACCATAGATTTTCATTACATGCCCGCGATTCTAACGTTCACCGCGCTGCGTCGTGTGACGCCGGAAATCTTCTATCACAAGACCAAGACGGGCCGGGAGGTGGACCTTGTCGCGCTGCTGCCGTCAGTGCCGGGACAAAAGCGAGCCATGCTATTGATCCAGGTCTGCGCCACGCCGGCCGACCTCCGCGTCAGGCAGAGCGAGGTCCGCTTCCTCTCCGAAGCCACGATCGAGCTGGCGGTGGCGGAGGGGACCATCGTCACCTGGCGCACCGATGAAACCATCCCCGTGGGTTTCAGCACCATCAAGGTGGTATCGGTCTGGCGGTTTCTGCGGGAGATGGATCTGTAAAGTTACTTGGTCGGTACTTGACCGCTGCGCCAGTCATCCCGCAAGCCGTGGCGCGAGTTTGTTGCAAGCTCACCCCCCAAGTCAGCCCTCAAGTGGCCGCCTTATTCTTCCTCCGGTTTTCCCTCTCCGGCGGATTCGATCTGCTTCACCAATCGGTCGAAATCGCTTTCAAACAACCGGTCCTGCACAATGCGGTATTTTTCGTATTCGCTCTCGGCATGGGTTTTGGCCAGCTCGGCCGATACCTTTCCCGCGTCCTGCAGAATCTCCCGGTCCCAGAGTTTCAGGAAGCCCGCCAACCGCTTTTCCCAGTCTTCCATGGTCATGGGGATTTTGCGCATGGCCTGAAGCTCGGCCATGTCGAGGTAGGCGGAGACGATGCGCTGCATCTGGGCCAGCTCGAACTCGGAGAGATAGTTTTTGGCGATGGCGACATCGTATCGATGGATTTTCCCGTGGGGTGCACCTTCCCAATGGGTCAGGCCCATGTTTTCCTTACGATGATCGGCTCGGCCTACAATGACCTCCGCCGCTGTCTGACCGTGGA
>DIKU01000123.1:2404-3679 GCA_002424645.1 Pelobacter sp. UBA5610 | reverse complement strand
CAACCTGGCCGGCCGTTGATGTCATTATCCCGGCCCGCGATGAAGCCGATATCCTTCCCCATGCCTTGCCGACCATCCTCGGGCAGGATTACGCCGGACCGCTCAGGGTTTTTCTGGTAGATGACCACAGCGAAGACGGAACCTCGGCGGTAGCGCGCCGTCTGGCGGATGCTTCGGGGCGTGGGGAACGGCTTACATTGGTCGGGGCGGATGCCAGGCCCAGGGGGTGGACAGGCAAGCTGTGGGCGCTGCAGCAGGGGATGCTGGCTTCGTCTGCGGATCCAGCGCCGCTGGTGCTGTTTACCGATGCGGATATCGCCCATGAAAAGCACAGCCTTGCCCGGTTGGTGACCCAGTCGGTGCAAGGGGATTACGATCTCGTATCCCTTATGGCGCGACTTCAGGCCACTGGGTTCTGGAGTCGTTTGCTCATCCCTGCTTTTGTCTACTTTTTCGCCATGCTTTACCCTTTTAAAAAAGTCGGTGATCCGCGCAGTAAGGTTGCCGGTGCGGCAGGCGGCTGTGTGCTGTTGCGGCGCGAGGCTTTGGAACATGCCGGAGGTTTGCCGGCTATTGCCGGTGCGCTTATCGATGACTGTTCCCTTGGACGGCTTATTAAGCGACACGGCCGTCCCCGGGGAGGCAGGATCTGGCTCGGCTTTACCCTTGAAGTCGTAAGCATGCGTCCCTGCCGGGACCTTGCCACGGTCTGGCGCATGGTCGTGCGCACGGCGTTCGTGCAGTTGCACCATTCCTGGCTGTTGCTTCTGGGTACGGTGCTGGGCATGGTTTTGGTATTTCTGATACCGCCGTTCTGTCTGCTAGCTGGCGGATGGGACCTAATTTTGCATGAGGTTCATGGCGCTGGGCTGATCTCGGTATTGTGCGGATTCGCAGGGTGGTTTCTCATGGCCCGTACCTTTTGGCCCATGACGCGTTGGTATGACCTGTCGCGCAGTATGGTTCTCTTTTTGCCTCTTGCTGCAGGTCTTTACACGGCGATGACAATCGACTCGGCTTTTCGCTTTTTACGGGGAGCAGGTGGGGCATGGAAAGGGCGCACTTATGGGGACGAGGTGCCACAGGATTGATGTCATGGTTTTGGCTGCAATGGCTTTTCTGACAGGTTTTGCCCGTATATTCCATGGCAGTCGCTTGTGCGGGCTGTCGGTAAAATCGAGTGGGCGCCTGGTCGTTGTCGCCACAGGCCTTGTCCTGTGGGGTTTTTCAGGCACTGCGATAGCCCTGACGGTTTCCGCGCCTATGGTGGAGGGA
>DIKU01000123.1:0-2351 GCA_002424645.1 Pelobacter sp. UBA5610 | reverse complement strand
GCATCTCTTGCTCCCTCGGCCTGTCGGATGCTGACGGTCACTGTTCGGATTGCGACGGGTGCGCCATCCGGGTCATCCGGCGCCGGTGAAGCCGCCTCGCTGCCTCGCCGCCTCGGCAATGCGGTCGATGCCGCTGAATACAAGGTCGATGTGTGCGAAAACGCAACAGGTTTGATCCTGTTTGACGACCGTCACCCTTTTGTTCGTCGGATGTTGGCACAGGCTGGCCGTAATCCCGGGTATGGTCAGGAAGTCGATTATGTGCAAACCCGTCATGGCTTTACCGTGCAGCCGGTCGCGGCAGGCGCGTCTATCCGGTTGGTGCTGGAGCCATGGTTCGATCGGGTGGCTGGAAGGCAAGGGGCGCAGAGCATGGAACCCCCAGAGGTTGAAAGTCTGCAAGTGTCCACCACGGTAGACGCTATCCCGGGACAGTGGGTGGAGGTTGGCGCCTACCGGCAGCAACCCAACATCGGCGATGCCGTTTCGTCCCGGCGAATCCTTGGTAATTCCCGAGAGGCTGTGCGCATCTGGGTCAAGGCCGATGATGCTGATAGGAACGATCGCAGTCAGGATTGGTAGTTGGTGTTGCTTCATTAAGAAGTTTACCTGATTGCCTTTTGTGCCGCAGGTTGCTATAAAACTGGCGGCACGTAATATTGTTTTTAATATAAATTAATGTATTGTTTATTCGCTTGGTACGGGTTCGATCCGATGAGCGCTAAAGAATTTTTGTTCTATCCAATTATTACTTTTCCAAGAGGGATCATGAACTGTAAAGCATACTGGAAAATTTCCTTGGGCCTGCTGGTTGGCCTGCTTTTATTCACTGGTTGCACCAAGTTTACCGATCTCGAACCCGGCACCCACAAGCAAATCCACGGTGAACGCTATTCGGCTGTGGTGGAAAGAGAGTCCGTTGAAGTCTCTCTGGGAGTCGATGCCGTTCAGCCCTCGAAGGAATACCTTCTCGGCCCCAATGACGTGCTTTATGTCAACGTCAAAGGCCATCCGGAACTTAGCAGTCCCGGTATCTTTATCGGTGGTAGCAATAAGGTCTCGGGTAGTCGGGTAGATGGTAACGGCAAGGTTCATTTGCCGCTCGCCGGCAGTGTTGCTGTCGGTGGCATGACCATCGGTCAGGCTACCGAACATATTCAGGAGATTGTTCGTACCTACCTTAAAGATCCCTGGGTCGTGGTGGAGATGTCCGAGTATCGAAGCAAACCCCTTTACCTGTTGGGGCAGTTCAATGCGCCCGGCACTTACTACATGGATCGTTCCTATTCCCTTATGGAAGGGCTTGCCCTTGGCAACGGTCTTAAGGATATCGCCAATCTTCGTTCTGCGCGCATTATCCGTAACGGTAAAACCATACCCGTCGACATCTACCGATTGTTGCAGGAAGGTGATCAGTCGCAAAATACCTGGTTGACCGCCAACGACGTCATCTTTGTGCCGGACGACAAAAACCAGAATGTTTTTGTTTTCGGGGCTGTTAAAAAGGCCGGTCCCATCGTCATGCCCAACGGACGCTTGTCTCTTGCACAGGCTCTTTCCAGTGCCGATCTGAACGAGGGGAGTGCGCGTCCGACCCATGTGCGCATCATACGCTCGCTCTCGCCGACCCGCGGCGAGTTGCTTGTTATCGACCTGAATAAAATTCTTAACGGCGATGCGCTGCCTTTTCCCTTGGTGGAAGGAGATGTTCTGTATGTGCCGCGCAACGGGCTTGGATCGTGGAACCTTGCCATCCAGGAAATCCTGCCTTCGCTGCAGGCTATCAGCTCCTTGTTGCAGCCTTTCGTGCAGGTAAAGGTGTTGACCCGCGATTGATCCGGGTTTGCATGATGTTTTGATGCAAAACTTTTTTAACACAGATGAAGGGGATGCAGGGGATCTGAAATGTATCGGGACTATGCTCATGAGACGCGATTCAATTAGATTGGATGTTGTTTGTCCCCTTTGCCCCTGTTAAACCGAAACCAGTTAATTTCATATTGTTTTTTATCGTTGGTTTTTTAACGAATGACCAACGACCAATGACGAAACAAGAAGCAGGATATGACAATGCCAAACTCCATCGAACACAATAGTTACTCCTATCTGGAGGAGGAAGAAGTCCACCTTCAGGATTATATCAACGTACTGCTGCGGCGGCGCAAACCCTTCGTGATTGCTTTTTGTGCCATTTTTTTAGGGGTAGCGCTCTATACCTTTTTGGTCAGCCCACTTTTTGAGGCCAAAGCCACGTTGCATGTGCGTGACGACAAAGTCCAAGGCAATGGTGTTCTCGATGATCTTGGACTGAGCCGCGAAAACCCCATCGAAACAGAAATCGAAATTCTGCG
>DIKU01000048.1:6603-7944 GCA_002424645.1 Pelobacter sp. UBA5610 | reverse complement strand
ATCGCCTCGCGCTCCGCCATGATCTCATAGAGACGCTTATGTCCCATCATGACGGTGTTGAAAACCGTCTCTTCGTCGAAAGCGAAATGATCCTGGCGCAGCATGGCGATCCGCTCGCCGGATCCGGTCGTTACCTCGCCTTTGTCCGGCTCGATTTCGCCGGACAGGATTTTAAGAAAGGTTGATTTTCCCGCGCCGTTGGCACCGATGAGGCCATAGCAGTTGCCGGGGATGAACTTGATGTTGACGTCTTTAAAAATGACCCTCTTGCCGTAAGCGAGGGCCACGTTGTTGGCGCTGATCATAGGTGCACTGTTTCCTTTTTCTGATAACTTGAAATCGTAAGTTCACGTTGCGTATGGTCTTTTTGCGCGGTTGAACTTCACGGGGTATGGATAAATAAAAAACCACAGGAGTGATCCTGTGGTTCACGCATATTCTCCCTTATACCATTTAAGGCCTGTCGGCGGCAAGTCCGGTCTCCATTTCCTGAGATGAGGCAGGCCCGGTAATGCCAGCAAAGGGTCCGGATGTTTTCCTCTTATCCGGGTTTATTCGTCGCGAGTCTGCGCTACTATGTCCTTGAGTATAAAGGGGGAGGGTGTTAACCTCTGGATTTGTTTGGTATAAATTGCCTCAGGGAGGGTGGCGAAACCTTCACCCAAGGCACGGTTAGCCGACGTTCCGGGAGGCGTAGTCCGCTCCGAAAAACATACAATTCGGGGAAACAGGCTGAAAAATTATGAAATCCACCAGCGATGGTACCTGCTGCCCTTTGTGCGGCAGTGAAAATACAGGTTTTTTTCACGAGGATAAAAAACGCGTCTATTTAAGCTGCACCGGTTGCGAACTGGTGTTTGTCCCCGCAACATACTGGCTTAGCGCCCAACAAGAAAGGGCGACGTATGAGCTGCATGAAAATGATGTGCGGGATCATGGCTATCGTCAATTCCTGTCGCGGTTGAGCGCGCCACTTCTTCAAAAACTCGAACCCCGTCAAAAGGGTCTGGATTTTGGCTGCGGCCCCGGTCCGGCGCTGTCGGAGTTGTTGCAGGAACAAGGGCATCAGGTGGATCTCTATGACCCCTTCTTTTTCCCGGACGGCTCGGTTTTCGACAAGGAATACGACTTTATCTGCGCCACCGAAGTCGTCGAACATCTGCACGATCCCGACAAAGAATTCACGACACTTTTCAGGATGTTGAAAAAAAACGGCTGGCTTGCCATCATGACCAAGATGGTGATTGACCAGCAGGCTTTCAGCCAATGGCACTATATTCGTGATATGACGCATATTTGTTTTTATAGCAAAAGGACCTTCGAATACCTTGCCGAGCGTTT
>DIKU01000048.1:0-6574 GCA_002424645.1 Pelobacter sp. UBA5610 | reverse complement strand
GCCGGTTTATGTGCACGCGGGCTTGTCAGCTGAAGAATGAAGGAGTGTTGGGTGGATGATTTTATGCAAGCCGCCGTGGAAGAAGCCAAAAAGGGGTTAGCCGAGAGTGGCATTCCTATCGGGGCGGTATTGGTGATTGACGGAAAAATCAGAGGGCGGGGTCACAACCAGCGGGTTCAGAAAAGCAGCGTTGTGCTGCATGCAGAGATGGACTGCCTGGAAAACGCCGGTCGCCTGCGTGCTGCCGATTATAAACGGGCCACACTCTACACCACCTTGTCTCCCTGTGCGATGTGCAGCGGCGCCATTGTGCTTTATGGTATCCCCGAAGTGGTGATAGGCGAGAACCAAACTTTCCGTGGATCGGAGGAGTATTTGCGGTCCAACGGGGTAAAATTGGTTTTGATGGATAGTTCTGCATGCAAGGATCTTATGGGTCAATTCATAAGAGAAAACCCTGCACTTTGGAATGAAGATATCGGCGAATGAGAAGGCCGGTGGATAAAACGATCTCATCGTGTCTGATACCGACAGGAGGAATACGATGAACTGGCAGAATGATGAGAATCGCGCGTTGCCGCCGATTGCGTCCCGCTGGCGGACGGTTTTGCATGAGGTGATATTCGAGGCCGAAACCCCGGCCGGCAAGGGGTTCGACGTGTTGCTCATCGCCAGCATCCTGGCCAGTGTCGCGGCGGTGATGCTCGACAGCATGGGGGCTATGCGATTGCAGTACGGTCACCTGCTCTACGGGATTGAATGGTTTTTTACCCTGCTGTTCACCGTCGAATATCTGTTACGCCTTTTATGTGTCGGCAGGCCGCTCAAATACGCCGTCAGTTTTTACGGGGTGGTTGATCTGCTGGCGATCATTCCAACCTATCTCAGTCTGATCCTTCCTGGCACCCAGTATCTGGTGGTAATCCGTATTCTACGGATTCTGCGTATTTTCCGTATCCTGAAACTGGTGCCCTATCTCGGAGAGGCGCGACTTCTCATGCATGCGTTGCGGGCGAGCGGTCGCAAAATAGCTGTGTTTCTTTACACGGTCCTTACCCTGGTGGTTATCTTCGGATCATTGATGTACGTCATTGAGAGTACGACGGACGGGTTTACCAGCATCCCGCGCAGCATCTACTGGACCATCGTCACCCTGACCACTGTCGGATACGGTGACATCTCGCCGCAAACCGCCCTCGGTCAGGCCCTGGCTTCCGTTGTCATGATCCTCGGCTACGGCATTATTGCTGTGCCGACGGGCATTGTAACGGTGGAGATGTCGCAGGCCTTCCGCCGTAAGGTGTCGACGCAGGTTTGCCCGGAGTGCAGTGCCGAAGGACACGATGATGATGCTCGCCACTGCAAGTATTGCGGGGCGGCATTATAACACGTAAATCCGCCTGCAAGGCGGCCGGTTATGCTTTTAAACAGGGTACTTGCTGTTGAAAGTTCAAGGTGAAATATCCCTCCCCGAGGGAGCTTTGTACTCCGCATTCCTGTTCACTTTTCATGTCGTTAAACTCCCCCCTGCCAGTGGCTGATATAGCGTGATCTTCCGGAGCCTGTTGAAGATGAAATATGGCTATTTCAGGGGATTGTTTTTTCCCTTTGCCTGACATACAACCGCAGGTAGAACAAACGGCTGTTTTACCGACCCTATCGATGTAATCCTCCTGCATGGAGGGAAAAGACGATGATAACCGATCCGTATTTTTATTTGATCGCGATCCCGGCGGTTCTGCTGTATGGCATGTCCAAGGGAGGTCTTGGCCCTGCCATCGGTACCATCGTTGTGCCGGCCATGGCGCTTGTCATCAATCCGGTGAAGGCTGCTGCCATTATGCTGCCGATCCTCTGTGTCATGGATCTTTTCGCGGTATGGCGTTTCCGGAAGAGCTACGATCTTCACCACCTTAAGATTCTTGTCCCCGCGGGGATTGTGGGGATTGTCATCGCCTCTTTGTTCATGGGGCATCTGTCCCCTGCCACCATCAGGCTGATGATAGGAATTATTGCGGTTGTTTTCTGTCTCAATTACTGGTTCAGAGGTTCCTCGAAAAGCAATAAAAAAGGCGGTAGGCTAAGCGGTTATCTCTGGGGAACCCTGGCGGGATTCACCAGTACCCAGATCCATGCGGGGGGACCGCCCGTCACGATTTATCTGTTGCCCCAGAACCTCGACAAGGTTGTTCTCATGGGAACCATGGCGGTGTTCTTCACAGTCGTCAACTATCTCAAGCTCATTCCCTATACGATCCTCGGTGCGCTCGACGCCGCGAACCTCACAACCTCCCTGGTGCTTATGCCGCTGGCGCCTGTCGGTGTCAAGCTGGGCTATGTGGTACTGCACAGAGCCCCCCAAAAGCATATCTACCAATTCCTCTACGTTGCCCTGTTTTTGTCCGGTGCAAAACTGCTTTACGACGGGCTGTTTTAACTGCCGCGGTGTGGCCGGTCACGACCAGAAATCGGATCCGATTTCGATCAGATTACCCTCCGGGTCCGCAATCATCGAAGAACGCATTTTCCAAGGCTCATTACGCGGTGCATAGATCGGTGTCGCACCCGATTCGACAAGTTTCCGGAAGGTGGTATCGACATTCTCAGGCGCGCCGACATTGATTGCCAGTTCAAACGTTCCATTGATCCCGCTGGGGTAGGATGGTTGCAGTCCGAGTAGCTCGGGTAACAATGCCCGCTCGAACATGGCAAAGCGGATACCCTCATGCCTGAATTCCGCGTACGGACCCTGACCGTCCCAGTCGATGTCGAGGCCGATGACATCACGGTAAAAGCCCGCCATCTGTTTCAGATCGCTCACGAACAGCCCGATCATATCAAAGCGTAGCTTCATGTTGCCCCCAATCGATAGTTGATAGAAAAGAGATGCTTCAAACGTTTTAACAGGTAAAACCAAAACGTCGTGATACAGAAATAACTCGGGCTCGATGGTGGGCAGATCCCTTTCCATCGAGCCCGAGTCGTTTGGTTTTTGCAGCCTAGGTTGTGCTTCCACTCCGCTTTTTATATTTAGATCTAAAAGCGGATGAAACCTTCAAAAAAGAACCCGTCAAGGCTGATGTCGGTGGTGTCTGTATACATGATCTGAGAGTCAACATCGTCGGAAAAACGCTGCGCGGATACCATGTTGAACCAGTTTTGCCATTCATAGCCTGCATTGGCGCCGATGGTCCAACCGTTGTTAAGCTGGCGGGCGTAACCGACGCCGAGCTTCATTTCCAGAACCGGGATTAGGCGATTATGGAGGCCTTGTTTTATGTCGGCTCTTTCCGCTGTGCCGTTGTCGGTTTCGCGGAGCATCAGGTCAAAATCACCCAGCAGCAAGGATCCGGCCACAGAACTGAAAACGTTGAAGCCATGCCCAACCCGCCAGTCAAGGCCCATTCCGATACGTGGTCCCCATCCGGAGAAATCGTTTTCATTGGTGATGTCAACACGGGTGCCGTTGTTTGCATTGAGATATGCGATGCCGATATCCTGGTTCATGCTGGCATAGCGCAGGCCGGCATCGAGGTGCAGCCCGAGTCGTTGCCCGATGTTGAGCTTCTGCCGTGCACCGAAATCGATGGCATAATGTTCAAAATCGTAGCGTGCCGTTGCCGAGGTAACATCGTTGTCATCAATAGAAGCGTTGGGATGGAGCCATGTCCCCCATAATGCTCCGCCGGCTGATGATGTGGCGGAGTCACTGTCATGGGTTTTGAGGCCGGTAAAGCGTACACCGATTTCCGTGCCCGAGCCGAAATCGTAACCCAGTCCGATGCGTTCCCCCATCTGATAGTCGGGTTCGATTTCGCCGACGGTGCCTTCCGGGTTGTTATCGGTATCGGGATCCGTGATAACAAAATCGAGATTGCTCCGGGAGGGACGTATGTAGAGGGCTTCAGCGGACGCCGTGAAACCGGGTGTTGTTTCCGGGGTCTTTACCAGGGATGTTGAAGCAGGGTGTAGCCCGGATTGAAGTTGCGCCAGCTCTGCTTTGGCTTTTGCCGCCTCTTCCTTGGCTTCGGCCGCTTCTGCCAATGCCTGATTGGTTCTGTCGATGGCGGCGTCGAACTTGCGCTCCATCTCCTGGATCATCCGGTACAGTTCCTCATTACTCGGTTGCTGTGCCCAGACCATCGTGGGCAAAGCCATGATTACGAACATGAGTGCGATACACTTTTTCATAGGGCCAATCCTCCTTCTCAATGAAATAATCGGTTTCAGCTGAAACCTGCGACAATGTAATAATGTTCCATGTTTGCCAGTGGATGGGACTATTGTTTCAATGGACACACACTGGGCCCGGAAACGCACAATTATGTATACAGTTGTGAGAAAGTTAATGTCAAGAAATTGTATTAGCTGGAAATTTATAAAATAATAAAAATGAGAAATCATGTTTGGGGCGGTGGTGGGAAGCTCGATAACAGATCAAAAGTCAGGTTTAAGGGGGCAGGTGCAAACGCACGGTTTACTAGGTCTCCGTTTGGTCCTTGACGGGGTTTGGGCTGGAGAGGTTTTCCAGTGCGCTTGCATCGATGGATCGCAGGTGCAGATCATGTTGCGGGAAGGGGATTTCCACGCCTTGCCGGTGAAACATTTCATCGATAGCCGTCAAAAGATCGCTTTTGACCTGCAGCCTGTGCGACGCTTTTTCCACCCAGGCCCGTAATTCAAAGTTCATGGCGCTATCGCCGAACTGCACAAACAGCGGTGATGGGGGCGGCTCGGTCAGCACTTTCGGGTGTTGGTTCGCGCACTCGGTTAAAATCTCCAACACCTGTTTCACGTTTGTGCCGTAGGCGACCCCGACCTTGACAACCACCCGGCTCTGCTCGCTGGTCAAGGTCCAGTTGGTAACCTTCTGCGAAATCAAATCGGAGTTGGGTACAATAATTTCGGACTGGTCAAAGGTTTCAACGGTTGTGGCGCGCAGGCCGATCTTTCTGACCGTGCACCATTCCGATTCGATCATGATCATGTCGCCAACCTTGACCGGGCGTTCGAATAACAGCAGCAGACCGCTGACGAAATTGTTGACGATATGCTGTAGGCCGAAACCGATACCGATACCTAACGCTCCGGCCAGAACCAAAAAGTTTTTCAACTCAAAACCGAGCATACTTATGGCCAGCAAAAAACCGACAGTGGTCAAAGCGTAATGCAGCAGCTTCAGGATGGAATCGCGTACGCCGTGGTCGACGCTACGGGGTGGAAAAAATTCGGTTTCAAGCAGCGCGCCGAGGACCCAGGACCCCTGGATGGACACATAAAGGGTAAACACGGCAAGCAGCACCAGGTACATGGAAATCTTTTTATCCCCCAATGTGAACCCGGCATCCAAAAAGGCACGCCAAGCCTGTCCTGCACTCGGAAAAACGCCCCATACCTCCATAAGATAAAAAGCAACATAGCCGAGGATGGTCACAAACAGAAGCTTTCTCAGGTGTGTTTCCAGTTCGCTGCCGAACTGGATAATAAACCTGCGGCGCTGCAGTATCGGCAACTTCACGAGGTATTGGAAACTGCCGCGGCCCAGATGCAGGGTCATCCACGAGAACAATCCCAGGAAAACCGTTTTCATGGATGATTCGAAGAGGCGCGAGGATAAGGTGCTGTAACCGGTCCACTGCGCGACGAAGGAGCAGAACAGCACCAGCGCACCCAGGCGCAATGTCAGGATGAAGTAATCTTTTCTGCGCCCCGGAATTTTGCGATGGCGGGCGGCAAGGACCAGCAGGAATGGGATCCCCAGTAAAGACAGCAGCGCCAGATAGAGTCGGTACAGAATCAGGGGCAGGGCAATGATCTGTAGTCCGAGGGTCAGTACGTAAACCCCCGCCAGCACATAAATCATGAGTTTTTTGCGCGGATCATCCAGTAATCCGGAAACCAGCACGGCAGAGGAAGTGGCCGCCAGGAAAGCCAGCAGCCAGCGCCAAAGTGCGGGCGGTGCCGAATAGACGGACCCGCAGGCAATGGTAGCAACAAAGATGGCGGTGGCCATGGGGTGTACAAGGATGAAGTGCCATTCGGTCTCTCTTTGCTCGGTGCGGCTTTTGTGGACCAGAAAACCGGCCAGAAGAATGGCAATCAATAATTGCAGTCCTACCAGCCAGCCCTGTTTTCGGAAAAACTCTCGGTCGATGCCCGACACGCTCTCAAGGCCCTTTTGCGCCGCATTAAGCAGGGAACGATCGAATTGGCTATAAAAACGCGGACTGGAAAACGATCTGCCCGTCTTCTGGAAGGTTTTTCCCTGCATGGTCTGCAGCATATTGTCCACCGTGCCCAGAAGCGTGAGGCTTTTTTCCTGCAGTTGGGTCACTTCCCCCTGCAGGCTGATAAGAGGGGAGCTGGCAGCCACGATCCGTTGCTGGGTGTGTGCAATTTCCTCTGCAGCTTCTATAAAGGCGGCCCGCTGGGTTTTAAGCAGATCTTTCGGTAACGATTCGCGCCATTGTCGCCAAAATATTTCCTTTTCCTTCCACGTCTGCCGCAGGGCATCGAGTTCCTGAAGGCGAGTGGAAATGCCGCCAAGGAGGGAGCCAAGGGTACTTTGGTGTTC
>DIKU01000132.1:8751-10483 GCA_002424645.1 Pelobacter sp. UBA5610 | reverse complement strand
GGGCCGCTTTATCGCCCATCCCAATAAGGACAATATACTCAATGTGAATGTGTCCGGTTATGATTGGGGCCAGGAGGTGTTGCGTAAAAAGAAAGGCTTTACCTTCTATCAATGGGAAGGCATCGATAAGCTGCTTGCCTATGATCAAGTTCCTTCCACCGGATGGATCGTGGCCGCCTGCGCCGAAAGTCACGACGTCTTTTCCGCGGTAGACGGGATTCGTTATCAGAGCATTATTGTCGCAATTATTCTCCTGGCAGTGCTGACCGGGGTCGTTTTCCTTGTCGTACGCCCCATTGTCAACGATGTGCGACTTGGTGTCCGATTCGCGGAAACCGTCGGTCTCGGGGATCTGTCGGAACGAATGAACCTTGCCCGGCAGGATGAAATCGGTCAACTGGGGCAAGCCCTGGATGGCATGGCCGACAGCCTGCAAGCCAAGGCCAGGCTTGCCGACCAGATCGCCCAGGGCAATCTCGCAGTCGAGGTACAACTGGCTTCGGATAAGGACCAGTTGGGCCATGCCCTGCGGGGGATGACCGCCAATCTCAATGAAGTGCTCACCCGGGTAAGCGAGGCGGGAGAGCACATCGCCAGTTGCGCACTTCAGGTTGCCGATTCAAGCCATTCCTTATCGCAGAGTGCCACCGAAGCTGCGGCTTCCATGGAGGAGATCACCGCATCGATGACCGAGATGGCTTCCCAGACCGGTCTTAACGCGGAAAATGCCGAGCAGGCGAATAAATTGTCTGATAGTGCTCGCAGCGGCGCGGCTCAGGGTGCCGAATTGATGGAAAAAATGCTTGCTGCCATCTGGGATATCAACGCTTCGAGTGAAGATATTTCCAAGATTATCAGGGTTATCGACGAGATTGCGTTCCAGACCAATTTGCTGGCGCTTAATGCCGCCGTGGAGGCTGCCCGTGCCGGTCAGCATGGCAAGGGGTTCGCGGTGGTGGCGGAGGAGGTACGCACTCTGGCGGCGCGCAGCGCCAAGGCCGCCAAGGAAACCGCAGAACTCATCGAGAATTCCGTGGCGAAGACTCGCAACGGAACAGAGCTGGCCGACAAGACAGCCGTAGCGTTGCAGGCGATCGTCGATGGCTCAACCAAGGTTTCCGATCTGGTCGCGGAAATCTCCATGGCATCCAACGAACAGGCCCAGGGGTTCAGTCAGGTTAATCTGGGGCTTAATCAGATCGATGGCGTTACCCAGCAAAATACCGCCAATGCGGAGGAAAGTGCCGCTGCTGCCCAGGAGCTTAGCGGTCAGGCGGAACGCATGCAGCAGTTGTTGGCGCGTTTTACCCTGAAAGGTCAGGTCCGTTCCAGCCGCGCTGTAGTGAGCGAAAAAGTTCTGGCTTTGCCTTCGGCTTGATGCCGGAACGAAGAAAATGAAAAAAGCCGTCCATCTCTGCACATGGCAGAGCTGGACGGCTTTTTTATTATTGTGGCGAGGCCGGTGCGTGGAGTTGAATTTTCACACCGGGTCGATGTATGTTCAGTGGCTCATGAATCTTTCGACATGCAGCAGGATCTTGACGGAATCACCGGTCTTGCCAATGCCCATGATATAGCTCTGGGTTCCTCCCATGTCACCTGTCTGGGCGGATTCGATTTGATCCTGGGCGATGTTGGAAACTTCGTTAACCTGGTCAACTATCATGCCGGTGGTCTGATTGTTGACGTGGATGACGACGATGCATGTCCGCTCATCGTAAGCACGTTCCGG
>DIKU01000132.1:0-8704 GCA_002424645.1 Pelobacter sp. UBA5610 | reverse complement strand
ATGAAATGTGGCATGTCGGGGACTTTGGTGATTTTTTGCACGCCGATGATTTCCGTGACGAATTCGATGCCCATGCCGTACTCTTCATCTCCGATCCAAAAAGTAAGAAACTTGTCCTTCATGGTATCTTCGGAATCGAACATCGCGGCACTGTCGCCAATTGCGGGGGGCTGGAGCAGGTTTTGTGTTTCCTGTGTCGGGTTTTGCATGGGTTCCATTTTCCTCTCCTCCGTGAGATGTTTTCAGGGGCGGCTCAAAATAAAAATCCACCTTCGAACCGAAGGTGGACTGTGACATAAGCCTGGAAGAAGAGAGGCTTTTTGCCCGAGAGTCGCTGATTTCTTCGGTAACCTGGCGGCCCGTTCATTACGGGTCCATGGCTTTGCGTCGCCGGGTTGCCCCGGGTTTGCTTTTGTCGGAAATAAGTGAGTTATTTAATCTATTGTTCTTTTTTGCCACAAATAAGTGGTCAGGTCAATAAACAAAGCATGACCTTCTCTGGCACAGAAAAAGCGGCATGTTCATGAGAACAGCGATCATGCTGTTTTCGCCTTTCCATTAAAAAAACAGGACCGGATTGCTCCGGTCCTGTTTTCTTGTTTTGTGTCGGGTCTGGTTATTCAGGCAGAACTGCGCAGCACACAAGCTCAACGCGACGGTTCTGGTAGCGACCTTCTTCCGTGTCGTTGGTGGCGACAGGATGGGTTTCACCCATGCCTTTAGCTTTAAGCTTGGTGGCATCCAGGCCATAATTGGTGATCAGCGCCTGCCGGACGGCGTCGGCACGTCTCTGGGAGAGTTTCATGTTGTAGGCGTCTTTGCCCTTGCTGTCCGTATGACCGGTTAGTACGATAAAGGGAACGTTGCTGTTGGCACGAACAAAAGCCGCTGCTTTGTCGAGTTCTCCCTTGAATTCCGGCTTGATCACCGCCTTGTCGAAGTCAAAGTTGATATGCAGGGTAAGTTTAAGTTCGCAGCCCTTGTCATCAACCATGGTGCCTTTAGGAGTGCCGGGGCACTGGTCGAGGTAATCGAAGACACCGTCGCCATCGCTATCGAGGGGGCAGCCCTTGGCATCGACCGGAGCACCCTTGGGGGTGTCGGGGCACTGGTCAAGGTAGTCGAAGACACCGTCGCCGTCGCTATCAAGGGGGCAACCCTTGGCATCCACGGAAGCACCTTTGGGGGTGTCGGGGCACTGGTCGAGGTAGTCGAAGACACCGTCGCCATCGCTATCGAGGGGGCAACCCTTGGCATCCACGGGGGCACCTTTAGGGGTGTCGGGGCACTGGTCGAGGTCATCCGTTACGCCATCGCCATCCGAATCCATGGGGGCTTTTTTTACCGGTTGTTCGGTTCCGGCGAACTGGAATTTAAATCCGGCTGTATAGATGAAATTGTTTTCCAGGTTGCTTTCGTTGAAGCCGATCATGTGACGGACATCGGCGCGCAGGGCCACGTTTTCACCGAGGAAATAGAGGAGACCGGCGCCGTAGTTGGTCATAAACTCATCATCACCGTCAAGGCTGTACCCGCCGACGCCGGCAGCCAGGTAAGGGACAAGTTTATTTTCCGGCATGAAGTGGTAGAGAGCGTCCAGGCGATAGTTCCAGAAGTCGGCATCATCACCGCTACCTTCTTCGTCGAGATTGGCTCCGCCAATGACCGCTTCGAGGCCCAATGCCTGGGTGAAGTTATAGCCGAGGCCGAGGCTGTATGCGAGGCCTTCACTGTCGACGGGTTGGTCGCCTTCCATCGTGATGCCGCCAAGCATGGGCGACAGGGTCAATACGCCTGTTTTGATTTCGGCTTGCGAAATAACTGGTATCGCGCACAACGACAGGACAAGTGCGGCAACGAGAGATTTTGCGATTTTCATTCAATACCTCCATGTTTGAATTTCAAGGGTGATAACTTACCGAGACGGTAATATTTTCGGATGTTATCATTATCGGCTGTTGTCTTCAAGGGTAATAATTTTTTGTGGCTCATTGTTCTATCCTAAAATGTCATGGTTTTGGCATTTTTTTAGCGTTCAAACCACGATATGTGTTCTATCTTAGCAGCTTTTAGTCTTCCGTCCAGCGCATGGCAATATACGAAAAAAACAAAACCCCGGCAGAAAGTGCCGGGGTGTGATGGGCATGAACTAAACAGCTCAGTATTACATGTGCTGGAAGTTGACCTCGACATCCTGTCGATGAGCGGGGTCGATTTTCCACAGGGAGCGGCGCACGAAATTAAAGGCGCGTGCGATAAGTATGTCGGGGAACTGCTCGATGCGGATATTGTAAAGATTGGCTGCATCATTAAAAAATTCACGGCGGTCTGCGATCTGGTCTTCGATCTCCGAAATGCGATTGCCGAGGTTTCGAAATACGGTGTCGGCCTTGAGGTCGGGATAGCGCTCCACCACCATGAACAGAGACTTCAAAGTATCGCTCAGCATGTTCTGCGCTTCGAGTTTTTGCTGTGTTCCGCGGGCGCTTTGCACCATCGAGCGAGCTTTGATAACCGCTTCAAGGGTTTTCTGTTCGTGTTGCATATACCCCTCGCAGACCTTGATCAGTTTGGGTAACTCGTCAAAGCGCTGCTTGAGCAGGACATCGATATTGCTCCAGGCCCGGTCAATATTGTTTCTAAGGCTTACAAGTCCATTGTAAATGGTAATGATGTAACCGACAAAGATCGCCAGAATTAAAGCCAGTACCCCGAGAAAAATAATAAAAGCCATTCGCTCCTCCGCGCCTGCAGCCCTTGTTACGGCTGCAAATAGTTCTTCAGTGTCATGAGAGTCCAGGTTACGCCGGCCAGTGCCCCGGCAAACAGGGGCAGGGTCAGCAGGGAATAATTACGCACCAGGTGTAGTTCCGTTTCGGTTTGGGCGATAACAAACGGAATGGAGCGCCGACGAGGCCGCTTGATGACAACGCGATCGCTTTGAATCGGTTGCATATGCTGATTGGCCAGACTTTGCTGTAACACGTGTTGTTCGATGCTGGAACGTGCGTGTTCCCATTCCGTTTCACAGAGGCGGCCGTCGCCGTTACGGTCGTAGTGCCGCAGGGCATCGGGATTGCGCTTCAGGTCCTGCAGGGCCTTGGTTACAGTCTCTCGCAGCGGTATCCGTGTCATATGGCTTGCCCCTGCCTGACCGAGAATGAAAAGCCGGGCACCTTCGGATACGACCTCTTCCACCCATTTTTCATCGCTGCTACCGATGGACCCGAACAGGGAGGATGACCGGTCACCGTAAGATTCCTGGCGTTCGCGAGTCGAGATAGACGCGCCCCGCGGATCGATGGTGACTTTTCCGGTTTCGTCTTCCAGGTAGAAAGGGACATGGCTGCTGTCCGTGGAATGTGTCAGGCGCCAGTTGTTTTTGCTGTCTCGACGGTATTTCCGCACACGGTAAAATACGCAGGGTAGGTGGCTTACCGGAGACACCAACGCATATTTACGCACCGCACGCCCCTGCAGCTCCACCAGCCCCATGGCCAGAGACCGGGCTTTGCTGGTGGGCGTGTTTTCAATGTGCCTTTTCAATCGCAAAAAATGAAAGCCTCCCCAGAGGCAGGCGCCACTGAGAAGCATTGGCAGTATGGCTGTGCGCAGGCCGAACTTCAAGGCCGCCGCCAATAAATCGTTGCCGATGGTAGTCAGCAAACCAAAGCCTGTCGCCACGGCGAAACCCAGAGTAAGCCGCGGTTTCGTGGAACCAGAACGGCCATCCTCAGGCGGGGGCGCCGGCAGACTGGCGGGTGCGGAACCCGGTAAGGGAGAAACCGGGACATCATCGCCTATTTCCTGAAAAAGCGCTTCAAGCGACGGCAGGGGGGCGTCGCCAGACTTTTCGCTGTTGTAAGCATCACAGGGCGCGAGTTCAGCCATAAGCCATCCAAAACGCGTTAGGGCGGCAAGGTTGTCACGCTGCCAATGCAGACCCTCGTCGGCGGTTTTCAGACGGCACCCGGGCAGATTGGCAAGGCCGAAATCCAGAACCAGTCGGAGGTCTTGAACGTGGCTGCGGACCTGTTCGAGGATGATTTTGAGATTGCCGACGGCGCTGAGGGTGGCGTGCTCCCCCAGACCGCTTGGATCGAAACGACCCGGCAGAATGCGTACCCCGGCATCGACGCGCCCCAGGTCGTTAAAGCGATACAGATCCAGTACCGGTTTACCGCGCAGAATGGCTCTGGTTAATTCGTCATCGCTCAGGGGGCTGACCTCACGGACGCCGTTATAGACCCGTTGCGCCATCAGGTATTTGAGGTTTTTTTCTGCGGCGTCCCCGGACAGGTCGGCAAGTATCGCCATGACCCGATGTTCCGGGGCCAGGGTGATTCCCCGTTCGTCCGTCAGCAGGGACAGTTGTCCGTTGCCGGTACGCAAACCCCGCAATCTCAAAGGCACAAAGCGTGGTGGCCGGGACGCGATGATCCAGCAGCGGATGTCTTGTTCCGTAAGCAGTGCGGCAATGCCTTCCAGACGTTCCTGGGAACCTTCCGCGATCAGGCTGGGCCCGCGACCGATGAGGCGTTGTTGCAGGAGAAAGGTGTCAAGCTGATACTTTCGGGCCAGCAGTGGCCGCAATTGAGCCAGTTTTTCATTGTCGGAAGGGATGCTTTGGGCTATCAAAAGGTATGTCGGGGATGGTTGGGTCATGAAAAGGTCATCCGGTTTTGGTTTTAAAGGCGCGAGGTACCTTTATAGCGCGTTGCTCCTTTAACGATCAAGTGCTTTGCGCCCATCCTTCCAGCTTGTGATAATTGTCTTGGTACCCTTTATATGGTAGGGTAACGGCGTTTTTTATTTTCTATCAGGAGTTTACTTTATGGCTACAACCAGTGATTTGAAACGGAATCTGGTTATCCAGATCGACAATGCGCCCTGCCTGGTACTCGATGTGACCACTCAGACCCCCTCGGCCCGGGGAGGCAGCACCCTGATCAAAACCAAGTACCGCAATCTGCTGACCGGCCAGGTTCTCGAAAAGGCTTTCAAAAGTGGAGAACGTGTAGAAGATGCAGATTTTGAACGTCGCAAAGGTCAGTTTCTGTATGCCGTAGAAGAGCATGGCGTGTTCATGGATCTTGAAAGTTACGAACAATACGAGATCGGCGGCGACATGTATGACGATGTTCAGGGTTATCTGACAGAGGGTCTGGAGCTTCAACTCGGCGTATTTCAGGGGCTGGTGGTCAGCATCGATTTGCCCCAGAATGTGGAACTGACCGTCACCGAGACGGCGCCTGCTCTGAAAAATGCCACGGCCACCGCTCAGACCAAGGAAGCCATTCTGGAAACCGGCCTGCGTCTGCAGGTTCCGCCGTATCTGGAATCGGGCGAGCGCATCAAAGTGGATACCCGCGAGTGTCGGTTTGTTTCCAGGGCTTGAGGGTTGCTTCACGGGGTAATGGAATCGTAGTTGAATGTTTTTTGCCGCGCAGGCCGCAAAGACCACGGAGGAACCTTCTTTGCCTTACAGGGACGATTCCGTGCGACCGCCGCTCCGTGCGGGACATTTGATTTTGTTCGAACCGGCAGGATCAGACAAGGGATAAGGAGGGGAAATCATGCCTATTAGCGCACCGCGCATTTTTCGTCACATGAGAGACTTTGTCAGCGCCAACGGCGATGACTGGGCCAACTGGTATGTTGGCGTTGCCGTCGATCCATCCGATCGTCTGACCGATGACCACAATGTGGATATCGGCAGTGATTTATGGGTGTGCAGCGAAGCTTTCACGTCGGAAGAAGCGCTTCTGATAAGGGGCCGTTTTGTCGATGAGCACGGGGCCGATTGGGATGAGGCCCGTGACGAGAAGCAGGGCAGATTTGTGTATGCCTACAAAAAGGCGTCCCATACCAAACCGTGATTAGCAGTTTGTTACAGGTTGCAGCGGTTGTCAATACTGGTCATGGAAGGTCGATCTGACTTTTGACTGGCAATAAAAAAGGCCGCTCCGTAAGGAGCGGCCTTTTTGCGTATCGGTAAAGCGTGAAGCTTACAAAGGCAACAATTTCTTGCCGTAAACTTCGTTGAGAACCTGGGCGAGGCCGGTGTAGATGGCGCTCATGCCGCAGAAAATGCCTTCGTAACCGGCAATCATTCCGATGGTGTGGCGCATGGGGTTGTCACCGGGGATGGTGTGCTCATAGGCCAGCAGGAAGAACAGGATAGTCAGGGTGCCGAATACCACCTGAAGGGCGCGGGACAGTTTGAAGGTACCGATGAACAGTACAAAGGTGAACAGACCCCACATGAACAGGAACGCGGTCAGTGCTGCGTCGTCGGCGGCGGGAGCCTTGCCGAAACCCATGTCAGGCAGGAGCCACAGGGTAACCAGGACGAGCCAGAACATGCCGTAGGAAGTGAAAGCGGTGGTGGCGAAGGTATTGCCCTTTTTCCATTCCATGATGCCGGCGATAACCTGAGCGATGCCGCCGTAGAAGATGCCCATGCCCAGGATCATGGCGCTGAGGGCGATGATGTTGGCGTTGTGCAGGTTGAGCAGGACGGTGGTCATGCCGAAGCCCATGAGACCCAGGGGCGCGGGATTCGCGGTTTTGTCGACGATCGAGAGCTGATCTGCCATTGTTTGTTTCCTCCCAGAAAAATATAGGTTTTGCCGGCAACGGATGCCGGCACGAATGATTTCCTACCGGATATGTTTAGAACTGTGTTTGTAGAAATCGCGGAATTATTATTTAGAATGGGTCGCGAAGTCAAGTCCTCAGTGTCTTAAAAACCTATTCGATGTGGTATACGTTCAGATTGTGGGGATCCGTAACGGCTTGATGTATAGTGGAAAATCAGCGCTATATGGTAAAGGTTGTAGTCTCCTCTGCAAGGGTTGACCGGTGCCGGGGGGATTGCTACTCTCCATTGTCCAGACTGTTTGCCATTGCGGTATCGTTCGCAGGACGTTTCAACCTCTTAAGATGACGGAAACAGCGATGTTCACCTTTGAAGCCGTAAAATATCCCACCGCCAGTGGCGTGTATATCATGAAGGGTGAGCAAGGGACGGTTTTTTATGTTGGCAAGGCGAAGAACTTGCGCAGCCGGTTGCGCAGTTATTTTTCCGAGCATGGGGACAATCGCCCCCAGATCCGGTTTCTGCTTAAGCGCGTGAGCGATATCGAGACCATCGTCACCGATACCGAAAAAGAAGCCTTGATCCTGGAAAACACCCTTATCAAAAAGCATCGGCCGCGCTACAACATCAATTTGCGCGACGACAAGACCTATCTTTCCTTGCGTCTCGATCCGCGCGAGGAATTCCCCATGCTGCAACTGGTGCGGCGGGTACGACGTGATGGGGCACTTTATTTCGGACCCTATGCCTCATCCACGGCTGTGCGGGCCACTCTCAAGGAGATTTACCGGATTTTTCCTCTACGGCGGCATCCTTTTGAAACCTGTCGCCGTCGCACGCGGCCCTGTCTCTATTATCAGATCGGGCAATGCAGCGGACCCTGTCATGGCAAGATCAGCGCTGCCGACTATCGTCGGTTGGTCGACGGTGCTCTGGCGTTGCTGGGCGGGCGGGAGACTGAGATTGTGGCGGCCCTGCGGCGGCAGATGACGGCTGCGGCCGAGCGTATGGCCTTTGAAGAGGCCGCCCGGTTGCGCGATCAGGTGCGGGCCATCGAACAGACGGTCGAGCGGCAGAAGGTTGTGGAGTCCGGCGGCGGGGATCAGGATGTCATCGGATTGCATCGCGAAGGGGGAGAGGTGGAGATCGCCATCCTGTTTGTGCGCGAGGGCAAGGTTGTCGATCGCCGCAGCTATAATCTCGAATGGCGTCTGGATGAAGAGGAACTTCTCTCGACTTTTTTGCAGCGGTTTTACGGGCGCGAGGTGTGCATTCCCGATCGGGTATTGTTGCCTTTTCTGCCGGAGGGCAGCGAGGTGTTGGCCGACTGGCTGAGTGAACTGCGAGGTAAAAAAGTGCAGGTCATGGCTCCCCAGCGCGGTTCACGTCGTGAGCTGGTGGCGTTGGCCGGGCGCAACGCAGAGGAAAGTTTTCGTGAGAGAGGTTCCCGGCGCGAGGCGCGCCAGGGGGTGCTGGAGGAGATCGTCACGCGTTTGCAGCTTGGCCGCTTTCCCCATCGGATCGAATGTTTCGATATTTCCAATGTTCAGGGGCGATTCAGCGTCGGCAGCATGGCGGTGCTTACCGATGGCGAGCCGGACAAGGCTGCCTACCGGCATTTTCGTATCCGCAGTGTCGAGGGCAGCGACGATTATGCTTCCCTCTATGAGGTTCTCAGGCGGCGACTGGAACGTGGCCTGCGCGAAGACCTTCTGCCCGATTTCATTCTTATGGATGGTGGCAAGGGGCAGTTGACCGTGGTCTGTACCGTGCTGGAGGAGTTGGGGTTGACGGGGCGCATCGATGTGGCCGGCATTGCCAAAAGCCGGGTAATGGCCAATGTCCGCGGCAAGGTGGTGGAACGCAGTGAAGAGCGGTTCTTTTTACCCGGTCGGAAAAATTCCGTCAACCTGCGCCAGGGGTCTCCGGCCTTGTTCATGCTCGAGCGCTTGCGTGACGAAGCTCACCGCTTTGCCATTACCCACCATCGCAAGCTGCGTCGCAGCAGCACGCTGGGTTCCGTATTGGAGGAAATTGCGGGGGTCGGAGAAAAACGTCGCAAGGCATTGTTGAAGTATTTCGGCAGCCTGAAGGCGATTCAGG
>DIKU01000009.1:944-4615 GCA_002424645.1 Pelobacter sp. UBA5610 | reverse complement strand
GGATAACATCGAAACGATCGGCATTTTTCCGGACGAAATCGGCCAATGCCGTTTCCTGCCGCACATCGATAGGGGTACGACTCTCGCGATCAAATCGCATCATCTGCTGACCGGAAGCGAGAATGCGGGTCTTACGACTGGTGGTTCGCTTTCCATCGAACTGCAACCCTTCAATACCGACATGCTTTTCTTCCAACCGACGGCGCAACAAAAGGCCGTCGTGCCCTTCACCCAGAACACTGGCAACATGAACCTGACAACCGAGCGTTACCAGATTGTTGATGACATTGCCGGCACCGCCGAGACGCAGGTCCTCACGCAGGATATCGACAACCTGTACCGGAGCCTCGGGGGATATACGTTCCGTGCGCCCCCATAGATATTCATCCAGCATCAAATCACCGATAACCAGCGCCCGAATGCCGCTCAATCGACCCAGAAAATTTTCTATGTTTTTCCGATCCATTAGTTTTCCATTATTGGCTGTAACATGAACGAAAGTAATAAAAAAAGAAACCGGCAAAAAGGGCCGGTACCATGATCGTCATATGCGCACCAGCGCTTACCATATCCGGCGGGATTATGCAAGACTTTCACCCTCCAGAAGCAGTCTTCCAACCTGACCGGGTTTTTCACCCAAGCCGGTCGAGTACTGCCTGGGCAAACAATGGGATGTTAATTTCATGATGACCAGTGATGGTATACCCACGACCACTGCCCTGAGTGGGTCGCTTGACCACGTTGGTAAGCGGTCGATAATGCTGTATCATATCGAAATTGGCGGTACTGAAACCGTCAACATGATATCCCAGGTTCTGCGCGATGGACAAGGCTTTCAGGAAAACTTCGGGCAACAAGACTGCCGACCCGACATTAAGCCAAACCCCACCGTCACCGAGATCCGCCACGACCGAAGTAAGCAACCTGAAGTCCCGGTAACTCATCTCACCGATCACCCCGCCATCGGCTTCAGGATGCTGGTGGATAATATCGGTGCCGATGGCCACATGCACGGTGACAGGTATGCCCTTATTAACACAGGCGGCCAACAGGCTAAAATCGCGGTAAGGGTGCTTTTGATCGATAATCGCCTGACCGATTGCCTGGCCGAATCCAAACTCACCGGCCATTCCCCGCTTGAGTATTTCGTTCATCCCCTGACCGGTTTCGAGGGAAAAACCGAAATCTCCGGAAGCCAGCACCGCTGCGACATCTTCGGAAGTGGCACCGACCAGGGATACTTCGTAGTCATGAATGGTAACCGAGCCGTTGGTGGCCACCGCAGTAATGACATCGGCGTCGATAAGAGCCTTGATAACCGGCTGCAATCCGCACTTGATGACATGGCCGCCCATGGCCAACACCACCGGCCTACCCTTTTCACGGGCGTTCACGACCGCATCGACCACACCCCGCAGATTGTCGGCACCCAGAAGATGCGGCAAACTGTCAAAAAATTCGCTAAAAGAACGGCCGGCCCGTGGAGGTTCAGCAAAATGCTCACCAACCTTGACCTTGTTGTCCCGGGTAGCAATGGAATACCGTTTAACACCGGAAAAATCCATCAAATGATAACGTTTCATCGTCTTCCTTCTCCCTGGCCGCTTTACCGCTTGAACTAACCTGCCACGACTAACGGGACCGCTTCGCGCCGGCAAGCACTTCAAGGGTACGCTCAGCATTGTGCCTGATGGTGAACCCCTCGGCACATAAGCGGGCCCAATGCGCCATATCCAATCGATACTGCCGAGACAGGCGACTGAACCGGATAATACCTGCGACAATCTGGGGAACCAATGGACGGTCCGCTTGCAGCACATAACCGGTCTTGTCTTCCGTCAATATTTCAGCGGCGCCATTATGGGTGGTGGTCATGACGGGCAGGCCGCAAGCCAGCGCCTCCAGGCAAACATTTGCAAAAGGATCACTCAGAGTGGGAAACACCAGAAGGTCTGCAGCGTTGTAATAATTTTGTATACAGCTGGTGGATTCGTAAAAATCAACGGATTGGGTCACCCCGAGCTGCTGAGCCTGTTGGCGAAAAGGACGAGGGTCATCGCGCCCTACCACACTTAGATGACAGGCGACCCCCTGCGCATGCAACTGACTCAAGGCATCGAGAATGAACCCGAGCCCTTTACGCGCAAAATCCTGAGCAACAAACAGCAATCGCAACGGCTCACCGACAGGTATGTCTACCCCCTCCGGCCGGAAATAATCAAGATCCACACCGTTGTATACTACATGAATGAGCTCTGTTGGATAGTCGTAACGCGCCAATATTTGCTGTCGTGCCCAATTTGAATTAGTAATGATGACGCCGGTATGCCTCGCATCGCAGATACCCCTCTCCAGCGACAAAATGGCGCGATGGCGCGGATTGAGCCGCTCAAACCAATTCCTCAACCGACCAGGGTAGCGAATATCGAGCCAGGTAGCATGCAACGGATCACTGACCCTGAAAGCATCCGCCGGAAAGGTCCGGCTCAGGGCATACACGCGATCGACATCCAACGGCCTGATAGCTTTTTGGCTGTTACGATGGAAGGACAGATTACGGGCAGCAGATGACCGGCTACTGACCTTGACCGGGACATGCACCAGATCAGGATGTACATCATCGTCGCACTCACGCGCCACAACAAAGACCTGATGTCCCATATCGGCAAGGCAGCGACACAGGTTGGCGCAGTAACGCTCCGCTCCGCCACGTTTGAAACTGCATTCCTTGCGAACCACCGCTATTTTCATACAACCTTCCCCTTAAAACCCGGTCACTGCCGGCTGTCGTCAGGAAGCGTCGCGGCGACTCCGGTCAAGGCCGTACTGCCCATAATAAACATGACCCCGCGGCGTGAAAGGTATGTGTCAGCCTCGTCCAGTACGGTTAAACGGAGACCATCTGCCTGGCCGAGTTCTTTTTTTTGCACCAGCACCACAAAGGGAAGCTGTTGCGCCTGCATATCAATGACTTCCTGTGCGGTCGTTGCAGGAATGGCGCGACCGTAATAATAGATCAGCTGAATAGGTTCTTCGCCAAGATAATAAACAGGAGCATCACCACGCAACTGATCGATTCGGGCAGCTAAAGGCTTAAGAGCCTCAAATCGGTAAGAAACGGCACGCGGTTCGAAATATCCGTAAAACGCCACCAGCAAAACCATTAAGACGGCGCAGCCCCAAACCAGCAGGCGATTGCCCCACCGGCGTCCGCGCTCGACCATGGCGCCACGCCAATACTGCGCCATCATGCCGAGGCATACAGCCAGGGCCGGATACATGGGCAGGATATACTTATCCCGCTTATAGTCGAAGAGGGAAAAAATGATGAGCGGCACCAAAGCCGCCAATCCGAAAAAACGCCCGGGTCGGGAAGCGGCCATCTGTTTCAAGGTATGTACCGGGCGATAAAAAATCAGCAGAATCCAGGGAGCAAAAGCCCCTAGCAAATGCCGGATATAGTAATACAGCGGCTCGGGTCGATGCGATTCCTCCACAACCTTAGCCGATACCTCACTGCGAATTACCGACAGCAAGGGCAGCCCCTGCAAATGTATCGTAACATACAGGTACCATGGTAAAGCGATCAGCGCGAACAACAACCACCCACGGCCGTCGATCACCCCTTTGAGTACCCGACGATCTTTTTGCAATACCCCGAAAAACAAGAT
>DIKU01000009.1:0-859 GCA_002424645.1 Pelobacter sp. UBA5610 | reverse complement strand
CGACGCCCACCGTTACAGATGTATTCGTAAAAACATAACACCGCCGCAAAGACGCACAGCGTCAGCAGGACATTTAATTCCGCCAAACGAGCCTTGGAAGAAAAAAAATACGACGTCACCAAAATTGCGGATCCAAACAGCGCCGCCCAACGACCGACGTAGTTTTTTAGGCGAAAAAACAACAGCCAGGTAATGCCTAATCCGCTCAGAGCGGAAGGCAATCGCAACACCCACTCGGCGCTGCTTTGGGCCAACACTCCGAACACGGCTCCGAACCAGGTAAACAACGGCGGTTTTTGAAGATAAATTTCACCGTTTTTGGTCGGCACCAACCAGTCCCCACTGGCGAGCAATTCCCGTAAAACCACCAGCCGGCGCGCCTCGTTGTGCGTGAGCAGCGGCACCCCCCAGATACCCCACCCGTAGACCAGCAAGGATCCTGCAAAAACAAGCCAGAAAAACAGGCGAAAAACCCCGTCGCGATCGGACTCAGGTTGAAGAAAAACACCGGCAGAGTTGGAATCATTCATCATAATCGTCGGGAATCCAGCACATGAGAAAACAAAGAAGAAAAGAGAAAAGACCTGATTCTGATAAAGCTGTCAGGCAAGGGCACTTTCTTTGCGTTGTTTATAAATAAAATAGAGATTGCGGCCATAAATAAGAAACCCTGTCGATTGTCCGAGGGTAAACACAAGGTCACGCCGCAACAGGGAATAAACCAGCAATAGCAGGCTGCCCCCGAGGCTGAAATACCAAAATGCCGTCGGGATGACACTCTGTCGGCGCTTCTCAGAATAAACCCACTGAATAATAAACCGCATGGAAAACAGAACCTGCCCCACCAGACCAAGAATCA
>DIKU01000020.1:5077-9711 GCA_002424645.1 Pelobacter sp. UBA5610 | reverse complement strand
CAAAACAAAATTGTTATGCTCTAGCGCTAAAGAAGCTCAGACTTGGCCCGTTTTTTTCATAATCTTACGGGTTGACGGTTGGCAACCCGCCCCCAGTCATATGTGACTCAGGGTCCGGCGGCGAATGCAACCGCGCTTCCGGCATGACCATAGCCTTTGTTGCCGCTCTTACAATTGCCAATGGCATCGCCGGTTTTATTAAATCCACGATCTGCCGCCCGGTGCTGAATTGGGCATTGCGGAGACCGCGTATAATGGAAAATGTCTTTCTCGCACTGATCAAAAATGCCGCGCTGCTGCTGGCGATGGCCTTCATCTATGACGTGATGACCAGCCGCTACCGCCTGAGGCAAAACCGGGTGGTACAGGTTTTCGTCGGGATGACCCTTGGTCTGCTGGGCATCACGATCATGCTTACGCCCTGGCAATTCGTACCGGGAATCGTGTTTGACACCCGATCCGTGCTGCTGGGCATATCCGGTCTTTTTTTTGGCACCATCCCCACGACCCTGGCCATGATTTTGACTGCGACCTTTCGCCTGTGGCAGGGCGGAGCGGCCGCCGGCGTCGGGGCCGGAGTAATCGCAGCCTCCGGAACCCTGGGAATCCTGTGGAAGCACCTGAACCGCCGGGGGACCGAAGAGCTTTCCTGGCGGCAGCTTTACCTTTTCGGGGTCGTGGTCCATATCGTCATGCTGGCCTTCATGTTGTTGCTGCCATGGGCCACCGCTCAGCAGGTCCTGCGACAAATCACCCTGCCGGTCATCCTTATCTACCCCCTTGCCACCGCCATGCTGGGCACCTTGATGGTCATCCGCAAGCGTCGTGACCAGATGTCCATCTCGTTGCAAGCCAGCGAAGAACGCCTACGCATGACGCTGAAGGCTTCCCAGCAGGGGCTGTACGATCTCAATGTGCAGACCGGCGCCATTATTGTCAACGCGGAATATGCTCTGATTCTCGGCTACGACCCTAAAGACTTCAAGGAAACCAACGCCAGCTGGATGGCGCGTATGCATCCCGAAGACCGGCCACTGGCGTTGGCGGCCTATCGCGATTACCTTGCAGGCAAAACCGAAGAATTCTGTGCGGAATTCCGTCAGCAGACAAGCACCGGACAGTGGAAATGGATTCTTTCCTTAGGCAAGCTGGTAGAGCGCGATAATCAGGACCAGCCCCTGCGTATGCTGGGGACTTTTACCGATATCACAGAACGCAGACTGGCCGATGAACTTAAACGCCAGGCGGAGGCCGAAAAAGCGCGCATGCTCGACGAAGCACAGCATGCCCGCTTGACCTTGCAACGCCTGTTTGAGGAGCAAAAGGCTGCATCGGCAGAAATCGAGCGCACCTCCCGACTGCTGGCAGGGGTACTCAACGCCGCCTCCGAAGTATCCATCATCGCCACCGACCCACAGGGCATTATCACTGTTTTCAACCGTGGTGCCGAAAAAATGCTGGGTTACAAGGCCGAAGAAATGGTCGGCATTCAGACACCCACATTATTTCACCTGGATTCGGAATTACAAACCTGTTACGCCGAACTGAGTGCCGGCAGTGAGCGCCCCATCTCGAACTTCGCCGACTTCATGGTCCGGGCCACCATCACCGATGCCGAGCATCGGGAATGGACCTATGTGCACAAGGACGGGGAGCAGATAACCGTGTCGCTGGTGATTACCGCCATGCGCTCGCCCCGCAATGAAATCATTGGATTCCTTGGTATCGCCCAGGATATCACCGCAAGCAAGAAGGCACAGGCAGGTTGGCGCCTCGCACAGTTCTGCATCGACCACGCCGCCATCGGCATCTACCGCATCGATGAAAATGGCAACATTCAGGAAGCCAATCAGCAGGCATGTGAAAGCCTTGGCTACACACGCCAGGAACTGCATGCTTTATCCATCTTTGATATCGATCCCACCTTCTCTCCGGAGAGTTGGATGCAACACCGCAAAAACTTGCTCGCCCTCCGAGCCGGCACGATTGAAACCCTGCACAAACGCAAGGACGGCACCACCTTCCCCGTTGAGGTGACGATAAATTACCTGGAATACGAGGGGCGTTTGCTATCCTACTCCTTTGCCCGCGATATTACCGAACGCAAACGACACATAGATGAACTGCGCAAACTTTCACAGGCTGTAGAACAAAGTCCCGCGGCGGTTGTACTGACCGACACCCAGGGGCTGATTGAATACGCCAACCCCAAATTCTCGCAGATTACCGGCTACACCATGGCAGAAGTGCGCGGTAAAAATCCGCGCATTCTCAAATCCGGGGAAACGTCTCAAGAAGACTACAGCAGGCTCTGGGAAGCGATCATCGCCGGCCGGGAATGGCACGGAGAATTCCATAACCGGCGCAAGGATGGAACTTTATTCTGGGAACATGCCTCCATTTCTCCGGTACGCAATGAGGCCGGCGATATCAGCCATTTCCTGGCGATTAAAGAGGATATTACCGACCGCAAGCGCTATGAGGAACAGCTGCATCACCTTGCCACCCACGATGACCTGACAGGGCTGGCCAACAGAGCCCTCATGCAGGACCGTCTCGAACAATCCATTCTGTTTGCCAAACGCTCAGGGCGTCTGGTAGCCGTCCTGCTGCTCGATCTCGATCGTTTTAAAATCATTAACGACAGCCTCGGCCACAGCTTTGGCGACCGTCTGCTGCAAATCATTGCCGACCGGCTGAAAGAATCGGTTCGCGGGGCAGACACGGTGGCAAGGCTGGGGGGAGACGAGTTCGTCATTCTGCTTGCGGAACTGGCAAATGAAGAGGATGTCGGCAAAGTGGCGAAAAAAATCCTCGACAACATTACCGCCCCCGTCAAAATCGAAGATCGGGAGATAACCATAACCGCCAGCCTCGGCATCAGTATTTACCCGCAGGATGGCAACGACGAGGAAACGCTGATCCGCAACGCGGACATCGCCATGTACCGGGCCAAGGAGGAAAACAACTCCTTCCGTCTTTATGCACCGGAGATGAACCTGGTGGTGCATGAAGTGATGGAAATGGAAACCGACCTGCGGCGGGCCGTCGAGCGCAATGAACTGCTGCTGCATTACCAGCCCAAGGTTTGTCTGGAAACGGGCAGAATCATTGGAGCAGAAGCTTTATTACGCTGGAAACACCCGGTACGCGGCATGATCATGCCCGGAATTTTCATCCCACTGGCTGAAGAAACCGGCCTGATCCAACCCATTGGGGAATGGGTGTTGCTAAACATCTGCAAGCAGATTAAAGCATGGCAGGAGCAAGGACTGTCGGTTGTACCGATTGCGGCCAATCTTTCCGCACGCCAGTTTCGCAAAGATGATCTGGTCGAAACAGTGCAGCGTATCCTGCAGGAAACCGCGCTGCCACCCCATCTGCTGGAACTGGAACTGACGGAAAGCATGATTATGCGCGACCCTCAATCCGCGGTGTCAACCATGCAGCACCTGAATATCCTTGGTGTCAGCCTGTCACTGGATGATTTCGGTACCGGCTATTCATCACTGAACTACCTGCGACGCTTCCCCGTCGACTGCCTTAAAATCGACCGCTCTTTCATCAGCGATGTCGCGAACGATTCCAGTGCTGCGGCCGTAACCACGAGTATTATCGCCATTGCCCACAGCCTGGGGCTACAGGCCGTGGCCGAGGGAGTGGAAACCAAAGAACAACTCGATTTCCTGCGTGAATGCGGTTGCGACAGCTATCAAGGATACTTTTTCAGCACCCCATTGCCCGAGAATGGCTTTACCGAAATGCTCCGCAGAGAAAATAACTAGCCGGACTTGCGCCATTCAGGTCACGATCAGCAAAGCCAGATAGGGGATCAGGTTGAAAACAAGAAACAAGATTTTGAACACTCCGAGGAACGCGTAAAGCACTACGTTGAAAGAATCACGGGGCAGGGAGAATAATGAGCCGTGCATACGGTAGATCCAGTCCCCGGCAAAGCCGCAGATCAGAGCTGAAAATACCAGCAGACCGCCATCGATAATGGTACACCACATGAAAAACGCCTGAACATTCGCGAGGGTCATGACCGCACTCCTTTACTGCGTAGGGGCCCTGAAGGCATTCCTGCATCCGGATGCAAATTTCATTCGCTTGGTAAAACCATCAGCGCTCTTCACCAAACGTTGCGAGCAATCCGGCGGAAAACTCTTTGCGTTCCTCGGCATTCAAACGGGCTTGCCGATGCAAAGGCAAATAAAACCGGGGCGGCATTTCGCCATCCCGGAATTGCTCGGCAGCTTCATCCCCCTTATTCTTTCCGGAACGCCCCCACTCCGACACGTTGAACATCTTCCTGCCATGCTCCACATCGTGCTGAACCAGCCACGAGACAGGCGCCACGTTGCTGTATCCCGGCCAGACAGTTTCATTGCTGTGGCAATCGCCGCAGGCACGAAAAAACAGTTCGCGAGTTCTTGGCGAATCCCAGGCCGGTTCCTGTGTCACCTGAGGGTTGGTATGCTGGCGCCCATAAGGCACAAACTGAATCACGACCAGCCCGAGCGCAACGGCGATGAAAATTTTAATTTTCATATATCCTCCAAGAGGGGTATCAGGCTTCACGCAGACGAAGCAGCATCGTTGATAACCATAACCCTGCTGTAACCGATCGTCAA
>DIKU01000020.1:2891-4907 GCA_002424645.1 Pelobacter sp. UBA5610 | reverse complement strand
CTTATGCTCCATACGTTCCAAAAACCAAGTAGTTCCAAAAGGTTCGACAAGCCGGCGGATAGCTATCGTCCATGAGATTTCGAAACATCCCCTCAACAAGGAGACAGAATTTTGCTTTTCGTTGAAATTCTCATCAAAACCATTGGTGGATTGGGCCTGTTTATCCTGGGCATGAAAACCATGACCGAAGGCCTGCAGATGGCCGCCGGACCCCGCATCAAGAAAATTCTCTGCACCCTGTCGGCCAATCGTGTAGTTGGATGCGCCACCGGTACTCTGGTGACAGCCATGGTGCAATCGTCTTCGGCAACGACGGTCATGCTGATCGGTTTTGTCAGTGCCGGGCTATTGTCTTTGCATCAGGCGGTTGGTGTTATTTTGGGCGCCAATATCGGCACCACCGTAACGTCGCAGTTAATCGCCTTCAAATTATCGAGTCTGTCCCTGCCGGCGGTCGCCTTGGGCGTATCGATGCGATTTTTTGCCAAACAGAAAAAATTCAGATATGCAGGCGAGGTTATCCTTGGATTCGGTCTGCTGTTTTTAGGCATGGAGACCATGACCCAAGGACTTAAACCTCTTCGAACCGACCCGACCTTTCTGTCCTTTTTTACCCGTTTTGATCCAAGCACCACGGGTGGCCTGCTTTTATGCGTATTGACCGGCGCACTGTTGACCATGGCAGTGCAATCTTCCTCGGCGACCGTGGGCCTGACCATGACGATGGCGACCCAGGGACTGCTGAGCTTCCCCGCCGCCATCGCTCTGGTTCTCGGCGAAAACATCGGCACCACCATTACAGCCGAACTCGCCACTCTGGGCACCACCAATATAGAAGCCCATCGGGCTGCGCGTGCGCATACCCTGTTCAACGTCATCGGCGTAGGGATTATGGTGTTGATCTTTCCATACTTTGTTGGTTTTGTCGAAAAAGCGACCCTGTTTTTCATGCCAGGGGTTGGCCCGGTCAATGCCATGGTCAACAGCGAATACGTCAATATTGGACGTTATCTGGCCAACGGCCACACACTGTTCAACATTACCAATGCCTTGGTCTTTCTGTTTTTTCTGCCAACCTTGGTCAAGGTGGCGATCAAGTTTTCACCAAAGAAAAAAGAGCCAACCGATGCTGTCCCCATCCCGGAGTTCAACGACTTTTATGACGAGTCTCCTATTGCAGCCCTGACCCAGGTTCGCAGCGAGATTCTCAAAATGGCCAAAACCGCGCGCAAAACGCTTGAAACCGTCATCCCGGCCATTAAACACCGCGATCCGGATATGATGACCGGCTGGAAGGCGCAGGAAAAATGGCTCGATCAGGCCCGCACGGAAATCACCCACTATCTGATAAAAATCTACCAACTTGAGATAAACGATGAGTCGGCCAAGGAAATCCACAGTTTTTTCCGCATGGCCAACAATATTGAAAAAATCGGAGATGCGGTGGAACACCTGGCGCACCTGTCCGAAAAATTATTCGAAAACAAGCTGCTTTTTTCCGACTATTCCATCCAGGATCTGGAAGAGATGTCTCAACGGGTACTGGACTTTCTGGACCTGATAATTGAACAGATCCAAGCACCTGATGAGACCTTCATGCAACAGGCCTATAAACACGAAACCGGTATCAACCTCCAGTTCAATAAAATGCGCATGGAAAAAATCCAGCGCTTGCAGGAACGTAACTGTTCCATTGAGCCGGGCCTGTGGTACATCGACATCATGGCCTACCTCGAACGCATTGGCGGATATTGTTTCAATATCGCTCAGGCGATCACCGGTCAAAAATAAGCGCCAACTTTTCTGTTCCCAACATTTACCGCCTGATCAGCAAGCGCGATGCCTATTATATTGAGTATTTGGCCGTAAAATACGCGAGCCGCCAAGTCTATGAGACCCGGCGGCTCGTGCTTTGTTATGCCTATTGGAATTGAAAACTTTGCAACAAAGCCACGCGTAATCCTTTGATTCGCCCGCGCTTCGCTCTACCGAAAAAGTTGTTGCTTCCTGGCACCT
>DIKU01000020.1:2483-2806 GCA_002424645.1 Pelobacter sp. UBA5610 | reverse complement strand
ATGACCAGGGTTTTTTAAACCTCCCAAAGGAAGGACATATCTGCGGTGTATCAGGAAAAAAAACTTATCCCAAATGAAGGTTGGTACTGCGAGCGCGATTGGAAATGATGGTAGAATCAATGACCTCGCCACAACAAATACACTTCCAGGCCTCGAAGGCGCGAACATAGTCATAAAATTTTTCGGTATACATTTTTCCTTTGCACTTGGGACATTTCATTGTTTAGTCCTCCATGGTTGTGATTACAAACATCGTTGGCGATGGTTTTTAATCGCGTGTTGCCATGGATACTGTTCATCATGTATGCCAAAAGCCCTTTACA
>DIKU01000020.1:401-2458 GCA_002424645.1 Pelobacter sp. UBA5610 | reverse complement strand
AAAGATCTTTTCAAAGGGAAAGACCATTCCTTCATATCTTGCATAAGCGCCATTTTAATGACGGCATATTATTGGAAAACTCTTTTGCATAGGCGCGTAAATCTCAGAAATTTAAACTTTCCGCCTATTGACATGAGAAATCATATTATTTATCGGCCACTTAAGACTTTAAATAGCGCATTCAAAAAGAAGCGTCACTAAAATGGCGTCCAAAAAACCGCAACCGCCATTTTTTTGATGCCCCCTCCGACACAGAAAGATAGCAAGTTTACATAGGCGGGGATCATCAAGAGGCATGATCCTAAAAAGCACGCTTTCTATCGAAGCGTTCAGCCCTCTGCATCGGCCACCTCATAAATGACTTTGCGAAGGCGACCCATCGGCGAAGGCTTAGGCAGCAGAACAAGATTCTCCGACTGAAAAAACTTATGGTGCTCCGGCTTGCGGGTACCCGAAAAGAAAACAAATTGTCTCTTCAGATCAGGATCGATCTCCAGGGCTTGTCTGTACAGTGCAATACCATCAAGATTCGGCATTTCCACATCGGACACAACCACGTTGAAATGCCCATCCCGAATAAAATCGAGACCAGTTACGCCGTCCTGGGCAAGCACCACCTCCGCCTCGTCCATAAGCAGGCATTTGAGCAGGTTTGCAATGACGGGATCATCTTCCACCACAAGAATTCGCCGTCTCCATACTTGGCGCAGACGCCCGAGGCGAGTCAATATCTGCGCCCCCCACGTAAACGATGAGATGAAGGTTTCAATCTCTTTCCGATGCTGCTCAATTTCAGCGACGGCTTTCTGAAACTCCCGGCCTTGCCCCTTGAGGGTATCAATGACATAGAGGAATATTTCATTCCACTCGCAGTATTCGGCCTCCGCAATAACGCCGGCAATGGCCTGTTTTGTCAGCTCACCCTTGCACATCAAATCATGCCCGCGATCAAAAGGAGCCTCGACGCTTCGCCGTATAGTGTCATCGAGAGAGAAACAAGCGCCGGAGATAATTTCCTGTGCCCTATGATCTATTGCGCCCGACAGCAACGCAAGGTGCTCCGACTCTTCAGCAGCCAAATGCAACAAAAACGCGGAAAACGTTTTATCCTCCGTAAAGACGGCTGCGGCCTGCTCGTAAAAACTCGCCGCCCTGTCCTCTATACCCACTAACCAGTCAAGAATATTTATCATGGCCGGTTGGCTGATTGCCTCTCCCATTGGGGACACCTTTCTTTGTCGCCAGCACAGAATATTGCACTAATGAAATAAGGATCACGCATGGGCGGATCCCTTAACAGGTTCTATTGTAGCAGATAATTTGAAGGTGGGGTGAACCAGATGTTGCACGGACTTGAGGACTGGCATGAGCGGTTCCTTCGGGAGGATGGAACAAACTCTACCGAAGATCCTTACCTGTGCAGAAAAAGAGGCTCCCCTATGAAAAATGGGGTCTGGAAAACGAGTGAAACCGTGTAAAATCGTAAGCCTTCAACGCACATCAACAGACCGAAATAATCTCGTATTCCCGGACAGCGTCGCTTGTAATTTCTACCGTATCACCGCACTGCCTGCCAATCAATTCCATGCCAAGAGGAGACGCGGGCGTAATAACCATGATCTCTTGCTTATCATACTCCAGGCGCAAACCACCCGCAGCCGGACCGAGAAAAACCAGCCTGGTTTGCCCCTCTTCATCTTCCAGTTGCACCAGCGCCGTCAGGCGAATCCGCGACTTTTCAGAAAAGTTTTGCAGGGTCAGGTGCCGAAACGCATTCAACGCATGCAGAATTTCCTGGGCACGATTGGCATATCCCTGAGCCAAATAGGATGCTTCCAGGCCCAGGGTGGCGTATTTGTTGTCGGGGATATTCTCGTCGTGGGTGGCGGTGGCATGGGCGGCTTTTGCGGCCTGCAACTGCAGTGCGTAATCGGCCTCCAAGCGGGTGACGATCTGGATACGAAGCGCTTCTTTGTCCATGATTAACTCGAATACAAAAGAGGTTTTCAGATAGGCAGAAGATATCAGGAGATGCGTGCCGGTGGTAGAAAAAATAT
>DIKU01000020.1:0-349 GCA_002424645.1 Pelobacter sp. UBA5610 | reverse complement strand
TCTCCGGACGAGCCTTTGGCTAAGGCGATATCCAACCAGGGCGGCATGCCACCCTGCTGGTCGATCAGGCTTTTTTCTCGCGCTTCAACAGGAACACAAGCGGTATCATCATCAGATACATCGCGCCCAGCAACCAGAAAATCCGGTTATACGATTGCACCCCGGCCTGGCGGCGTACTTCGCCGTATATCAGCGCCATCACTTTGCCCTCAACCTGGGCAGGCAATACGCCACGAGCCAGAGCCGCCTCTTTGAGGGCGACAAAATGCTGCTGGAAAACCGGGTTGAAGGGATTGACGTGCGCCACCAGGTGGTTCTGGTAAAACTGCCCGTAACGCGCCAGCCAGGT
>DIKU01000055.1:6390-8146 GCA_002424645.1 Pelobacter sp. UBA5610 | reverse complement strand
AATCACCAGAGCAATTTCGATATTCTCGCACTGTTTTCAGTGTTGCCCGGTCATTTTCGTTGGGTAGCCAAGGAAGAACTGTTTCATATTCCCCTGTTTGGGATGACCATGCGTCGGTCCGGGTATATCCCCGTGGATCGTTCCAACCGCAAGAAGAGCGTTGAGAGCATGCGTCATGCCATTGAGCGGATTTCACAGGGAAATTCAGTGGTGATTTTCCCCGAGGGTACGCGTTCGCCGGATGGCCACCTTAAGGAATTCAAGGCCGGAAGTTTTACTCTGGCGATTCAGGCGCAAGCGCCTATCGTGCCTATCGCTGTTACCGGAAGCCGCGACGTGATGCCGAAGCATAGCCGCTGGATTCGTGGCGGTGTGGTCCATGTGACGATTTTCCCGGCGGTGCAAACCGCAGGCCGGGAGGTCCAAGAGCGTACCACCCTTCTGGAAGAAGTGCGCGCCCCCATCGAAGCCGTAGTGGAGAAGGCTTTGCAATCATGACCGAGGCGTTTGCCACGGTGCCTGCGGCGTTGCCGCCCGATGCCGTGCGTATTCTGCCGCTGGGAGGGCTGGGGGAAATCGGCCTGAACATGATGGCGGTGGAATATCGGGGCGACCTGCTGCTTATCGACTGCGGTCTGATGTTCCCCGAGCCGCACATGCCGGGTATCGATCTGGTCATTCCCGACATCAGCTGTCTGGAAGGGCGCCTTGATCGTATCCGGGGGTTGGTGCTCACCCACGGTCATGAGGATCATATCGGTGCGGTGCCGTTTTTGCTTCAGAAGCTCGGTTTTCCCACTGTTTACGGTTCTCCGCTGACTCTGGGGCTGTTGCGTCATCGGCTGGAGGAGCACGAACTTCTCGGACGGGCCGACCTGGTTGCGGTGGCGCCGCGCACGGCGCTCGAACTCGGGGCGTTTCATGTCGAACTGTTTCGCGTGGCGCATTCCATCGTCGACGGCTATGGTGTGGCGATCCGTACCGAGGCGGGATGGGTGGTCCATACCGGGGATTTTAAACTGGATCAGACCCCGGTTGATGACCAGCCCACCGATCTTGTTCGATTGACGGCATACGGTGAGGAAGGCGTATTGCTGCTGCTTTCCGATTCCACCAATGTGGAGAAAAAGGGGTTTACCCTGTCGGAGCGGGAAGTGGCGGCCGCGTTTGCCGAGATTATGCCGCGAGCCCGTAAACGGGTGGTCGTCGCCACCTTTTCGTCGAATATCCACCGTATTCAACAGGTTGTGCAAGCAGCGGTCAACTGCGGGCGCAAAGTTGTGATCACCGGGCGTAGCATGGAGGCCAATACGCGTATCGCCCGGGACCTGGGCTATCTCAAAATCCCTGATGATGTGTTGATCGATGTCCGCCAGGCGCGGGATCTGCCCCCACACCGTGTGGTGGTTTTGACCACCGGCAGCCAGGGCGAAGCCCAGAGTACCCTGGTGCGCATGTCCATGGACGAGTTCAAACCGTTGCCCCTGGATGAAGGGGATACGGTTATCCTTTCCTCCAAGTTTATCCCCGGCAACGAAAAGGCCATCAACCGTCTGATCAATCACCTGTACCGGCGTGGCGCTGAAGTCTTTTATGAAACGACCAGTGAAGTTCATGTGTCGGGACACGCCAGCCAGGAAGAACTCAAGATGGTGGTGTCCCTGGTGCGGCCCCGGTACTTTGTTCCGATCCATGGTGAATATCGGCATCTGGTGAAGCATGCTGCGCTGGCGCACAGCATGGGTATCGCCAAGGA
>DIKU01000055.1:3638-6241 GCA_002424645.1 Pelobacter sp. UBA5610 | reverse complement strand
GCATTGCTCACCGTCAGTTCTTCGAACGGCAGTATCCTGTATGGTCCGGAGTTGCTGTCGCGCGGCTTTGTTGCCGAAGACGAAACGGATATTCTGGATGAGGCAAGACAGCAGCTCTGCGCGACTCTTGCGGAGGTCGCTGCGGAGACAGCCTGCGAGCGAGAAACCCTGGAGGTTGAGGTTCGCAAATGCCTGCGGCGGTTTTTTAATCGCACCATTGAGCGGCGGCCACTTATCCTGCCGATAATTCTCGAGCAATAGTGGACAGTGGTGGCATGAAATACCCCGTGCCAATGCGTTTCCCGCATGCTATCCTGATGCAATTGGTGCAAGGATTCACCACGTTTCTACTGTTTATCTCGTTGTTTCCCGATCCTTGCCTGGATTCAATCAGCCCGACGGTTCTCGATATGTTGTCCATGGATCACCGCGATGTCTACCATCGCCGACCCTTGACTTGTATAGCAAGGTGAAAAGGTATGTTTCTTGCTGTGGTTTCTTTAATGTGTTAAGCGGTGTGATGGCGGTATCGGATTTGATCGGGGTGGGCTATCAACCGTCACTGTTGTCCAAAGTCAGAGGCGTATTATGAGTAAGGAACAGACCATAAAATCGGCTGTAACATTCAAAGAACGGTTCATGCAGGAGTTGCTGGGAGTCTTCTGGCTGGCCGCGGGTATTTTTTTGCTGCTGGCGCTTGTTTCCTTCAACGCGGGGGACCCATCCTTTAATGCCTCCCGATCTGCCGGTACCCATAACCTCGCAGGGGTTGTCGGTTCCTATCTGGCGGACCTGCTGTTTCAAGGATTCGGTCTTGCGGCGTTACTGTTGCCCCTGGGGGCGTTCGCCCTGGCGTGGCACTATTTCGCTTGCAGGCAAATCCATTTTCGATGGTTGCGGGTAGCGGCTTTTGCTGGTTTTTTGCTCTCGCTCGACGGGCTTATCGCCCTGCAGTTCGGCACAGTGTCGTGGTTTGGCGAACCGATTGGGGAAGCTGGAGGATTGGCGGGGCGGCTTTTGGCAAATCTTTTGACCTCCGGCGTCAATACCGCCGGCGCGGTCATTTTGCTGATCGTGTTTATGCTTGTCTCTCTGATGCTCGCGGTACGCTTTTCTCTGGTCTTGATGATGGACCGGGCTCTGGCGCGTTGGGGGGCGTTTCTGGAAAACCGCCGGCAGCAACGGGCCCATCGCAAGGAAGCCGCCCGTATAAATCGCGCCAATATCGTTGCGGGTCCTGTTATCGTCCCTGCGGAAAAGGTTGCTGCGGCGCCAGTCAAACCGAAACCGAAAAAGTTGGAGAAGCCGGTTCAGGAGGTGTTTGATTTTATCGAGTGCATCGGCAATTATCAACGGCCGCCGTTGACCTTGCTGGATCACGAAGATGAAGGGCCTCTGCCTGTAGATCGTGAAGCTCTGGCCATGAATGCCCGTATTCTGGAGAAAAAACTCAAGGATTTTGGTGTCGACGGGGAGGTTTCCGAAGTCAAGCCGGGGCCGGTCGTCACCATGTATGAATTCGCTCCGGCCCCGGGGGTCAAGGTTAACAAAATTGCCGGATTGGCCGACGATTTGGCCATGGCTTTGTCGGCCATCGCCATCCGCATTGTCGCGCCTATTCCCGGCCGTCCGGTGGTCGGTATCGAGATCCCCAACAAACAGCGGGAAACGGTTTATCTCAAGGAGATTCTAACCGCCGAGCAATTCCAGAAATTCGGCGGGCGGCTCCCCATGGCGCTGGGCAAGGATATCTTCGGGCATACGGTGGTATCCGACCTGGCAAAAATGCCTCATCTTCTTGTGGCCGGCGCCACCGGCAGCGGTAAATCGGTGTCCGTCAACACCATGATCCTGTCGCTGTTGTATTGTTCCTCGCCCGAAGATGTGCGTATCATTCTCATCGATCCCAAGATGCTTGAGCTATCCATTTACGAAGGGGTGCCGCATCTGTTGTTGCCGGTGGTGACCAACCCCAAAAAGGCTGCCATGGCATTTGCCTGGGCCGTGAGGGAAATGGAGCGTCGCTATCGACTGATGGCGGACAAGGGGGTTCGTGATATCGACGGATACAACAAACGCCTGCTTAAAGATGCCAAACAGCCAGTCCCCGCGCCGGTTGATAACGAGGATGGCGACGAAGATATACCCGTGGCGGAATTTGTGCAGGACGGCGAAGTTCTTGAGCATGGTCATCTGCCGCGTATCGTGGTGATCGTCGACGAGCTGGCCGACCTGATGATGGTCGCAGGGCGCGAAATCGAGGAGTCGATCGCTCGTCTGGCCCAGATGGCCCGCGCTGCCGGTATCCATCTGATTCTGGCAACCCAGCGTCCGAGTGTCGATGTCATTACCGGCCTGATCAAGGCCAACCTGCCGACCCGTATCTCTTTTAAGGTTTTTTCCCGCATCGATTCGCGCACCATCCTGGACCAAATGGGCGCCGAGAACCTCCTGGGCATGGGGGATATGCTGTTTCTACCACCGGGGACCGGTGCTTTGACCCGTGTTCACGGTGCTTTCGTATCCGAGCACGAGGTTTCGCGGGTGGTCGAGTTTCTGTCCAAGCATGGCCAGCCTGAGTACGATGCTTCAATTCTGGAGGC
>DIKU01000055.1:2223-3569 GCA_002424645.1 Pelobacter sp. UBA5610 | reverse complement strand
TCCATTTCCATGTTACAGCGGCGGTTGCGTGTTGGATACAACCGTGCTGCGCGCATGATCGAAAAGATGGAACAGGAGGGAATTGTCGGCCCTTCGGACGGCACCAGTCGACCGCGCGAAGTGTTCATTAACAAGACGTAGAGTGGGTGCGTTCTGAACCTGTCTTTTCAACTGGAGGGTTTATGGAAAGTATTTTGTGGTGGCACTGGATGGTGTTCGGGCTGGTGCTGGTGATGCTGGAACTGGTGATCCCATCCTTTACCATTGTCTGGTTCGGGCTTGGTGCCTGCTGCGTCGGGTTGGTTATGCGGGTGTTCCCTGCGCTGTCTTTTTCAGGGCAATTGCTGCTTTGGGCCGCAACCTCGACCGTCTGCACAGTACTCTGGTTCCGCTGGCTCAAGCCGCACATGGCGGATCGCACCAAGGCGGGCATGTCCAAAGATGCCATTGTCGGCGAAGTCGGTATTGTGGTGCAGGCCGTTCAACCTCCCCACGGCAAGGGTCGGATCCGTTTTGTCGTACCTTTGCTCGGCGATGAGGAGTGGCCCTGTATTTGTGATGTGTCTTTGGTCCCTGGGGACGAAGCCAGGGTGCTGGATATAGATGGGCACGTATTGCGCGTGACCAAGAAGTAGGGATCGGATGTTGGCCTTTTTGCCATGGCGGGCAGGGAGGCCGTTTTTGTTTCATGGCGGGTTTTTGTTTTCTCCAATATCTTAACCGGGGAGGTGTTCCATGGAGTTTATGTTGGCCATCGTGGTGATGTTGATGGTGTTTATCACCATCTTTCTCGGGGTTCGCATCGTTCCCCAGGGGCACAAGTTTGTGGTGCAGCGCCTGGGGAAATACCATAAGGTGCTTAATCCCGGACTTAATTTTGTCATACCGTATCTGGATGTGATCGCCTACAGGGTATTGACCAAGGATATTTCCCTCGATATCCCCAGCCAGGAGGTGATCACCAAAGACAATGCCGTCATCATGACCAACGCCATCGCCTTTATCAGTATTATTGATCCGCCCAAAGCGGTGTACGGCATTGATAATTATCGGATCGCCATTACCAATCTGGTGCAGACATCGTTGCGTAGCATCGTCGGTGAGATGAACCTGGATGACGCCCTCAGTTCTCGCGATATGATCAAGGCTCGGCTCAAGGAGTCGATTTCCGATGATGTCTCCGCATGGGGCATCGTGGTTAAAACAGTAGAAATTCAGGATATCAAGCCTTCCCAGACCATGCAGATGGCCATGGAACAGCAGGCCGCAGCCGAACGTACGCGCCGGGCGGCCATTACCGAAGCCGAAGGCAAGAAAGTTGCGGCAGTACTCAATGCCGAGGGGGC
>DIKU01000055.1:0-2189 GCA_002424645.1 Pelobacter sp. UBA5610 | reverse complement strand
GATGCCGAGGCGAAAATGATCATGGCGGATGCTACCCGTGAGGCTATCATCCGGGTTACCCAGGCCATTGGGGACAACCAGTTGCCGGCCACTTATCTGCTCGGTGAGCAGTACGTCAAGGCCGTACGTGATCTCTCAGCCTCAGGCAATGCCAAGATGGTGGTGCTGCCGTCCGATGTGCTTCAGGCGGTCAGGGGGCTGTTGGGAAAATAGTAACGGGTTGCTGCGGCGTAATAACAAAGGGGAACGGCCATGCCGTTCCCCTTTTTGAATTCAAATGACGCCAAATTATAAGGACCGATTATTGACGTCTGCTGCTTTTCTTGAATGTCAATTGGTCCGTATCGCCGTTAATTGGTGTCTGCTTGCGCTAAGCGCAGTTGGAATCGGCGTACGGCGTTGTTGTGTTCCTGCAGGCTGCGGGAAAACTCGTGGCTGCCGTTGCCTCGGGAGACAAAATAAAGGTAGGGAACGTTAGCCGGATTGGCTGCTGCACGCAAAGCCTTGGCGCCGGGGTTCGCGATGGGACCCGCAGGTAAACCGCGCTGTGTGTAGGTATTGTAAGGGGTGTGAGTGCGCAGGTCACGTCGGGTAAGGTTGCCGTTGAAATTTTCGATACCGTAAATAACCGTCGGATCCGCCTGCAGGGGCATGTTGCGCTTGAGGCGGTTGTGGAATACGGCAGAAATAATCGGCATTTCCGAAAGTTTTGCGGTTTCCTTTTGGATGATGGATGCCAGCGTCACTACTTGCTGAAGGTTAAGGCCTTGAGCAGCCGCCTTTTCCAGCCAATCATTCGACAGGTGTTTATTGAATTGATCGACCATGAAGCGCAGCAGGTGGCGGCTTGGCAAATTGGCACCGAATCTGTAGGTTTCAGGAAACAGGTAGCCCTCCAGGTTGGGCGCATCGATGCCGAGTTTCTGCGCAAAGGCAGGATCCATCGCCAGGCGCACGAACTCCTTATGATCGGTGTAGCCGGCGTCTGCAAGGCGTTCGGCGATCTGCGCAACGGTCAGACCTTCGGGGAAGGTAACCCGTAACCGCAGGGTATCGCCTTTTATCAAACGATCCAGTACCCGGCCGGGTCTGCTGGCTGCGGCAAAATTAAAATCACCGGCTTGGATGTGGCGCGCATCGCCCCGCAGCATCGCAAGGATTTTAAGGTTAAAGGCGCTGCTTACAATGCCTTCACTTTCCAGCTTGTTGGCAATCTGATTAAAAGACTGACCTTGCTGGATGGAGATGATTTTAGGCTGTTTGGGGAGAACTGGGCGCAGGACAAACAGGCCTAAAGGCATGCCAAATACTAACGTTGCCGTTACGAACACGGCGACGCCACATAATAGTAGAGGACGTATTTTCATAACTCCTTGAGGCTGGCTCGGACAAGACCGCTACGTGATCAAAGCGGCCAACCGGGCTTCAAGCCTTGAATCGGTTTTCGCTGCCGTTGAGCAGCCGTTGGATATTCTGATGATGGCGTATGATAACTATCAGGCTGATGAACAGTGTGGTCACTATCAGGCTTAGGTTTCCACCGGTTAAGCATACCAGAAGTGGAATCGCGGCGGCTGCGGTGATGGAACCGAGGGAGACATAGCGCCATTTCCACAACAACAAGGCGAAAAGTACAAATGCGCCGAGGACGGCCAGGGGAGAAAGGACCAGGAAAATGCCAAGGGCGGTGGCGACGCCTTTGCCGCCTTTGAAACCCAGATATACCGGGTAGCAATGTCCGATAAAAGCTGCTGCAGCGACGGCTCCGACTTGAGCTTCTCCAAGGGCCAGCAGTTTCATTGCAATCAATACGGGTATCGCACCTTTGAGTGCATCGCCAAGCAATGTCAGGATGCCGAGTTTCTTGCCGGCTACCCGGTAGACATTGGTTGCACCGATGTTGCCGCTACCTGAATTGCGAATGTCGGTCGCCCCGAACATACGGGTGAGAACGACACCTGTCGGAATGGCACCGATCAGGTAGGCAGCGATCAGCATAAAATAAAAGCCGGTCATGGCGAACTCCGCACACACTAAAAGTAAAAGCGGCCAAGGCCGCTTCAATGCAAGATAAGAGATCGGGAGACAATGTGAGACGGCATCCCCCTGGCTCTCGGAATGGAGTGACGCATTTCAGCGCAGACGCAAGCCGAGAACTTCAATAATTAGTTTGAGTTTTTAACATGTCG
>DIKU01000137.1 GCA_002424645.1 Pelobacter sp. UBA5610 | reverse complement strand
AAATGGCGGCCCCGACATTATCTTCCTCAAGGTTGAGCACCATGCCGATGACCTCGCCGGGAAACTCCAGCAGCTCACCCGCCATGGCCCGACTAAGGCCGTGAATACGAGCTATACCGTCGCCAACGGAGATGATGGTGCCCATTTCGCTGATTTCGATTTCGCGGTCGAAGTTTTCTATCTGCTGCTCGATGATGGCGCAGATTTCTTCTGCTTTGATGTCCATAACGTCTTTCACCCTTTATTAAGATATCCCGCCATCCGCCGCAGACCGGACCGCAGCGTTCCGTCCAGCACCTGCCCGGCGACTTCGATGCGAACGCCACCCAGGAGTTCCGGATCGACAACCAGTTCAAGCACCGGTTGTTTGGCGTAGCGTTTTTCCAGTTGTGCACTTATGGCCTGCCGTTGTTCTGCGTCCAGAGGTTGCGCGCTTTGTACCTTTGCGCGCACAATTCCTAGCCGTGCATCGGCTTGCTCCCGATAAGCCTCGACCAGGGCGTCGAAATATTCCAACCGCTGGCGTTGCTGCAACAATCCCAGCAAATTGCTCAGTGTCTTGTTCAGTTGCAGGTAGCTGCTCAGTCCCGTCAGAAGACCGGTTTTTTTATCGGCCGCCAATGTCGGACTGCTTAACAGCGGTAACAGGCGCGGTTCGCAGGCAAACGCCTGTTGCAACCTGCCGAGTTGCTCAAAGGTCGCCTCAAGTTGCCCGTCCCGGGCCGCAAGATTGACCAGCGCCTTGGCGTATCTTCTTGATATTGCTGTTATTTTCACTGTCACTCCCCTGTCTTGCGCAGATATTCGTCAACCATCCGCACATGATCTTCGGGCACCATTTGTTGTTTAAGGCGTTCCTCGGCCAATTCCATGGCCAGTCGCACAGCTTCGGCGTGCAGCTGTTTTCGAGCTGCAGCAATTTCACGTTCGGCACTGCGCGACGCTTCGGCACGAATGTCCGCGGCCAATTTTTGCGCCTGTTCTTCAATGCGGCGACACTGCATTTCACTTTCCCCCTGCAACGCGGCGGCAAGTTTGGCAATCTGCGCATCGGCATCAGCCAGTTGCTGCTGGCAGGCGGCAAATCGACTCTCGGCACTGGCCTGCATCTGGCGGGCCTGTTCGAGTTCATCCGACAACCGTTGCCGGCGTGCTCCAAGAGCCCGTTTGAGCGGTCCCCGCAAAAGGAAATACAGCGCGCCAAAGGTTATGCCGAAATCGAGCAAACGATACAGGAAATCCTTAAGCTGCCCGCCACCATGGCCACCCGCTTCACTGGCCAGAGCGCCCCCCGCCAGCAACAGCGCCAGAATGTTCAGGCCTGCAATCCGCATCCATCGTCCGGTGTTAATCACAATGGCCTCCCCAACAATCGTTCGGCTACTTCGTCGCCGAGACGCGCGGCATAGCTTTGCAATTGGCCGGCTTCCGAGGAAAGTTGTTCGGCAACCTCTTGACGAACCCGCTCCAGAGTTGCCATCGCCTGATCATGCGCTTCGCCGATCAGCAGAGCTTGTTGTTTTTGCGCCTGCTCCAACGCCGCGCTACGTGCCTGCTGAGCCTGCAGCTTGGCATGGGACAGCTGCGCGTCAAAAGCGTCTTGCTGCTGCGCAATCTGTGCCTCCAGGTCCCGGCTGCGCTGCACAGCGTTATCCTGACGGACCTGGCGCTGATCGAGAATCGCCAGTAGCGGCCGATATACCAACCGCTCCATGATCACAATCAACAACAGAAAGTTACCCGCCTGTAACCAGAGAGTCCAATCGATCTTGTCCAAAATGGTACCTCATGCAAAAGCCCGAAAAATGGTGTTTAAAAAGACGCCTTTTCCTGGCAGGATTAAAGGTATTAAAAAACAAACAGGACGTACCTGCAGGTTCTCCCAAAAACAAGGCACGCGTGCTCAAAAACATAACACTATCCATCGGCAACATCTAGCCAAAATTATTAACCACAGAGAGAACAAAGATTCCCATGGGACAGCTCTTGCTAACCTGCCCAAGTAAAAAACGTCGTTAATCCTCATCCCTGCCGGGCGCAAATGTGCTTGGCCGCAGACAGAAGACCGCTCCTAATACTTTGAATTTTCAAGGTTCTGGATTTTTACGTACAGATTAGAGAGTCAGCAGCAAGACTCTGACATGGAGCTGACGTCAACGTGCCAAAGGCGGAAGAAGAGCAAACTTGCCTCCCCTCGCATAAAATGCACACGCTGCTTAACAGCAAGACTGATGCCAATCAGCCGTGCCTAACGATACGCGTCGGCAGATTGAATTGCAAAAGAATTTTTTCGATCTCTTTCAACTGATCGTCCGTATGCCCTGTGGTGGCACCCATGGGATAGACCTCATCCAGCTGCTGGTATTTGCTTTCCCCCAGGCGGTGGTAAGGCAATACCTCAACCCCTTTAAGATTGGACGCCTTCTTCGCGGTTTTCTCAAGCCAGGACAAGGCTCCGGAAAGCGCATCGATGTCATCGTTCACACCTGCGATCAATGGGATCCTTACCACCACATTGGCACCGAGTTCAAGCAGGCGGGCGAGGTTGTCCAGAATCCGTTCATTGCTGACACCGGTATTGGCCTTATGCCTGTCAGGATCAATATGCTTGAGATCATAAAGAAACAGATCGGTATAAGGAACCAGATCCCGATAGACCTCCCAGGTTGACTGGCCACAGGTCTCCATGGCGGTATGCACGCCATTGAGACGCGCTTGGCGCAGTATGGCACCGGCGAAGGCCGGCTGAAAAGTCGGTTCACCACCACCGATGGTAACCCCGCCGCCGGAAGTGAGATAAAAAAACTGATCTTCCATAATAACGCTGACCACTTCGTCCACCGTCATTTCCTTACCCGCAATACGCAACGCCTTGGCAGGGCAACTCCTCGCACAGACACCGCAACCGATGCAGGTTGCGGTACGGTCGACCTGGTGCAGCGGCGGACCATTGCTGACGGCTGCCATCTTGTGGACCCCGGACGGACAGACATCGATGCACCGGCCGCAGGAAACACATTGATCGGCCAGGCACATTACCTGATATGCGGTGGAAATACTTTCAGGATTGGAACACCATTTACAGCGCAGCGGACATCCCTTAAGGAAGACCAGAGTTCTCACGCCGGGACCATCGTGCATGGAATACTTCTGAATATCGAAAACCACGCCTTTTGTCATTGATTGTTCACTCATGGTGTTCCCTCTCAACTGTGGAATTCGGTGATCAGTAACTGGTGACGGGTGATTAGTCAAAGCCATTTAAAACCAATCACCGGTCACCAATGACTCTGAAAAATCGCCGCCCCGATCATGGGGACGGCGATTCCTCAGCTGCTGCTTACGTTTAGATCTTCCAGGATTTTGGCAGATACTTGAGACGCCCCTGCCCGAATTCGGTGATCGAATAATTGACAACCAGGTTGTTGCTCTGGTCCAACTCGATATCGTTGGTTTCGATCAGTCCTCCTGCCCGCATGGACATGAGATGCTCGTTGATGACATTTTCATTGAACTGCCCTTCGCTGCCGTATTCGGAACGCAGGCCGTTCATCAGCTCTTTTGTCGAAGCTTCCTTCACAGTAGAAAAGTAATGAAGGATCCGGAAACGCATTGGAAGTACAGCTGCCATTTTAAACCTCCGCCCGCAGGTTGATCATTTCTTTGGGATTGCCAACGACCATGATAGCGCCAACGGTGATGACGATGGCACCGATGACCAGGTTGGTGGTGATCGCGACGTCTGTCAGGAAATAGGAGAACACCAGACCCCAGATAGCGTAGGTGATGTTCAGAGCCATACAGCGACTGCAACCGCACATGCTGAAAGCCTTGTACCAGAGCAGATAAGAGAATCCACCGGCCAAACCTGCAAGAGCGATAATCCACACAACATTAGGCGTAATCAGCGCCTGACCGAAAACAGCCAGGCCGGCGACGAATGGAAGGACGGCCAGCAAAGAAACAACGCAGGAAGTGGCTTCGCGAATATTGATAGCGACCGCCGGGTCTACCATGTCCATACCGAAGGTAGCCAGTACACCTTCCGTACCCCAGCCGAATGCAGCCAGCAAGGAACAACCGATACCCAGGTAGAAGTGCGGCATGGAGCCACCTTCAGGCGGAACATACCCAAGAATGACGGCACCGGCCACACAGATGAGGATGCCGGCCCAGACACGAGGGCTGATTTTTTCCTTGAGAATCAGACGGGCCATAATGGCGCCAACGACCGGATAGCCGGCTGAAATCCCCATGGCATAGGCTGCCCCGGCAAAGTTAATACCAAGCAGATAGGCCCCCATGCCGATCGGGCCACCGAGCAAGGCCCCTAGGCAAACGATAAAACCAGGGAAGGTTTTCAAGGAACGGCCGATGTCTTTCCAGCGACCGGTAAAGATATTGTAAAGAGCCAGCCACAGACCGGCGAAACCATCATGCAGCGCCGAACCCGCCAGCGGTGCAGCATACATCGTGCCCCCCGCGGTAAAAGGAGCCATCGCCAGCGCAATGCCGAGAATGACGCCGTCGAGCCCCCACAACATACCCGAACCGAGAGCCGTCGCAAGGCCCCGCTTGACAAACCCCAGTTCTTTTTGTTCGAAAACTTGCCGTGCCGAAACCTGCGTTCCGGCGATACTTGCTGACTGAACCCCGTTAGCCATAATGCCGTCTCCAATAAAATGGTTGTTGTCCTACCCTTAGAGTGAAACCTGCCACTGGAAAAGCGAACTTCAATCAGAAAAGGGCAACTCAATCATTTGCGTAATACTTCGTGGACCACCAAAACGCCGACCGACATGACAGCCTGCAGTGCCCACCCTTGGAGGTTTTTGGCGCCCCCGGTTATCAGACGAATCCTCATGTGCAACCAAGGACTTCCCTTTCAATCCGCACGAGCATTCATCGCCTCGAAAACACATCTCAAACCCGCCCGGCGAACATCATCCGGAAAGCAACCAAAATCAAACCAATTGAATGGCGTCATAAGTGCAGACGTCCAATGATTTAAACAGACGTGCCGCAAACACTTGAAATAATCTCCCAAGTGGTCGCTGCATACACCCATACGCCCTTTGCAACCCATGAATTACAGATACAACGCGTAGTAAACCAACACCAAAGGCCTTAAACAAAAGGCCCGAGAGCCGTCGCCCTCACCTAGATTTAGTGTTCACATGAACAAGCAAACTCTAAATTATGTTCGTTTATGTTGTCAAGTGTTATTTCTAAAGAATAATCGAGCATCCTAGAACACCGTAACCCGAACCTGCACACCCTCGCCACGCCTCCCTCAAAGCCCTGCATCAGAGCTGAAACCGCAAATCATAAAACCATGTTTTTAGCTATTTCGAATACATTTACGGCATTTTCCCACAGAGACGAGAACGATATTGCCCTCCCTCTCACGACGCGGCTAAGCCACTCATAAGCCAACATAAATTTTCACATAGAAATACTCATCGCTTAACAAAATCACCACACCATGACCATCTGAGTCAAAGGCAGAAGATCGCTTCCGTAACACTCATCAAACCCCGATCCAAGGGACAATCCAGGGGATCAAAAACGCATTTGAACAGGTATTTGCCGCAAAACTTCCATTGCCCTGAAGCTGCCGAAAATGTTATAAAAGAACAAAAAACGAAAGGATCGAACAAACACGATGCTTGAGAATAACAACAAGACCACAAAAGCCAATGGAACGGTCAGCCAGAACGACCAGCTACTGCCAGCGGAACGGCATATGCGCATTCGTGACCTGCTGAGGGAACGTCTGACTATTCGCGTAACGGATTTGAGCGAAATGATGGGCGTGTCGGAAATGACGATTCGCCGCGACCTCGAGACCCTTGAACGCCAGGGGCTTCTTGAACGAACTTATGGTGGTGCGGTTTATCGGCAGGAACGCATGACGCACGAGGAGCCTTACGAAACCCGCCTCAAGGAACTGCCCGACATCAAAGACCAGATTGGCCGCAAAGCCGCCTCCCTGATCGAACCTCACGACACGCTATTCCTCCATTCGGGAACGACGGCTCTATACGTATTGCGGCACCTCGATCCGGACATGCCCGTTCGTGTCTATACAAACAATGTGGGCGCCATCCAGGAGATCAAAGGGAAAAAGGCCGAACTAATCCTTCTCGGTGGCGAATACCGCCCCGAAACCCACTCCATGGAAGGAGCTCTGACCATGGAAACAATCCAGGAACTTCACCCCAAAAAGGCTTTTTTAATCCCTGACGGCATCAGTTTCCGCGACGGCATAACCACCCCGTCCTTTACCGAAGCCGCCCTTGAGCGCGCCATGATACAGCAAACCAGGGGACAGGTAATCGTGCTTGCCACCCACAGCTCGTTCGGCCGCGTGGCCGACCTCGTGGTCGCCCCCATCGACAAAGTCGATTTGCTGATTGTCGACCATAAACTTCCGGAGGAATACCTGCACGACCTGAAAGCCCTTGGCATTCGAGTCCTGGTGGCCGATTAATGCCGGGCGGAGGACCATTACTACGAAGGAATGTGGAACCACCAAGACGGCTTCCCTACTTCGTAGAGCCACCACAACAGCAGCCCTGCAACCTGCTGATCGACCAGGCAACGCAAGTTGTAAGGGATCACTACGCCTTGGGCAAAGTGCAAAAGGTCGAACAGCTTTACGGTGGCTACACCAACCTGAGCTTTGGCGTCACAACGCTAAAGGATGGCAATCTAAAAAAATACTTCCTGCGTCTCTATCGCCCGGAAACCTCCATTGACCACATTTATTTTGAACACGCCCTCATAGACCACATCGTGGCCAGCGGCAGCCAAATGGTTGCTCGACTGATACGCACCCATGATGGTGCAAACTTTGTCCAAATAGAATCCCGGAACCCACAGGGGGCAAAAGAGCTGCATTTTGCCATGTTTGAATTCATCGGAGGGGAAGGCAAGTACTCCTGGACATCCAACCGGCTCAGTGACGAAGAATACACCTACTCCGGCAGGATCCTTGCCGAACTACACTGCTCAGTGGCAGGGTTCAACCCCGGGGCGATCCCCTCCCCGCACCAACCCATCCTGAAAGTCCTATCACATTTACCGACAGACCTGCAGCGCTGCGCCAAGCTGGCCGGTGACAGTTGTTTTGATCAATACTTTCTGGACAACCTTGATGACATCCTGCGCATCAGCAAGCAGACATCCGCGCACCTGGCGGAAGCATCGAATTTGCCCTCTATCGCCATCCACGGTGATTTTCATCCCGGCAACCAGAAATACAACCTTAACCGGGTTATCGGCGTGTTCGACTTTGATCGCGCCTGCATCGACCTGCGCATGTTTGACGTGGCTTTAGCCGTCATGTACTTCTGCAGCTGCTGGGAAGGTACAAAGGACGGCAAACTCTGGCTACAAAAAGCTTCGTTGTTTTTACAGTCCTATCAAAAGCGCGCAGAGCGCTCCAGCAGGCCCGGACTCCTCCTGCCATCGGAAATCCGACTATTCGGCCCCATGCTGACTGCCGCCAGCCTGCTGCTTATCAAATGGGCCTCTGCCGACACCTACTACCTGGAAACAGGGAACTGTCCCGATGAAGAGTATCTTTTTTACCTGAAACACCATGTCCGCCTGCTACGCTGGCTGGAAGCCAATCAAAGCAGAGTGGAAGACATGCTGCAAAAAGCACTCCTGCCCACGCGGGGGTGAAAGATTCGTGCATGTCCGGCTTGAACGCGGCCACACCAATCACATGCACGCGTAATGTTTCTCCAACAAACCTTTGAGTCTCACCAAAGTGACACCGCCATACACCGCATTGCCGATAGCTATATGCGGCCCGGTTTCGCAGGACCTGCCACACCGCTTGCCACGCAAATCAACCCGCACATCCAATCCACGCTGCTTCAGAAAAACCTCGATATACACCAGGTTCTCCTGGTTTCCACGCACATAGCAGGATTTCCCCATACATACGAAAATGCCAGGGACGTCATCACCCTGTGCTAGCTTCTGCCGACGTGAATCCTCAGAACGCACTCTTATCATCTGCAATGCTCCGCTTTCATCGTGTAAACCGGCCTACCTCAGCCAGAAGTCTGTCGGACCAGAAAAGTAAAAGGCCCCCCGCAAACCTATCGGCCTGAACAGGGAGCCCTGGGAGGAAGTTTATTAACGCGGACCCCGAAAACCAGGGTCCGCATTAACGTAACGTGTTAGAAGGTAAAGGTCACATAGGCTTCTACAATCATCATGGCCTGGTCGTCACCGTAGGCTTGCTCAGCGCCTTCGCCAGGAAATGCACACCCGAAAACGCCACTCAGCCAAACGTTGTCGTTAAGAGCGTAATCGGCGTACAGGTTGATTTCATCGGAGAAATCATCCGAGTCGACGCCCCAGGCACTGGCTTTATCCAACGTGAAGTTGTAGTAAATGGCCCCAAGGGAAAGTTTATCGGTAGGCACCACGTTAAGATGAACCATCTGGACATGCTGATTGTTGTTGAAAAGGTAGTATTCGCCGGTAACCTCACCCATGAAGTGAGTACCCCAGCCACGCAGGAAACCGTAGAACATCGGGTCAAAACCTTCATATTCATCGGTGTCGGCATCGTCGCCGGAGAAAAATGCGTAACGGTAGCTAAGGGTCGGGGTCCAGGGCAGATTGGAGAAAGTCCAGCCGGCCTCAACATAGTAGCCGTAAGCATCGACTTTCGCCCGATCCCCACCGGTCTGGCCAGCATACTCGCCCGACAGGAACAATTCCTCCAGACCGTAAGATGCCAACGGGGTCCCCTGGAAACGCACAGACCAGATATCCATACCATCGCGGTTGGCGTACCAGGCGCTGTTTTCGTCAGCGTTGGTGACTTTCATGTAATTGGCGCCAACAGTACCCCAGCCTTCCTTGATATACTCAACATTAATCCCGTACAGCTCAGTATCGGCGTAATCTTTATCCGCTTTCAGATAAAAAACGTCCGCGCGCACCGGTTCGGTGTTGATTTTGAGGATGGCGGTTTCGCGGAAAGATCTGTGGGGTGCGATCCAGTAGCAACCCTTGGCACCGTCGAACTCGGCATCGGCCACCAGGAAACCATCGCCAATTGAAAAAGTCTGCTCACCATAGGAGATATCGATGACATTTTCAGGTAACCCGGGGATCAATTTCCCGGATTTCCACCCGGCATAGAAAAGTTCGGATTCCCACTTGCCCGGGTTTTCATTGCCGTTGTCATCCAGAGAAAACCCTGCAGGGTCAACGCCGCCGAAGGTCTGGGTACCGACGTAGGAAAACTCACCATAGAACATACCGAATTTGCCCGTATCGTAGGACAGATTCAGGCTGGGCATGATGTACGCCTCAAACCAGCTGTTATCCTTATCGCCATTGACAACGCCACCGGCGCCGAAATTGGAATTATTGGTATGAAAGGTACCCATGGCTGCGCTTAGGCCAACTCCGGCATGCAACCCCTGATAATCAACGCCATAAATTTCTGCCTGGACTGGCACCGCCGTCAACCCCAGGCAAGCAGCCAGCACACCAAGCCACACTTTCTTCAAAAACCGTACTTTCGTCATTGCCTTGCTCCTCCATCGAGTAATGTCCTGCTTGTACCGCCAGCGCGAAATCTCCGCAGGCGACTCCTAGGGCTTACATCTGGCAAAAATTTCCCCTGTACCAGATCAAGACCGGTTCACATCCGGGATAGCAGAGTGCGAATCAGGCTTATTGCATCGAAACATACATAAAATCGAACGTGCTACTACGGAAAAAATCCTTTGGCCCGCTTCAACATTCCAGAAAAAAACTTAAACATGTCGGGGTGGCCCGGAAAGCCGGACCACCCCGAGGCGCTAAACCTTAGAAACCTTTCAGCACGGTGCGGCTGATGATCTCATCCTGAACTTCCTTGCAGAGCTCAACAAAGAAGGCGCTGTAACCTGCCACGCGAATCATCAGATCGCGGTACTCTTCAGGGCTTTGCTGAGCTTGCTTGAGAACATCGTTATCGACATAGCTGAACTGCATCTGGCCATTGCCCATGATAGACGCCGTACGTAGCAAAGTAATCAGGCCGGCCTCTCCTTCAGGAGTTTCAAGGAGACCATCCATCAGTTTAAAGTTATGCACCATGCCGATATTCATCGATTCGGCGTTCATCTTGCTGACCGACTTGATAATAGCGGTGGGTCCCTTCTTGTCGGCACCCTGCACAGGGCTGATGCCGTCAGACAGCGGGGTAAAGGCTTTTCGACCATCCGCGGTCGCTCCGGTCAGCTCCCCGATGGGAGTGTTGTTGGAGATCGACAGGGTTCCGTGGCTCATGGTGGAGTAGAGCATCTTGAATTGACGGCAGATCTTTTCAGTCGATTCGACCAGGTCGGACGCAATCAAGTCTGCGTAGTCATCGTCGTTGCCATACTTGGGAGCGTCAAGGCAATCCTGACGCATCTGCTCGTAACCTTCCCAGTTGGCATCGAGAGCCTTCTGAAAATCGGCCAAAGTGTATTTTTTCTCGTCAAACACAAGCTTCTTGATGGCCGCCATGGAGTCAACATAGGTCGCCAGACCGGAGAAGATCAAACCCGGACCATGGTTAAGCACGGCACCGCCGGCGGCAACGTCTTTGCCGCTTTCCATGCAACCCTCGACGAACATGGACATCAAAGGCTTCGGAGCCACGTCGCGATGAACACGCTGACTGATAACGGTGCCGACAGCGGACATTTTACAGATGTATTCAATCTGCTCCTTGACGGCCGCATCAAACTGCTCGTAGGTGGCAAACTGATCGAGCGCACCGGTGTCGATACCCTGCTTGGTTCCATGCCACTTCATGACGCCACGGTTAAGCACAAACTCAATGGCAACGGGCCACTGGGTGTAGCCGGTCGAAGTCCACTGATAGATACGACCCGACTTTTGCGGCTCAACGCAGCCCATCAGGCAGTAGTCGCGGGCATCTTCAAAGTCGTAACCCTTGCGCAGCATCATTTTGATATGGGCATCGTCAAAATGGCAGGCAGGAAAGCCGAGGCCGGCCTTGACGACTTCGACGATTTTCTGCAGGTATTTCTGCGGCGACTGGTTATGAATGCGGCAGGCCAGCGACGGCTGATACACGCCGAGTTTGCGAACAACATCCATGACCAGGTAGGTCAGGTCGTTGGTGGCATCGCCGCCTTCACGTTTCTGCCCACCGACGCACAGGTTGATAAACGGTTGGTAGCCGGCGAAATATTTTGCAGCCAACTCGCTGGTCAGCCACATCATTTCGGCACATTTGATGATGAAGCAGCTCATCAGCTCAAACGCCTGGCCCTCATCGATGCGCCCGGCTTTGATATCGGCCTCGAAACAGGGGTAGACATACTGGTCGAGACGCCCCAGGGACAGGCCGGTCTGGTTTTCCTCGATGACGAACAACGATTCGATAGTCCAGATCGACTGCAGGGCTTCCTGGAAGGTGCTCGGAGGATTGGCAGGTACGCGAGCGTTGACCTTGGCGATGTTCTCCAACTCCGCCTTGCGCTTGGGATCCGACTCGTTGGCTGCCAGTTCCATGGCGTAGGCGGACAAGCGATTGGCGTAGAGGATAATGCCTTCGCAGGTCTGGATAGCCGCTTTGTAAAAATAAATTTTATCGATGTCATCAGGCACGTCCATCGACAGCTTGGCCAGATTGGCCTCGGCCTCGGCCTTTATCCCGTTGACACCCTTGGTAAACAGAATCACGTCAAATCCGGGGCAGGTATCGCCACCGCCGTTGACCTGATGATAGGACAAATCGCTGACGAATGCTTCCGCGGCAAATTCCCACAAACCGGCTTCGCGGTATTGAGTTTCACAGATTTCATCAAGAGATCTGCCTTCCCAGAAGGGGAAGATCTCTTCGCGCATAATTGTCTTATCCTCATCGGTAATAACAAACGGGTCCTGCGAACGGGTACCGATAGTATCCAGTTCGTCACGCACCCATTTCCATGCGATATCCGGAGAAAAGGCGCCTGCGCGGGGCTTTCCACAGGGGTGACCAACAATTAACTCGTCCGCCTGAATAAGCAACGGGGCCGTTTCACAAGCCTTTTTAAAGGACAACGCGCGGCGCAGAATATTCGGCATACCGGGATTCTGCCGGGTTACTTCCGTGAAAGCCAGGGCCCGACCGATAGCGATGCTGGGTTTAACTTGCAGATAAGCATCCTTCAGGCGCTGAATACGCTCAGGAAGCTCGAACTTTTTCCGGGTGGCACCTTCAGCAATTCCACCACAACAGGATCCTGCCATGATCAACCTCCGTTATTTGGGTGTAAAAGGTTAACAAGCGTGTAAATGTTCCCGATCCGATGGTGCACCAACCGACCTATCCGCCTGTCACCCTCCAACACCACGGAAGAAGACTCCGTCAAACCAACGTGCAGGCCATGGATCAATGAACCATCATGTTCGACATGAATGTAATTGATGTTCGTTTTTGTTGTCAATAGCAAACTTTATAACACAACAAAACAAAAA
>DIKU01000115.1:3850-9773 GCA_002424645.1 Pelobacter sp. UBA5610 | reverse complement strand
TGTTTTTTCTGGGGCGGAGGCACAGTCAATGGCTGTTAAGCAGGCGTCCGAGCTGGGAACCCCGGATTGTCAGAGTAAACAATCTCATCGTGCGCTTTCGGATTGTTATTATTCTGACTTTTCGGTTCTGGTACGGCCTGCGTATCGTCACGCCTATTTCCCTTGGTATGAGCAAGGTTCGGTGGCGAGAATTCATTGTATTCGATCTTTTCAGTTCGATCCTGTGGGCGACTGTGATCGGCTATGCCGGCTATCTGTTCGGCCACACCCTGAAAATTGTTCTGGGCGATGTCATGAAATATGAAGTTCGGTTTATGCTCGGGATTGCATTGGTCGGACTTTCACTTTGGGGATGGTACCTGTTCCGAAAAAGGCGGCATCCGGGTTCCATTGCCGGAGATATGCAAGATCCCTGTGACGACGGGTAAACAAGAGTGGAATGCGTTCGAAAAGATATTTTTATATGTTGCATGCAAGTTTACAGGCAACAGGTAAGCTTCAGGAATTATACATGAATCGGCTGCATGGAATCTATTCGGTATCAATAACCAACGGATAGGGAAAGGAAGATCATGGCGCAAAAACAGGGAGTCAGATTCATTGTTATCGCCGTTCTATTGCTGCTCGGGGTCTGGTGGTCGCTCGCCTCGGCGGACAAGGGAGCAGGGCAGTTCGGTTATCCGGGGGGCAGGTTCCTGGCCACTGCCGCCTGGCTGAAACAGCACCAGGGCGATGCCAACCTGATTATTGTCGACGTGCGCGAGGGCAAGGATTTTGACGGCAAGCTGATCCCCGGCGCCATTCACATGCCCTGGAGCGCGTTTCGCTATTCCGATGCCGTGCGTGGGATCGGGGGTGCGTTTGTCGGCCCGGTGCGGGCGCAGGAGATTCTTGGCGCTCACGGCATTACCCGCGCAGACGAGGTGGTGTTGTATGATTCGGTGAACAAAGATGGGGGCGCTACGGCCTCCTATGTGTTCTGGGTGCTCGACCTGCTCGGTCACCAGAAGATGCGCATTCTGGATCGTGGAATCGATGCCTGGGTGGCGGCCGGTAACAAGCTCGTCACCGAAGCGCGGCAGGTAGAACCTCTGCTCTACCAGGCGCCGACCGCCGAGATCGATCTGCGTCGGCAGGTCGACGGACGTTTTATCTATGACCGTCTCGGAGACGCCTACTACCAGATACTGGACGTGCGCTCGCAGGAGGAGTACCTGGGGGAAAAACCGAATCCCGCTCTGGACGGCTCGGAATTGAAGCTCGGGCATATCCCTACCGCCGTCAACCGGGACTACCGCAGCAACTGGGTCGATCCGGAAACGAAAGGGGTGAAATCCTATGCGGATCTGCAGAAACATTACCGCGGACTCGATCCGAATACCGCGGTCATCACTTACTGCCACTCTGCCCGCAGAGGGTCTTACGGCTACTACATTTTGCGCCTGATGGGGCTGCGGGATGTGCGGTTGTACGATAATTCCTGGTACGAGTGGGGCAGCCCGCAGCTGTATTACCCCACCGAAACCCAGCCGCGCGAATTTGCCGGTCAGGCACTGCCGGCACCCGGCATGACCCGTGCCACCGGCACCGCTGTCGCGCCGGCCGGTGCAGCCAAGACCGGGGCCGCCAAGCAGCCCAAGGGCGGCTACATCTCTTGTGGAGGGTGACGGTATGAAACCAGACGATAATTCCCCCTACTGGAGCGTGATGCCCGCCGCCATGGCACTGGCCGGCATCATCGTATTCATCTTCGCCACCTTCGGCCCACCGGCCTCATCAAGCGGTTTCATCACCTTGCTTAAAGGGGTGTTGGCCCATCTGGCGCCCGGTTACATCGCCGCCAGGCAGCACTACCTGATGATGCCCGGACCCGGCTCATGGCTCATGGCCTTCGTCCTGGGGATGGCTATCGGCGGCTTCATAGCCGGCCGGACCTTCGCGGTGCCGGTGCGCGATGTGCCCGAACTGTGGGAAAAACGTTTCGGCAAGAGTCGGGTAAAACGGTTCCTGGCTGCGTTTGTCGGCGGGTTTCTGATTCTGTTCGGTGCAAGGTTGGCCGGTGGGTGCACGCTGGGTCTGTTCATCTCCGGCTCCACCCAACTGGCCATAAGCGGCCTCTACTTCGGTGTCGTCATCTTTGCTGTGGCCATGCTCACCGCGCGCCTGGTGTATGGAAAAACAGGAAAGGAGAAATCATGACGGTAATTTTGCTTGGACTCTTTTCCGGGATCGCCTTCGGGTTTGTCATTCAGCGGATCGGTGCTAGCAACGCCAATAAAATGGCATTGGCGCATCTGATGCGCGAAGCGCAAATCCCCCAATTCATGTTGTTGGCGGTGGCGTTTTCCGCTATCGGTCTGTTCGGTTTGCAGGCAGCCGGAGTGGGACGCACTATGGTTCTGCCGACCAGTTTGGTGGCAACCGGCCTGGCAGCCGTCATTTTCGGGGTGGGCTGGGGCCTATCCGGCTATTGCCCCGGCACCTGCTGGGCCGCCGTCGGCGAGGGGCGCATGGACGCCGTGTTTGCCTTGCTGGGAGGCTTGGCCGGAGCGGCAACGTTTGCCCAGTTTCACGAAATCTTGATACCGTCCCTGTATCTGCCCACCAGCCAGGGACCCATTACACTGAGCGACTGGCTCGGTAGCAGCTGGCTGGCTGTGATCGTATTGGTAGGGGCCATGGGGGGCGCCACCTGGCTGGTCGGAAAGCTGTGGGGCCGTGATAGCGCTTAGCCGCCGGGGGTTTTTACTGCTGGCGGCCCTGTTGCTGCTCACCGCTTGCCGGGAGGGAGCGCCGCCCGCAGCGGAGTTGATCATACCCCGCGGTTACGTTGCGACTCTGGAGGTTGAGGTCGATGGCCAGCGTTACGGTTTCGGGCCGTTTGTGGGCTATTATTTTCGGCCCCTCGATCCGGCTGATCTGAGCCGCGTTGCGTTCATCTGTTTCAACGAGCGGCGTTTTTATACCCTCGATCTGCCGGAAAACAGTCGCTTGTTCGAAGGGGAAGGGGTGTTGGTGCGGCTGCCCGATACCGGATACCCGCTGCCTTCCGCCGGCGGACGCATCCGGCCGGTCTTGTTCGACCAGGCTCCGCCAGCCTGGCTGGCCACCCGGCCCGCGCCGCAGGATGAATACGTCCATTTTCATTCCCTTTACAATGCCGCCGGCCCGGTACCGCGCGGTTACTGGCTGCGTCATCGGGCTATGGCATCTTTTCTTTACGACATGGGCGGGCGTGTCGGGTCGGAAGGGCCGCTCTACCACCGGGTCGCCCCCGGCATCGACCATGCCTTCGCCCACCTCATCGAGTTTGATCGGGGGCCGAATCTCGAGGAAAACTGAGCGGCTCTGTTCTTTCAATTCCCCGGCGGATAACAATGCAGGATATGAATAAAAGACGGCCCAACCTGAGGGAAGCAGGTTGGGCCGTCTTATATTCTGGTTGCCATGGCTTTTTAAAAACGAAAAAGTACCTTCCATGCGGACTTTTCCTGTAAGGCTGCTTTAATACGATCTGCCGTTTGGAGATTTTAATTATGTAGAACGTATAGAGTTGTAATTAATTATGACTCTAATAACTTGTTCTTTAGTGTATACGTATTCTGTTTAATAAAACAATCACGTTGAACGGCTTTAAAGCTTCTTTTTTTTAAAAAATATGGTTCACCTATTAAAACACATCCTGAAATAGCAACTTTTTCCTATAAAAATTCATAGAGGCATTGAAGCTGTCATTTTCGATGGTATTCTTACCGTTGAAAATCGAATGGCTGAAATAATGGTAGTTGTTGAATGTCTATTCAATTGACGTTAGATCATTTTTATTTGGAAATACCTTTACGATGATATCATTTGGAGTTGAAAAAATGTCGGGAGGAGCAATCAGTGATCATGTTCATAGGGTGTTATCATGTGTTTCCGGTAACAATTGTAAAGATAGTATCAACCTTGGAGCACCTATTCGCGCCTCATGGGAGCGTAGCCTGACACATCATGGTATTGATCCGAGCAAGCCTGCTCCGGTTCAGGTGCTCACCGTTACTGAATTGCGGGAACACACCCAACCCATAGAACAATTTCTGCGGATTGCCAAAGCCGGAACCCGGCATCTTCATCGCCAGGTGGGGAATCTTGGTTATTCGACCCTGCTGTGTAATGCCAGTGGTGTGACTGTTCATTGTCTGGGGGATGAACGCTTTGACCGGCAGTGGAAAGAAGCCGGGCTTTTTCTCGGAGCTGTTTGGAGCGAACGCCAGGAGGGAACCTGCGGCGTTGGTACAGCGCTTGTCGAACAGATCCCCTTGACGATTCACAAGGATGAACACTTTCGCGTTAAAAATACGAACTTGACCTGTTCCTGCGCCCCGATTATGGGGCCGAGCGGCAAACTTATGGGCCTGATTGATGTATCTTCCCTGCACTCTCCCGATCCCAAAAGTAGTCAGAGTATTGCGCTGGAGTTGGCGATACGTGCCGCCCGCATGATCGAATCAGCCTATTTTTTCTCTCAGTTTCAGAACCAATGGGTTCTAAGTTTGAGTGTTGATCGAGAATTGATCGAAGTTTCTATTCCGAGCCTTATTGCCATAGATCAAGGGGGGAAGATCCTTGCAGCGGATCGTGGTGCGTGCCAAACCTTGGTTGGCAAGACTTCCGACAGCTGTTTGGTGGGTCATTCTATCGAAGAGTTTTTTGATCTCAGCTTTGAAAAACTGGTGGATATTTTTTCTAATGCCAGCACGGTGTTGCCCATTCGTACGCAGCCAAAAGGTCGTCAGATGTTTTGCTCTTTGCGCTGTCCGCAGGGCATAACAAGCAAGGCCAGCAGTCTTGCAGGAGGGATAGCGCCTGCAAGTTCCCGTATTCCGCGGTCAGGCGAGCCGATGACGCTGGATTATTTAGCGGGAGCAGACGGTGAGCTCAAAAAAAACGTGGAACGCATTCAACGTGTAATGAACAAGCCCATTCCGATTTTACTAAGCGGCGAGACCGGTACCGGCAAGGAAATGTTCGCCCAGGCGATCCATAATGCCAGTCGGCGTGCTAAAAAGCCTTTTGTGGCGGTGAACTGCGCCGCTATCCCGGAATCGCTGATAGAAAGCGAGCTGTTTGGTTATAAAGACGGCGCTTTTACCGGTGCGCGCAGCAAGGGGATGCGGGGTAAAATCCTGCAATCCGACACGGGGACTTTGTTTCTTGATGAAATCGGGGATATGCCAAAACACTTACAATCCAGGTTGCTGCGAGTTCTCGCGGAACGAGAGGTTACCCCCTTGGGTGGCGAGACGCCCATTCCTGTCGACCTGCATGTAATCTGCGCTTCCCACCGCAATATATTGGAAATGGTAGCCAGTGGTGAGTTTCGAGAAGATCTTTATTATCGACTCAATGGAATAGCTTTTGAGTTGCCTCCGCTGCGGAATCGTTCGGATATTGCACAAATGATCCACGATTTACTTCTCATAGAAGCGGAAACCATGTCTGAAAAATTGACCATTGACGACAGCGCCATGCAGATACTGCTGGAATTTTCATGGCCCGGCAATATTCGTCAACTGCGCAATGTGCTCCGTTACGCCATGGCGGTTTGCGACAATCGTATCATTACATGCAATGATCTTCCGGTCGATGTTGCAGGATCTCTAAAGCCGTCAAGACAGGCAATGGCGTCCCCTATAGCAAGAAAATCTGCCGCAGATCCGTTTGAAAACGTTGTCGAGGCTGCATCCTTATTGGCAACCGACGAAAATAACCCCGGTAGCAACGCTATGGAGCAAGCTGAATACAGGGTTATCCTTGAATCCCTGCAGAAAAATAAGTGGCAAGTTTCCAGTGCGGCGAAAGATCTTGGCATCAGTCGGGCGGGCATCTATCGCAAGATGAGGCAATACGGAATCGTTCCCCCCAATAAACGATGAAAAAA
>DIKU01000115.1:0-3774 GCA_002424645.1 Pelobacter sp. UBA5610 | reverse complement strand
AGTCCCCCTCGCTGAATGTTCAGAAGGGGGGGATGGCGTGTCTCTGGTGAGGCGGCACATCGTTTCGTTCGAGGACTTCAGGTCGGCGTGAAATATTCCCTCTTGTCCTTGAGCAAAGCATGCCAGCCCTCCACGATATCGGGGCGGGGCGGGGCCTCCCCTGTATAGCCGGCCAAGGCAACCACCATGGCCGGCGGCACCAGTTCCCGCTTGCAGACAAACGCGGCCCGCGCCAACGATACGGCATGCAGGGTGCCGGGACTTTCGAACCGCTGCTCCAGATAAAGGTATTTGTCGTCCCAGGTAACGATGCGGGTGACGATGTCGAACTTGCGCAACGGTGCGATCGGTCGGATAAAAGTCATCTCCGTGGCATTGAGAACCGGGAGCCAGCCCCGTTTAAGCAACGGCCAGATCAATTTTATCCGGGCCAGATGCTCCACCCGCGCGATATCCAGCAAGCTGAAATAGCGGCCGTTGGTCAGATGCAGGTTGAAATCGCAATCGCTCGGCAACACCCGGAACGGTCGGCGGAAACTCTCCGTCAAAGTTGCCCTGCGAGGTTTGAAGAAAAGCCGTAAAATCATCCATAGCAGGCGAAAATAGAGGTTCATGGGTTTCCTTCCGAAACAAAATGGGCATTGCAGAACGTACCGTAGAAGAAATGACGTTGACAGGATAAACAGCCGAAGTCATCCAGGCAAGTTCATTTATTTGCAAGCCAGACGTTATAATCAGGGAAAGTGGATTTTTCTCTTTAGTTGCTTATCCTGTTTACACTATCATAAAACGTTCACTTAACCCGGTTCTAGCGAAAGCTTGCCCCGATACCTCGTGCGGTCAGCTCCTTATGAACCAGGCCGGTGATAACCGCCATTACGTATTGTTTGATCAAACAGCACCGTTTTGCCCTTTCCCGGGGCGTGGAGTCGCGTGTGGCCCAGTCCAAAGACCTAAAAGACGCGATGGAAAATGTTTTCCGGCCGGAAACTTCCTCTGTCTTCAATGATTCAACAACAACCGCCAGGCTGTTCGATGACATGGTCCACCTGATACCGGATCCGGTTTTTTATAAAAATCTGGACGGGACTTACCGGCGTTGCAATACCGCTTTTGAACAGCTCCTTGGCAAGGATTGTGCTGAAATAGTCGGTAAAACCGACCATGATCTGTTTTTACCTTCCATTGCTCATGTCAATCGCCATAACGATGCCCGTCTTTTGCAGGAAAACCTCCCTTATCATCGGTACGAAACCAGCATTGTCAGCCGGAATGGCAGAAGGCGTGATGTCATCATCCAGATTGCGCCCTTGGCCATTGAAGGCGGGCCAACGGGGATCTTTGGCATCATCAAGGATATTACCGAACGCAGGCGTGCCGAAACCGCTCTGCGGGAGAGAAAGGATCTGTTGCACCGCATTACCGACAACATGCTCGATCTGGTAAGCGAAGCCGATGAGCATGGATTTTTCCGTTACCTCTCCCCCTCCCATGAGCCGGTTCTTGGTTTTATTCCGGAAACGTTGGTTGGCACGTGGCTTTACGATCTGATGCATCCGGATGATCTGGAGCGCATGCAAATTACTTTTCAGGTGACCCTGCCGGCTTTGAAAAGCGTACGTGCGGAGTTTCGTTATCGCCATGCCGACGGGCATTACATCTGGCTCGAAACCATCGCTAAATGCACCACCGACAAACTTAACCGCATTAACGGTGCGGTGTTCGCCAGTCGCGATGTCACGGAACATATCCGGGCCGAAAAAGCCCTGCGTAAAAGTGAAGAACATTTGCGGCGCATCACCGACAATATGCCCGCCCTGGTCAGCACCGCCGATATGGATGGACTATTCACCTATCTCAGCCCTTCGCACCGGGGGATTCTTGGATTCGATCCCGAGGCGCTGCTAGGCACCTGTCTCTGGGACTGGATGCATCCCGAAGATATGGAACGTATGCGGGAGGCTTTCCAGGTCACATTGCCCGAACAAAAAAAGGTGCGGGCCGAATTTCGCTACCGCCATGTCGATGGCCACTATATTTGGCTGGAAACGGTGGCCAAATGCACCACTGAGGGGTTGCGCGTCACCGGTTCGATCTTCGCCAGCCGCGACATCACCGAGCGCCGCCGTGCCGAGATTGCTTTGCGTGAGGTCAACCAGACCTTGCAAGCTACTTTTCACGCATCTCCCCTGGCCATTTTCGTCCTTGATCGGGAAGGGTGCATTCAGCTATGGAATCCGGCCTCGCAACACATGTTCGGCTGGACGGAAGAAGAGGTGCTGGGTAAATTCTACCCCCTTGCACCGGAGCATCGGGAGAATGAATTCAGGCAAAATTTGATCCGCATGAACCGGGGGGAGGAATTTCACGGCAAGGAGACCAAACGCTGTCGCAAGGACGGGACGCTGCTTGACATCAGTTTTTCCACCGCACCTTTATATGATCAGCATGGTGCAATTATCGGCACTGTCGGTATCCTGGCCGACATCAGTGAGCGTAAGCGTACGGAAGTCGCCCTGCGGGAGAGTGAAGAGCTTTTCAGGCAGATTTTCGAACAGAATGAAGATCCGTCCTTTCTACTCGATCCGGATACCCTGGCGATCCTCGATGCAAATGCCGTGGCTGTCCGATTGTACGGTCACAGTAAAGAGACGCTGCGTGCCTGCGGGCTTGAGCTGCTCATGAGACCGCCGGTGCTGGCAACTTTTTCCCAGAAGGTGGTCCAGGAACAGAGTATCCTGGCTGATGATGCCACCTGGAGCCACGTGTCGCCTCTCAGTACCATCGACAGTGACGGCAACGTCGTGATGGCCTCATTTCGCGGGCGGTTACTGCGCTCCAGAGGTCAGATGTATCTTTACGGAATCTTCCGTGATATCACCGAAAAGCTGCGTATCCGCAAGGAGCGCAGCGAATTGCAGGCCAAATTGATTCAGGCCAACAAGATGACCGCCATCGGCACCCTGGCTTCGGGGATCGCGCATGAGATCAATAACCCGAACAACTATCTGCTCGCAAACGCGCAGTTTCTTGAAGGCGCCTGGCCCGATATACGCCATACCCTGCAGGACCATGCCGACCGCAATCCCGACCTGACCATCGGCGGTCTGCCTGTTCAGGAAGCATTCAGGGATATCCCGCAGTTGCTGCAAAGCCTCATCGAGGGCTCCAGGCGCATCAAAAGTATCGTTACAAGTCTCAAGGACTTTTCCCGCCAGGACGATGAATCGATGCGCCGGCCTTTCGATATCAACCGGGTCATCAATGCCGCGCTGATCATCCTGGCCAATAAGATCAAGAAAAGCACGGACCATTTCAGCTGCAACCTGGCGGCAAATTTGCCGCAGATCGTAGGGCACTACCAGAAGATCGAACAGGTCATCATCAACTTGCTCATCAATGCTCTGCAGTCCCTGCCGGATCGCCAGTCGGGGGTTTTCCTCAGCACGGCTCTGCAGGATTCGCCACGCAGCGTGGTCATCAAAATCCGCGACCAGGGCGTCGGTATTCCCGAGGACATCCGAAGTCGCATTCTCGATCCCTTTTTCACCACCAAACACAAAACCGGCGGCACCGGTCTCGGTTTGTCGATCTGCTACGCCATCCTCAACGATCATCAGGGCAGCATCGATTTCGATTCCGAAATCGGTGCCGGCACTACGGTCACCGTGACTCTGCCGGCCCTCTGACATATTTCCGGAGACCGGGCATTAAAAAATCCGGGAGGGGACTAGGAGGGTACCCCACCCGGATGCACAGGGTTTATCGCAGAAA
>DIKU01000117.1:18249-27455 GCA_002424645.1 Pelobacter sp. UBA5610 | reverse complement strand
CATCAAAAGATCTGACCAAGGCGTCGTAATGAAAAACGGCCGTTCTTTTGAACGGCCGTTTTTCAGAATTTATTTTTCACGGCGGTATGGCCAGGCCATAATGCCCCCTTCCAGAACCTTGACATTCTTCCAGCCGGCAGCTTTCAAGACCCTGGCTGCTTCGTATCCACGTAACGAGATTTTACAATAACAGATAACTTCGCGGTCCTTATCGTCAGGAAGATCGCCAAGCCGATCCCGAAGCTCACCAACGGGAATCAAAGTCTCGCCGATACCAAGCCGCATCTGATCAAATTCAGCAGGTGTTCTCACGTCGAGAATAAATGGTGGGACCCCTTGATTGAGTTGTGCTTTCAGTTGTACAGCCGATATGCCAACCAGTCGCCCTTTAAGCTTGTTTTCCATCAAGTGCGCGGTGGCGATGAAATGATCTATGGGCAGTGAAAACGGGGGAGCGTAGGGCAAATCGGCAGTTACAAGGTCCGAAACTGTCAATTTACCAAGAATCGCCATGGCTGCTGTCGCAATCTGCTTGCTGACATCGCCAGGCCCTACGCACTGAACTCCAAGCAGTTTGCCTGTCTGACCATTCACCACCATCTTGCTTATCAGAAGTTTAGCTCCCATGAATTCAGGCTTGTCCAGACTAGCGTTGACTACCGTAACCAGATTTTCATAACCTTCCTGACGTGCGCGAAATTCAGAAAGCCCCGTAGAGCCTGCGGAAAAATCGAAAACTTTACAGATACCGGTGTGAATGGTACCAGGAAAGGTGACCTGATTGCCAAGCACTGCATTTTCACCAGCTACCCGCCCCTCAAGATTCGCAAGATCTCCAAAGGGAGCGCGCGTCTTTTTACCGGTAATGCGATGTATAAGTTCCACACAATCGCCAACGGCATAGATATCGGGGTCGGATGTCTGCATAAACTCGTTGACCGCCAAGCCACCGGTTTCACCTATTGTCAACCCGGCGTTCTTGGCAAGTTCGATATCCGGTATCACCCCTGTGGCCAGAATAGCCAACTGGCAAGGCAATTCCGTACCATTTTCAAGCCTTATTCCGGCTAATTTTCCGGCTTCCCCGATAAACGAGGACAATCTGACATCGGTAATGACATTGGCAGCTTTGCTACGAACGTGATTTTCCAATACTTTGGCCAGCTCCCAATCAAGAAACATAAGGATCTGGGGCAGCATTTCGATAACCGTAATGTCGATTCCCGACAGTTGCAGCGCTTCACAAGTCTCTATGCCAATCAAACCGCCACCGATGACAACGGCTTTGGTAATGGTTTTATCATCACGTATTTTACGTAAAAAGTCGGCATCCTTCATGGATTGAAGGGTCGTCACTCCTTCAAGATCGACCCCTGGAATAACAGGCTTTCGGGGCCTGGCGCCCGTTGCGATGATCAATTTGTCGTAAGACAAATCGTCGGTAGCGCCTGTTTTAAGATCGCGACAACAAACGTTATGACTTTGGCGATCAATAGCAACGACTTCCGTTTCAGTTCGCGCTGTCACCCCTTTGGTATGGAGGAAAAAGTTCGGATCACGCACCTCGCCGTAGGGCGTACTCAGCAAAGCATTGCGATTGTCAAAAACACCGCCCACAAAGTATGGATACCCGCAGGAGGCCATGGACATTTCCGGTGCTTTTTGAATCACCGTAACCTCGGCATCGGGGTCTAAACGTTTGGCTCGCGCCGCAGCCTTGGGCCCCGCGGCTGAACCTCCGATAACGACGATTTTTCTTTTTTCTTTCATCAGCATGCCTCGTGAGATGGATTTGTGTGCCATCCAAAGATCAAAGGGTAGGCGTAAATTAAATATTTTTTCACTATCGCATTAGAGTATTTATATAATACGAATGTGCGATTCCTGCAAGATTTTTAATTTAAAAACCCACAAGTAAATGCCGACAGTGTCCTGAAAGAAAAAACGTCACACTTTAAGGATCTTAAGCAGATGAGGCAGTAATTGCTTTTTACGGGACAATACACCCTTTAGCTCAAAAAGACCTGCATCAATTCGTGGATAGCCAACCCGGGCTAGCAACTCGGAATTGCCTGCCAACAGTAACAGGCTCGTTGCTCTAACGATATCCGTAACTAAAAGGCCACCAAGGTCAAGAGCCCGATTTTTGCAAATTTTCTCCAGGCTAGCGGAAATATTATCTCGTTTATCCTGAAATTCGTCAAAATTAACGACTTCCACCTGACCGACTCCAAAGCGTTTACCTTCCTGGGAATACTCTTTAAAGTCTGCCAGAATCAATTCTTCCATGGTACCGTAAGCGGCCAGAGCGCTGCCAGCAGCAAACATCCGTTCACCAAATTCCATCGGATCGATATGTGCCAAACCAGCCAGCCAGTCACAGAGTTCCCGATCGGTATCTGTGGCGGTTGGCGATCTGAGCAATACCGTGTCAGAAAGCAATCCGGCCAGCAGCAAACCTGCGGTCTGGGAATCGGGCACAATACCGGCCGTCTTATAAAGCCCGGCGATTACCGAACAGGTACTACCCAAAGGTTGATTGACAAAGCGGATCGGTGCGTCTGTGTGCATGTTGCCGAGACGATGATGATCGATAATTTCCAGGATTTCAACACGGTCAGCTCCGGGAACCGCTTGACTGAGCTCATTATGATCAACCAGCACCAACTTTATCGGCAGAGGCGCCAGCAGGGTACTTTTGGTGGCCACCGCTGCAATCCGACCGGAACCATCCAGCACCAACACACCCGGTTCAGAGGAATCCATAAAACGATAGCGCAGTGCTTCAAGGGATTCATCCATCCCTGCCGTGACAAATTCAGTGGTCATAAGACATTCCACGGGTGTGGAAAGTCGCGTCAAGGACGCTGTGGTCGCCGTATCATAGGAAGTAGCAAGGACAGTCACGCCATGAGTTCTGGCCGATGCAAGCACCTCTGTACTGACAGTCTGCCCACCGGTTACGACCAGCAATCGCACACCAAGGGTTGTGGCATGATATTGAATATCTTCGCGGTCGCCGGTAATCACCAGGAGCCGGGCAGGATCAAGACCCTGCATGCGTTGACAAAAACTTTCATATGCCATGGCGCCAACGTAGAGATCGAGTTCTTCCACGCCCTGAAAAGGTCCTTCGTTGAGAACCTCCGCATCCAAGCAACGCGCCAATGTTGAAGAGGAAGTCTGGATCCTCCGGATACGTCCTTCCTGGCCGGCTACCAGAAACCTTTCCGCTACCTGGCGTAGAAAAAGCAACCCCAAAGCTTGACGATCCTTACCTATGATCGGCAGCATTCCTATGTTGTGACGATGCAGCATATCGAGAGCCCATGCCAGAGGTGCACCTGCAGGGATGGTTATGGCTGGCTGCTTCACGACGTCTCGAACCCTGGGAACCACATCAGACAAAAGTATGGGAGGTTCCACACCGAGGGAGTCGAGAACAAATTCTGTCTGTCTGTTAAGGTATCCGGCGCGCGCAGGTATGGCGTTGTGCATGCCTTGCAAACGCCGCAGACGCGAATACGCCAGCGCACTGCATACAGAATCGGTATCAGGGTTGCGATGCCCTACCACATAGATTTTTTCTTGCATTAATTCGCCTCTTTCTGGGCACGCAGGGTCGCTCGGACATCGCCGAGGCCGACCACATCCTTAACAATAACTTTCGCAGGACGTAAATTTTCATCGAACCAGATATACAGAGTTCCGTCTCCGGTATCAAAAACCTCGGGATCCAGAACTACCTTTACGACCAGACCACCATCAGGCAGTGGCGTATTTTTGGGACGCTTCTTTTCAGTTAATACCGAAATGGCAATATCGGTCGCCTTCCCCCTGGCAAAAGTAGGAACTTTGTAGGAGGCCCCACCGCGAAGCGGACCAAAAAAACCGGCCCTGAAATTGTAAAAAGCCCCCAATATGTCATAAGGGCCTGGCCCCTCTCCCATGGGGTAACTCCTGGCAGGGCGGTCCCGACCATTTCGATTCACTTTTTCGATAATAATCCGCCGGGAATAATCATAAATCCAATTTTTAAGACGGGTTTTAACCGTACTTCCCGTGGTTTTGTACATGTCGGCATCGTGGCTTTCAGGACGCAACTTTCCATCATCGCCAAGTCGTAGATAAGAGACATAACGTTGCAGGCGATTGCCGGTCAGCCAAGCCGCCACCCCAAGGGTTTTCGCCTCCAAAACTGCACGGTAACGATCCGTCTCTTTCATTTTGACGAGGGTAAATTCTCCTACAGCCAACTGATCGAACCATAAAAAGGCGATGTCATAAAATAAGGTCTCGCCACACATGCCATCCAAGGCTTTACGGGCATTTGCAATGCCGGAAGGAACCTTTTCGGGCCTGGCCTGTACCGGACAGGGAGAGAGAATCGTAAACCCCATTACAAACAATAATATTACTGTTTTCAATGATATACTCCCATTCCAGGATTGAATAAAGCACAAAGATATACAAAATACGGCCTATTTAGGCAGGAGACGATGTCCTTGCAGACCTTAATCCTTGACATGAAATCCTTGCCCAACTACCATGCGCCCTATACTATAGATTCAGATTCAGATATATATCCCTCCAACAATGTGATTAACGGACCAATGACCTTTGATAAAACCAAAACCTATGAACGCGAAGCGGATATTCTCAAAGCTCTAGGGCACCCGATTCGCCTTAAAATTGTTGCCGGCCTGCTGGCGGAAGCCTGTAATGTCAAAAAAATATGGGAGTGCCTCGGCTTACCTCAAGCAACGGTGTCCCAACATCTGGCCCTGCTTAAAAACAAGGGCATTATTGAAGGGCATCGCAACGGCGTCGAAGTTTTTTATACGGTTATTTCAGATGATGCGCGCCGCATCGTTGCAGCTGTTTTCCAACAGAGTACTCCTTTATGATTCAACTGAACCTCCGGCCCGGTCACGACCGTCGCATTCGTCGTGGCCACCCATGGGTTTTCAGCAACGAAATCCAGTCCCCCATCAACGACATTCAACCTGGTGCAACCGTTGAGATATTGACCACAACCGGTGAATATTTAGGCACCGGTTATTACAATCCCCATTCACTGATCGCATGCCGCATTCTATCCCGGCAGCGTGAATGTATCGATTGTGTCGATTTTTATCGTGACCGGATGCTAAAAGCCATGCTCATGCGTCAAGCGATTTATGGGAAAGCTAACGCTGTGCGCCTGGTTCACGGTGAGGGAGACCACTTACCGGGCCTTGTGGTTGACCGATACGACAATGTTCTCTCGGTGCAGTTTCTCACACTGGGTATCGACTGCCGTAGTAGCTTGATACTGCAGGCGCTGACAGAACTCTTGAACCCGAAAGCGATTGTCGGACGCAACAACGTCGCGGTGCGCGATCTGGAAAATTTACCACGTAAAGTTGAAATTTTACAGGGCGACCTTCCGGATCGCCTTGAAATAACCGAAAATGGTTTGCGTTTCAAGATCGATATCATGCATGGTCAGAAAACCGGGCATTTTCTGGATCAAAAAGAGAACCATCTGGCTCTTCGCGAACGTGTAGCCGGCAAACGGGTTCTCGATCTATTCTGCTACTCGGGCAGTTGGGCGATCCATGCCGCACGCTACGGAGCAAAAGAAGTCGTTGGCATCGACATTTCTCCCGGAGCCGTAGCTCTTGCCCAGGAGAACGCCCGTCTTAATTTTCAGGAGGCCACCTGCACCTTTCTGCAGTCGGACGTTTTTGAAAGTCTGCGACAGTTCCATGCGAAAAACGAACGATTCGGCGGCATCGTCCTCGATCCCCCAGCATTCATAAAGAACCGCAAACGCATCCGTGAAGGTGTCAAGGGCTACCTGACTATCAACCGCCGCGCCATGGAACTGCTGGAACCTGACGGAATCTTGTTCACCTGCACCTGCTCCCACCACATGGATCGTGAAACATTCCTCGACACGCTTCGCCAGGCTTCTTTTCAGGCCGGACGCGAAATGCGGCTGCTCGAAGTTCGCGGTCAATCCTACGATCATCCGGTTTTGTGTTCATGTCCTGAAACCGAATACCTTAAATGCGCTGTGTTGCAAGCTTGCGGGTGATTCAAAAGCTCATTCAGACTTTACGCGCCACAATATAAATTACGTGATAGGTTGCCGGCAGAAAATCGCCGGCTGAAAACCGCTGTCCATAAATTTCGGACAATCGATGCATGACACGTCGCGAAGACAGACCGCGTGGCCGGCGTTGCGACGCATTATGCGCACCAACACCTTTGATTGAACGCAGTAAAGACGGCACGGAGACGTGTTGTTCCTCTTCTTCCTCTTCCCACACCCGGAAGATTTCAAACCCACCTTCCCTCAAAGACTTTTCGACCAACGTTTTACCCGGCAACGTCAGCAGGTAATCCGGTTCCCCGTAGCCTTCGAGAAACAGTGCCTCTCGAAAACAGTCTTTGAGTTGCCATAGCGTCCGGTTGCCGAACAAAGCACATATAAACAGACCTTCCGACTGCAGAACCCGCAAACATTCACCAAACGCTGTGCCAAGATTTTCCACCCATTGGTAAACCGAGGCGCTGCATATCAGTGGCAGAGACCCTGAAGCGATCGGCAGGGCTGCGGCATCAAGATCAACGGCCCAGGACCGGGGCAAGCGTTGTTTGGCAATCCGTGTCATGCCATGAGCCAGGTCAGATATCAGCGGTTGCAATTGGGGATTGAATTGGGTCAGTAACTCAGCAAGATATCCGGTACCTGTACCGACCTCGAGAAACCTGCCCTGACTGGGACCTTCCGATCGCACCAGGTCCGCCAGTCTTTGCGCAACCCGCTTCTGAACATCGGCGAAGCCATCGTAATTTTTGCAACTGGCTGAAAAATGCCGCTGCACCTGGCGACGATCAATGTCACTCATGTAAGAAAATCCTTTATCACCCTGGCGCAATAATCCGGTTGACTGATCAAGGGGGCATGCCCGATCTTATCCAGTTGAACGTATTGTGCATCCGGCAGGTGCTGAGCCAAATATCTCCCGGCTGACGGCGGGATAATGGTGTCACATTCACCATGAAGCACCAAAGAAGGAACCCTTTGCCACGTACAACCGGTTAAATCGGCATTGAGCAAAGTGTCCAGCCCGCCCAATGCGGCCTCTTTGCCAGGGACAGGACATGCATCAAGAATCTCGCGTTTATGCGCCTGGAGAGTCACATCATCGAGGTCTTCTCCATCAAATTGTTGCATGAAGAAGGATTCCACGGTTTTAAGAGGATCACGCTTGAACTGCCGTGCCAGAACCTTAACCTGTGCCGCAGGTTGCCCTGCCAACCAGGCCTCTCGCTGTACAAAACAAGGGGTGGTCGACATCAGCACCAATTTATGAACCCGGACCCCCAAACGTTCAACCAGTTCAAGAGCCACCAGTCCACCAAGCGACCATCCAAGCAGGCAGATTTCCTTGGCATCGACGGTACCAAGCCACTCCTCCACATCGGATGCCAAATGCTTCAACTGGTACCCGGGGCCGGGATCCGACCGACCATGCCCGCGCAAATCCGGGGCCAGAATTCTGAATGAAGCGGCCAGCGGTCGCATAAGAGATTGAAATACTGCAGAAGACATCCCCCAACCGTGTAACATCACAACGGTGGGACCTTTCCCCTGTTCGCGGTAGCTGACTGTACGACCGTCACCAAGACGGCAAAATCTCATAATTGTCATGGGGCAAGAACTCTTCGGATGAGGTCAGCGGCGCGCAGCAGATCGTCGGGCTGATGGGTGGCCATAAGCGTTACCCGCAATCGACAGCTGCCTTCAGGTACCGTCGGAGGTCGAATCCCCTGAACGAACACGCCTTGATCCTGCAACCAGGCACTGGCGCGCATGGTCGGCTCCGGATCGCCAGTAATGATCGGCAAAATCGGCGAAACACCATCGGTATCAACAGGCAAGGATTCTGCGAGACGGTGCGTCATAAGCTTGCGTAGTTGTTGCAACTGCAATCGCCGTCGCCGTCCTTCCTCACCATCAACGATATCGAGTGCGGCAATGCCCGCGGCAATCACGCCCGGTGGCAGGCTGGTCGAAAAAATGAAGGAACGGGCCCGGTTAATCAAGGTTTGGATCAATACATCAGGACCTGCGACAAAAGCGCCAAATCCCCCCAAAGCTTTACCAAGAGTCCCCATATGCAGGTCGATGTCTGCCATGCAATCCCAATATTCTCCGCTGCCTTTTCCACCATCACCGAGTACACCGGTGCCGTGAGCATCATCGACCATCAACAGGCTGTCGTAGCGCTTTTTTAAAGCTACCAATTGGGGCAATGGCGCAACGTCGCCATCCATGCTGAAAACGCCATCGGTAACGATCATCCACTGACCTTTTCGCAGCGGCGCTTCTTTTGCCATCAACTGTTCAAGTGTGTCGGTATCCTTATGGGGATAGACAACAACTCTGGCATGACTGAGGCGACAACCGTCGATAATCGATGCATGGTTTAGACTGTCTGAAAAAATGATGTCATCAGGGCCCATCAAGCCTTGCAAAATCCCGATATTGGCGGCATATCCAGCATTGAAAACCAGCGCTCTATCGGTACCTTTAAACTGCCGCAACCGATCTTCAAGATCCCCATGTAGCTTCATGCTACCGGAAACCAGACGACTGGCTCCCGTTCCGGTGCCATATTCCATGGTAGCCCGGCAATGCGCTTCAATGAGGGCCGGATGATCCGCCAGGCCAAGGTAGTTATTGGAACACAACAACAAAACCTCATGGCCTTCCAGGCAGATATGATCGCGCTGAGCACCAAAAACAGTCTTCAGGTTGCGCAGCATTCCTTCGCCACGCAGGCGGTCAAGGGCATTTTGCCAGTTTTCGAGCTTCATGCGGACCACCTTTCATCGGGAAGCATCCGTCCGACGCGATCAATAAGCACAACTTGCTTTTCCAGATATCGATAAAGACGGTCCAGATCAACATTGGCGTTTACAAAAAAGGCCCGCCCTCCCCTGCATTCGCCAAGAGGCTTGAGCAATGGAAATCGCACATAGCCTAAACAGGGAGACGCAATGTAACCTGCTGTGTAGCCCGGGTCATCGGACCAGCACAATTCAGCTACAATGTCAGGGGCATGCATTACTTTGGCAGCAAGCACCAAAGCTTCCCTTACATGCGGATTATCAAGTTTTGCCGGCTGTAGCAACCGCTCCAGATAGCT
>DIKU01000117.1:0-18207 GCA_002424645.1 Pelobacter sp. UBA5610 | reverse complement strand
GTTCGAGGCGTCTTCCGGTTACAGCATCAACCAGCATGGCACCCCGCATACTTTCACCATCTGGAGCAGCGCCTTCAGCCATGGTAACAATGGCGGAACGAGCCGCGTGGTAAGTTACTCCAGCCTTGACAAGCATGGACAGAGCTGCGGCCCTGCCCTCATCGACCGATTCGACGCATATTGTCCGAATGTCCGGCAATCCAAGACGCATAATTTGCGCAGGATCAACTTTTTCAAGGGTCAGAAAAATCTGTTCAGCCTGCCCCTTATCGTGCCGGAGGGCTCTGCGGACCATAGCCGCAGCCAACTCCTCAAGACTATGCGCGGGGGCGAGCTTTTCAGCGCCGGAGATGTGCCGCTCATTGCGGGAAGAACGCATGCGTATGCTATACAGTGTGTTATCCATGGGGATGAAAATTATCAGTGCGCGAAGGGATTGTCAACAATAACGGGAAGGATGGTTAACATTGAGGATTCCAAAATTATCGCAATCAAAAGGCCGCCGGGTGCATTCCGGCGGCCCAAAAAATCAATGTCGTAAAACCATTATTCGTTGGAAGCATCCGAACTGGTTATAGAGGTATCACGCCCTATGAAATTTCGAACACTTGCGGCAATACCTTCCGCATCGAGTCCGTATCGGGCATAAAGTTGCTGTTGCGTACCTTGTTCGACAAATCGGTCAGGCAACCCGATGCGTAGCACAGGTACGGAAACGCCTTGGTCAGAGAGCATCTCAAGAACCGCCGAACCGAATCCACCCTGACGAACATTTTCCTCAACGGTTACAACAACGCCTGTTCGTTTGGCTTCCGCGACAAGAAGTTCGCGATCGAGAGGCTTAAGGAACCGCGGATCGACAACAGCTACCGACAGCCCCTCCCCGGCCAGTATATCAGCCGCGACAAGCGCTTCCTGGCAGACAACACCCAATGCGAAGATGACCGCATCGCTACCATCACATAATTTTTCACCTTTTCCAATAGGCAAAGGCTCAATGGTATCCGGCAGCGTGAGTCCGAGGGCTTTTCCCCGGGGGTAGCGATATGCAAGGGGACCCTCATGCACAGTGCCAGTCAAAATAGCGCGTTGCAACTCGATTTCATCGCGCGGGGAAACCACCACCATATTGGGGATATGCCGCAGGAACGAATAATCGAACACACCATGATGTGTAGGTCCGTCCGCTCCGACCAGACCTCCGCGGTCAATGGCAAAAGTAACCGGCAGACGTTGTAAGGCCACATCGTGGACGACATTATCGTAAGCGCGCTGCAAAAAGGTCGAATAAAGAGCCACGACTGGTCGCATGCCCTCACAAGCAAGACCTGCGGCGAACGTCACGGCGTGTTGCTCAGCAATACCGACATCAAAAAACCGCGAGGGGAAGCGTTTTGAAAACTCTTTAAGTCCCGTTCCTTCAAGCATAGCCGCGGTAATGGCGACAATCCGATCGTTCTTCTCCGCCAATGCCGTAAGAGTACTGCCGAAAACACCGGTATAACTGGCCGGACCGCCTTTAGATGCGCGTACTTCGCCGGTAGCCTTGTCAAAGGGACCTACTCCGTGAAAGAGACTGGGATTTTTTTCAGCAGGCTCATACCCTTTGCCTTTACGGGTCACGACGTGAACCAGGATCGGACCTTCGAGATGAGCAACATTTTCGAGAGCCGGGATCAATGTTTCAAGTCGATGTCCGTTCAAGGGACCAACGTAATCAAAACCAAATGCTTCGAAAAGCATTCCAGGTGTAAAAAATCCTTTTAGGGACTCTTCGGCTTTACGCGCTACTTTCAACAGATCCTTGCCTATGCGGGGCACATGGCTGAGAAAGTTTTCCGCTTCCTTCTTCAATCTCACGACCAACTCGGAAGTCATCTTACGATTGATCAAAGACGAGATCGCGCCGACATTCGAAGAAATGGACATTTCATTGTCGTTAAGTATGACAATGAGATTTTTTTTCTGATCGCCAGCATGGTTGATCGCTTCGAAAGCCATGCCGCCGGTAAGGGAACCGTCACCGATGACAGCAACGAACTTTTCGTTCCCCTGACGACAGTCACAAGCTGCGGCCATCCCCAGGGCGGCAGAAATGGAGGTGCTGGAATGTCCGACGTCAAAAGCATCATAAGGGCTTTCTTCCCGCTTGGGAAAACCGCTGATCCCTCCAAGCTGACGCAAGGTATCAAAACGGTCTAGACGCCCGGTCAACAATTTATGGGCATAGGCCTGGTGACCAACATCCCAGACAATTTTATCGGCCGGCGTATTCAAAACCTTGTGAAGAGCAATGGTTAATTCCACAACACCCAGAGAACTGGCAAGATGACCGCCGGTCGTCGAAACGGTATCAATAATTTTTTCACGAATTTCACCAGCCAAACCCTCAAGTTCTTTAACCGAAAGGTTTTTTAACTCAGCGGGAGATTGCAGATTTTTCAGTAGACTCACTATAAAACCCTCCGTCACACTCAGAAAGAGCGGTCCACGATATAGTGGGCGATGCTTCTTAAAGGCTCGGCGCGTTCATCAAAACAGGACAGGCTATCCAGTGCCACATCGCGCAATTCCCTGGCACGGTCACGGGCGGCGTCAAGCCCGAGCAAGGCCGGATAGGTCGCCTTACCGCGTTCCTGGTCACTGCCGACATCCTTACCAAGCAATGCCTGGTCACCAACGATATCGAGAATGTCATCAGCAACCTGAAAAGCAAGACCTGCAGCTTTTGCGTAGCGTCCAAGAGCCTCTACCTGCTCCTGAGTGGCTCCGCCCAGCAGGGCACCTGTTTCAACGGACGCAAGAATAAGTGCACCGGTCTTGCGCGTATGAATATATTCGAGTGTAGGCAGGTCGATATCTTTGCCTTCAGAATCCATATCCACGACCTGGCCACCAACCATCCCCATGGAGCCGGCGCAACGCGCAATCTGGGCAGTCACGCGACGGGCGACCTCAAGCGGAACCGCGTTGTCGGCGCCCAATTGAGATAAGAGAATAAAAGCTTCCGTAAGCAGCGCGTCACCGGCCAAAATGGCCAATGCCTCGCCAAAAACTTTATGGCAGGTTGGGCGTCCTCTACGGAAATCATCATCGTCCATAGCAGGGAGATCGTCATGAATCAACGAATACGTATGTATCATTTCCATGGCACAGGCCGCAGGCATAACGACCTTCACATCGCCGCCAACCGCTTCGCATGCCGCCATCATCAGGATAGGACGAATGCGTTTACCGGCGGCAAAAGTCGAATAGCGCATAGCCTTGTGAAGACTTGCAGGTAGAACTTCCTCTCCGGGAAGATAGCCATCAAGTGCTTTATCTACACGTGCCCGATATTCTTTAAGATAGGCATTGAGATCCATTAATCCTCCATTAAGCGAAATTTTATTCAAACGCCTATTAAACCATTATTCTTCAAATTTGCCAATGGCTAGAGAGCCGTCTTGTTTTTTTAGTAGTGTTTCAACCTGAGTTTCGACCGATTTAAGTAACTCCTGGCAGCGGTTGGCACATTTCACCCCCACTTCAAAAGACGCCAGAGATTCCTCAAGGGACAGATCGCCTGCTTCGAGCTGTTCGACGACAGCTTCAAGAGACCGCAGGGATTCTTCAAAAGTTGTAGGCTTATTCATCGATACCTCACACGTGAAAAGTCGGATCAATTATCCACACCGACAGCAAGATGAGTCAAGGCTTTTCCAGATAGAATTACGAAGTGGCTGCTACCTCTGCGAATCGATCTGTTCTACCATTGCAATAACGGATCCTTTTGAAAAACGTATACGCAAACGATCACCTTGATGTAAAGAATCGGCATCACGAACAGCAGCGTGAGTCTGTTCATTGAATGCAATAGCATAACCACGATCGAGGGTAGCCAATGGTGACAGTGCATGCAGATGACTCGCGGCCAAAGCGAACCGGTTGGCCGCGCCGTCCAGCCTTTTTTGCATGGCCAAATATAATCGTTTGTGGATCTGTTCAAGACTGCCATACTTACGTTGCAGTTCATCAGCCGGAGACCGCAATCGGCGGCGCAAACCGTTAAGGCGCTCGTTAAGCAGTAAAAGCCGCCCTTGCATTTGGCCGCTGAGGCGCATAATGAGGTGATCGACATGCCGTTCCAGTTCCTGGCGCCCTTGCACCACGACTTCGGCGGCTGCGCTGGGTGTCGGCGCACGGAGGTCAGCGACAAGATCCGAAATAGTCACATCCACTTCATGACCAACGGCGGAAATAACCGGAATCCTGGAAGCAAAAACGGCACGGGCAACAACCTCTTCATTGAAGGCCCACAAATCTTCGGGAGACCCGCCGCCTCGTCCAACAATCAACACATCTGCCTGCCCGTTCTGGTTCAGATCGGCAATAGCTTGTGCAATTTCACCAGCCGCTCCATCGCCCTGCACCCTCACGGGCCGCAGCAACACACGCAATCCGGCACCCCGGCGTCTCAGAACATTAAGGATGTCGTGAATAGCCGCCCCGGTCGGTGACGTTACCACCCCGATTGTGCGCGGGAAAAAGGGTAAAGGTTGCTTGTGGCTGACATTGAATAAACCCTCGGCATCAAGCATGGCTTTAAGTTTTTCAAAAGCCAGTTGCCAATTGCCGACGCCTAAGGGATCCATTCGATCCACCACCAACTGTAATTCTCCCCGTTGCTGGTAGAGGGACACATGCCCGCTGCAGACGACCTGCATGCCGTTTTCAGGTGTGAAATTCAGGGTTCGGTTGCTGGACCGAAACATGACACTGCGAAGCTGGGCTTGATCATCTTTGAGTCCAAAATAATAGTGACCGGAGGACGGTGCTGAAAAGTTAGCAATTTCCCCGGTAACCATGACCTGAACAAAATTATCTTCGACCAATTCTTTAAGCAGGTAGACCAAACGCGATACAGATACGCTTCCCTCGGTAACACTCATGTTAAATTCCTGTTTTTCGTGGAGATATTGACATCCTCACCCTGTTTCACTATACAATGCCTGATTCATCTATCGAAACGAAGGACAATGTATGTTTGAACCCTATGTGGTAACCGTATCCAGCGAAAAGGGTGGCGTTGGCAAGACCACCCTTGCAACCAATCTGGCCATCTATCTTAAGGCCCTGAATGAGGAATTACCTGTTACCCTGTTCAGCTTCGACAATCATTTTTCCGTTGATCGCATGTTCCGCCTCGGCAGGACCAAACCAAAGGGCGACATGCTCGACCTGCTTTGCGGAACCCCGCTAGCAGATCTGCTGGAACTGGGAGAATATGGCGTACAATTTATCCCTTCCAGTCGTAAACTTGAAAGTATTGCACACCGCATTAATCGTTGCGATGTTCTGGCTAAGGCCTTGGCCGGATCCGATCTAAAAGGAATCATCATCATAGACACACGGCCAACTCTGGATATTTTTACGCAAAATGCTCTCTTTGCTGCCGATCGTGTCATTGTTCCGGTCAAAGATACGCCTTCTCTTGAAAATTGCCGGAATCTCTACGATTTTTTTGAAGACCAAGGCTTGTCCAAACGTTCATTGCGTCTTTTGCCGTGTCTTATCGATTCACGCGTACACTATGATGGTCCGTTCAAAAACGCCTATCAGCTTGTAAAAGGATATGCCATCAATCGCGGGTATCGTTGCCTTGAAGGTTATATTGCTAAAAGTCCTAAAGTAGAATCGCTCAATACCAACCCTGAAGGAAAAATTTACCCGGTGCTGACCCACGGTCGAGGCACCAATGTTCATTTACAATTTGCCCATCTGGCGCGTCAGGTTTTTATCAACGCCAAAGAAGAAACTCAACGAAGGCTGGAACAGGTACGACAGGAGAATGAAGAAATAGAGCAAAACCGGGACAAGAATTTCCTTACGCGTCGGGACCTGCTATTACATGACTGTCTGATTTGTGGCCGGCAATTGGTTCACCATAATGCCATGGAGCCGGCGAGTTATTTTTACACAACATCCGACGGTCAGGTTGCGGGCTTTCTTGACGAAGCGTGTTTTTGTGCCTTGGTATTCCGTCACTGCTATCATACTCAAAAAAAGATCAATGCCACCGATCCCCTTGTCGATCTTTTCAGGGAATCAGCGCTGCGATCCTATTTTATATTGGGTCACACCCATGACAGCGTAACCGCGGGGACACATAATCTGCTTTTCTACCGATTTGATGAGGAGGGGTTTGAGATCTCCCATAAATCCATTGAATTGCGTAAAACCGAAACGCGGTTTCTCAACAAGGGCCCATCCGCCTTATACCGACTTGCGTCTAAAACCCTCTTCCACGAAGATACTCCGATCAAGGAGCGGTTTTTGTTTATCCGACGGATTAACAGCGAGTTCCCTGAAGACATCCTTCTGGATGAAAATTATGCGCAACTCGATGCCGCCATGCATTATATAGGCAGCAAATTGTCTCTTAATCCTATGGATTGACCTTCCCGTGCGGGGCATAGAAAGGCATAGCGATCAGCGCTGCAATAAATGCGAAACCGGAACGACCTGTATGTCCTGCTGATGCAGATACGCCTCTTCCTGACGTAACGCCTTAATCGTCTCGGGATATGGATGGCAGATGGCCACCACATTATGGCGCGAACGGGCAATTTTTACTGCTTCGCGTAACTGGCGCGCAATAGCATCTACATCCCGGTTATTATCAAGGAAAATGTCCCGGCTGACAGAAGCCAGATTAGCCCGCCGAGCCTCGGACAGGGCAACCGACCCTGGTGAGGTACGACTGTCCACAAAAAACCAGCCCCCCTCCTTCAGCACCTCGATTACGGCCTGCATGCCCTCGGGATATTGCGTAAACCGCGACCCCATATGATTATTGCCTCCAACGGCGTAGGGCACCTTAACAAACATGCTGGCCACACGACTCTTGATCTCGGATTGATCCTGCCCAAGCAGCAACGCGCCGGGACCGGGATTGTTTTGCGGATAGCTGTCCGGTTCCATGGGCATATGCACAAGGATTTCACGGCCGGCACGATGCGACAATTCAGCCGACTCTCTGGTATGCAATTCCTCAGGCATAACCGCCATTGTCAAATCAAGATCAATCGCCAACAAACTGCGAACGGCATCCAGATCGCGGCCCAGATCATCGACAATAATGGCGATCTGAGCTTTGGGTCTGTTTGGGATTGGTTTAATTTCAGGTGCTTTGTTTTCAGGTGCTTTAATTTCAGGTCGTTTGAAGTGCAAGAAAAAGATTGGACTTCCCTGGTGTAAAATACGAATCGGTTCACCAACAGCATCGCTGCGCTTTACAAGAACCCCGGGTGATTGACGGTCAAGGTCCTTGGACAAAACGTTGCACCAGGCATCACCGGGAAATGTAGCCGGCAAATAGTAGTGAGTTATGCCATCTTCTTTTTTTACATCCATCCCAGTAAAGGAAATGCCCTGACGCCATAGGGACCGTTCGATACCCAACTGAACCGTAGAGATCAAAACACGGCTCTGGTCAGCTTCAACAGGTACTGAGACTTCCGGCTCCGGCAGGGTCACTACAGGTGCGGACGGCACCACGGTGTAAATGTCTGGCTTTGGTGCGCGTTGCACAAAAGTCAGCACAATAAGTGAAATCACCAGAAAGCCGATAAGAAATAACGATGCCAGAAGAACTTTAAACGTCCGACCAGCCTGTTGCTTTTTGGACGGACTTTTCCGCCGGGGTTGCGTTTTTTTGGAGGCCATAAATTAGGGGGATGAACCATCCCCCCCTTTGAATGAAAGAGGTAAAGTGATCAGGCCGCGGATTTTTTTAAACCCTTGAGCAATTCCCACCCTTTGAGTAAATCGAGGGCGCGCAACAACTGATAGTCACGCTGCATTCCTTGTTCATTTATCAAGGATTGTTCGGATTCTTGCCCCCCGGAAGAATTGACATCAGTCTTGCGTTCACGCTCAATGTGATTATCGAGATCCTCTTCACGAAGAGTGATGTTATCACCCACTTCTTTGAGTTCCATGGGGCGAACAACAATATCGGGAGTGATGCCTTTGGCCTGAATCGAAGTCCCGGAAGGTGTATAATAACGGGCCGTGGTAAGGCGTAGTCCGGCCTCATTTTCCAGACTAATCACCGTTTGAACCGAGCCTTTACCAAAACTTTGAGTGCCCAGAATAACCGCCCTATGATTATCCTGAAGCGCGCCGGCAACGATCTCTGAGGCACTGGCGCTGCCACCGTTTATAAGTACAACCATGGGGTAGTCCGGCTCCGTACCCATACGATGTGCTTCAAAGCGCATACGACTGTCTTCAACACGACCTTCTGTGTACACGATGAGTCCTTCCCTGAGAAACAGGTCGGCAACGTCGGCAGCCTGATCCAGAAGACCACCCGGGTTATTTCGCAAGTCTAGAACCAATCCCTGAAGGGGGCCACGATTCGCGGAATGCAAGCTTTTTAAAGCATTTTTCAGATCCTTGGCGGATCTTTCTTGAAATTGAGCCAGCCGCACATACCCGAATCCATTTTCCAGCATACGGTACTTAACACTCTTCACGACAATGATTTCACGGGTCAAAGTGTATTCACGCGGCTTATCAAAAGAGGACCGCATAATCGTGATGGTTACTTTGGATCCTTTCGGACCACGCATCATCTTGATGGCTTCCATAATGGAAAGGTCTTTGGTCCAGCGGTCACCGATCTTGACAATCATGTCGCCTGCAGCCAGTCCGATACGATAGGCCGGAGTATCCTCAATGGGCGAAACGATGGTCAGGACGCCTTCTTTTAGAGTGATTTCAATCCCCAATCCCCCAAATTCGCCAGAGGTATCGATCTGCATTTCCCGAAACATGTCAGGAGAAAGATAAGATGAATGAGGATCAAGCGCACCCAACATGCCATTAATTGCCCCTTCGATAAGTTTCGACATGGGCACTTCTTCCACATAGCTGTTTTGAATAATGGTCAAAACATCGGTAAACTGTTCAAGTTCCTTATAAGGAGTGCCGGTCTCGGCTTCACTGCAACCGACAAAAAGATCCACCATCCAAAACCCCATTATCAGGGTAAACAGCAACAATAAGGCAACCCGCTTCCCCTTAGCCATCAAGGTATCTCCTCCCCTATGTCTCATCGCCGCGGTTTAAGCCACTGGAGGGGATCCAGCGGTGTCCCACGTTGTCTGATCTCAAAATAGATCGTTTTACTATCGCCATAACCGGAAATACCAACATTATCGCCAGCGGAGACCGTATCGCCAACTTTTTTGACGAGCTGACTGGCTTGTGCGTACAGCGTATAATATCCCCCGCCGTGGTCCAGAATCAATAGATTGCCAAACCCCCGGAAGGGTTTTGCAAAAACAACTTTTCCATTGGCAACGGCATGAATCGCTGTTCCGGGAGTCTGGGAAAGTTCGATTCCCTGGCTTTCATAACGGGTACCGAGATCCTCATTGAAATTCGTCCCGAAACGTACCATCAACTTGCCTTGACCAGGCCATGGTAAAGCGCCTTTTTGCTGTTTAAAATTACCCCCCCCGACGACTTTCGATGCGCCACTATACTCACGTGATTTGGTCGATTCAAGCGTTTTAAGCAGATTGCGCAATCGCTTGGCCTTTTCCTTTAAACCCGCAATCTCCCCGGATAGCTCCGTACGATCATGGCGCAACTTATTGAGGGCTGATGTGTGGGTCTGGCGGCCTTTATTCAGAACCTTATGGCTGGCATCGAGGACATTCAGTCGCCGTTGCTGTTCGCTTCGCAAATGTTCCAGTTCCTGCAAGGAGTCCCGCAACACACCCCAATCTTCACGATATTTTTTTAGGAGTTCACGATCTTGGCGTACAAGACGCGTAAGGTAAAAAAAGTTTTCGGCGAGCTGTGAAGGCGAACCCTTTTCGAACAAAACCTTGAAAAGGCGCATTTCACCTCGCCGATATATTGCCCCCAGGCGCCGCCGGACATATTGCTCCCTTTCGGAAATATCTTTCCTTAAAAGTTCTGCATGTTTTTCCTTGTCCCCGATATCGTTATTCAAATCGTTCAATCGTGTTTGCAAGCGGCGGGAATTATTTTGCAGGCCGGACAATTCCTTATCCAATTGCGCTAATTCCTGTTTAACTGCCCCTTCCTGCTCACGGCTACTAACCAATTGCTTTGATAGTTTATCGATACGTGATTGAATATCCTTAAGGCTCTGACGTTGCCGATCAACATCATCACCCCATGCGGGAGTTCCCATGTATGCCAGCAACAGCAGACAACAAAAAAGTCGGACAACAAAGCAATGTGCATGAAAACGTGTCATGGTCAAATCCTGACGAATTTTCTCAAAGAAAGCACACTGCCAATAAGCCCCAGGATCAAGCCGCAAGATAGCATCGCCCATTGTTGCGGCGGGGAGAGGAAAAGAATGCCGTCGGTACCGGTGACCATCAAAATGCCATAAAGCCCTTCCTGCAATACCAGAGTAAAAATCATCCAGACTCCGGCCAATGCAAGGACACCGCCGACAACTCCCTGTAAAGCCCCCTCTATAAGAAAAGGCATTTTAATGAACAAAGGCGTACCGCCGACCAGGGTCATGATTTCTATTTCTTCGCGACGGGCATAAAGGGTGAGTTTAATTGTGTTCGAAACAATGAACAATGCGGCAAATAACAAAAAACCACCAAACACAATTCCCGCGACTTTTAAAAGCCCGACAAAGGCATCGAAACGTTCCAGCCATTCCGGTTCATAGCTAACATCCGCCAATTCCGGAATCTGCTTCAACTGACGCACAACGCTCTCAACACCGATCTTGTTCCGGTGGTCCTCGAAAAGTACTATTTCCAACGAGGCCGGCAAAAAATCGGTGCCAACCCCATCCAGCAGGTCGGCATCGTCACCGAGTCGCGCTTTAAAACGTTTAAAGGCCTGATCACGGCTGACGAATTGGACCCGCTCGATTTCAGCCATTGCCTCAAGCTTAGTCTTCCATTGTTGCACCTTATCCGAATCGGGAACCGTGTCGAAATAGGCAACTACCTGGATTTCCCGACTCCACTGCTGAGCGACCTGCTGTACGTTGATCACAACAATGGCAAAAAAACCGATGATCATCAGAGCAACAGCTACCGTACCGATAGCGGCGCTGCACAGAACGGGAGTCTGCCTCAGATTGCGCCCTACCCTGCGCGTAAAATATCCGATAGATTGCAGCACGATTCTTTCCCTTCAGACAAAATGAGATGTGGTTACCCGAAACTTGAGACAGAAAAAGGCAGGGTCAGGGGGTATGGTCGTCGACCAGACGTCCTTTGTCAAGAGACACAATACGGCGTGGATAACGTCGGATTATTTCTCTGTTATGCGTAGCAAGCAATACCGTTGTACCTCGCGCGTTGGCACCTTTAAATAATTCCATGATTTCGCAAGTGACGTCATCATCCAGATTACCGGTAGGTTCATCGGCGAGCAGAATCAAAGGGTCGGTGACCAATGCACGGGCAATGGCAGCTCGTTGCTGTTCTCCGCCTGAGAGCTGCAGGGGGAACCGGTTAAGCTTACCCTGCAGGCCTACATGCTTGAGCGCCTGATAGACCTTGCTACTTATTTCATAGCGTTTTTTCCCTTGCATTTCCAAGGGGAAAGCCACGTTCTCAAACAGAGTACGGGTTGAGATAAGTTTAAAATCCTGAAAAACGATGCCCAGCTTACGGCGAAGCATGGGAATACGCCATGAACGCATACGGGTTACATTCATGCCGTTGATCAAAATCTGACCACGAGATGGCTTTACTGCTCCGTAGAGTAGTTTTAAAAGGGTGGATTTACCAGCTCCGGATGGGCCGGTAAGATAAAGGAAATCGCCCTTTGGCACCTTGAGACTGAATTCCGTCAGGGCGGTAGCTTCCTTTTGATAAGACATGCAGACATTGTAAAGTTGAATCATTGGGTCTCTACCAGTCGCGATAAGGTACGCCGTTTAGTCCTACCAGGTCACTGCCGCTGTGAACATCGAAAACGGCACCGATATCTCCCACGGCAGGATCGATAACTTCAGGAGATATGGTGTACCATGTTTCCGCACTTCTGGTAAAGGGGTCCTTGGGGAGGTTTCGCAGGTAACGTTTTTCGACGATTTCATCCAGACTATTCGGATATCTGCGTTGGTCGGCATAAAACGCGTCGATGGCTTTGCGCATCTGGTACAGGTTTTCGCTCAAAACCGTTTCACGGGCTTTGATAACATGACGTTGGTAATGAGGCACGGCAATCGAGGCCAGAATTGCGACGATTGTCATGACGATCATAAGCTCAATAAGCGTAAAGGCACGGCATCCGCTCACATCTCTCCCTACAGCTTTACCAGGAATTATAGGCTGTTCCGTCAAGAGCGATTCTGTCACTTTTAGAATAGACATCATAAATATCCTTCCCATCCCAGGAAGTAGAATCCGGGGCATCCCGGTAGCCTCGCAATCCCCAACCCTGCCCATCATCGAAAGGATCTTCGGGTAAACGCCGTAAATATTTGCGTGGGAACGCATATAGTCCCTGCCAATCCGCACCTTGCACCAACGCGTCAAGGCTTACCGGATAACCGGTCTGATCCGCCTCGGGAATGATGTTCTTATTTTTTACCGCAAGATCAAAGTCCTCTTTGTATTGATCGATGGCTATACGCAAGGTCCTCAATGCACGCCGAAGTTCTAATTCACGTGTACGTTGAACAGTTACTTCAGCCAGTGGCATGACCGCGGATACCAAGATGCCAAGAATGCCCAAGGTGACAACAACCTCGATCAGGGTAAAGCCAAGGGCATGCCGCAATAGATAAGGTTTCCTGCTACGCATTTATTCCGTCTCAATCGTCAAGGGGGATGCTTCACAGGGTCCCAGGTTCCCCTGAGCGGATTCAACACTGCACTCCTGCAAGGAAAATTCAAGGGTTCCACTGTTCCTTGCTTTGAACTCAAAAACGGCAATCGTACCATCCCCGGAGACCCCTGCCCTGCCTACGCTTCGACGCACCTCCGCAAGAACAGTGTCTATAGATTCTGACGGCAAGGTTTCGGCAAGACTCTCCTCTTCTTCAGGTCCTAAAAGAGAACCAGGCCTCACCCCTACAAAATCGACCAGGGCGTTTGGATAGTTCAAAGAAAACCGCGCCTTAGCAAGATCCTGTAACCCGCCGCCGGTAATCTGAATGGCAAACGCCTGCCCCGAGGTAACCACTTGCGGCCCTACTATTCTAAGCCGCTGGGACTTTTTCTCCATCTCAGCCGGTTGCTCGGGGGATTGTGTCATGGTTGCCATGGCATCCTGGGTAGTCCCTTTGTTATTTTGGTCATTCCCTGCAAAAGACACAAACCGAGCCCCGGGTGTTAGATCTTCTTCGCTACCGGACCATATAGTGGCTACCTCAGGACGGGGTACATCAAGGTTGCGCACGATATGAGGCGTGATCGACAACAGAATTTCTCTTTTATTCTTTTCCTTGTTACGACCGGTGAAAAGCTGTCCGATAATTGGGATGCTGCCGATAAACGGCAGAGTGTTGCGTGTATTGCTCAGATCATCACGAATAAGTCCGCCGATAATGGTGCGCTCACCATCTTTAAGGATCAAGGATGAACCGGCATTGGTGGTCGATATGCGAAGAGCGAACCCTCCGCCGGTAATCTCTTCTTTTTCCAGGATATTACTGACTTCGAGGCTGAGGGTGGTGACAACGGTATCATCGAGCTGCACATTTGGTTCGACATCAAGTTTGACGCCGACGTCGATATATTGCACGTTACTCGACGTAACATCCCCGGTGGTCGTACTGATATTAGTCGTGACGATAGGCTCTCTGGTACCGATGTGAACCTTTGCTTTGGCCCGGTTTTTAACCCGGATTTTCGGGTTGGCTAAAATTTCACTATCCGTTAACGTCTTGGCAAAATCGAAAGTGGCGGTGGGCAGTGTATAAAAGGATTCGAGCCGACTGAAGCTTCGTACCAGAGTGTCGGTCGACCCACCTGCCGTCAAGACGTCGCTCACCAGATTGGTTACAATGTTTCCGTCGCTATCGACGATGGCGCGCCCCATGCCTGCACTGATGGAATAGGTACTTAACTTCGGTCCAAGGTTCAATACATCCCGATGGCTTACCTCTACGAGTTCAAGATCAAAAACGACTTCGGAATCGTTGCGATCCGAAGCTTCGAGGATCTGTCTGGCCAGCTCGATCACCTCAGGTTTATCCCGCAAAACAATGGCATTGAGCTCCTCATGCACATAAATTTTGCGAGATTGCAGCATGGTACGCAGCATATTTACGGCATTCTTAGCTTCAATATTTGAAAGGTAAAAAACCTGTATGATGCGATCCTCGTATTGTTTTTCTTTCTCCTGGGTTTTTGGATAGACAAGAATGGTCTGGGTGTTAAGAACCCGTTTTCCGAGTCCGTTAAGTTTGAGCAACAGATCGAGAACCTGTTCAAAAGAAGCCTTTTTGAGTAACAAGGTAACCGGTCGGGGACTGATTTCATCATCGAGGATAAAGTGTATGCCGGACAGTTGACCCAAAACGGAAAAAGCCTGGCGCAAATCCATGTCGGAGAACTGAAGACTTAAAGGCTCCATGGAGGCAAGATCCAGTTCATAACCATCCATAACCGTCTTGCTTGCCAATTGCACCTGACGCAACAGCTGTTCGGCCCCTGGGTGCTTGGGAACCAGTTGAAGAGCTTTACCAAGGGTTGCCCTGGCCTGATTGTATCGTCCCTTCATATAAAATTCGTCGGCCTCGGCAATCAGTTGGTCAGCCTGGATAAGATCCTGAAGCTTATTTAATTTCTGTACGGCCGCTGTGAGACTGCCATCGAGCGAAGCCGCCTGTCGGTATTCCATGGCGGCCTGAGTCAGGTTACCCGCAGCGGACAACTTCTGCCCGCGTTCATAGTGCCAGACGGCGGAGCGACTTCGCGCATCAAGCCATTTCATCCGATATTCCTGCCGCTCCGGATCCTCGGCAATGGCCGAGGCATATTGCTCCATGGCCAGATCGTATTCTCCCTGTTGATAGAACCTGTCACCGGCATTAAAGGCTTTTTGTCCTGCACAACCTGCCAACACCATGCATAGTAAACAAAACCACCAGACAGGCTTATTCATCGACGACGTTATCAATGGGCACCTCCTTATCCAAACGCCCTGGTTCGACCGGGACATTAATTTCCGTTGGAACAACCGCTTGCGTGGGTTCCACAAAGGAGGACCCGGAAGACGAAAGCATTGATATCGGTTGTTCTGCAGCGTCTATCTGGAAATTTTCCTTATCATCCTGATGTTTTACGAGCAGGTTTTGTGATGAAATTTCAACCAGACGATAAGCGTTGTCATTGCCAAAGCTATCACCAGGACCAACAACATACACTTTACCCTCCACGGATAAAAAAACCTTCTGGCGACCCGCATGACGCAACTTACCCAAAAAGATTGGCAGGGGCCTGGGAGGCGGTGGAAGCTCAACCGGAAGAACAGAGACACTTTCTGGCGGGATGGTCTTGATATCCGGAATGGAATCCCGGGAAGGGAGACTAAAAAGCGGAGCAAAAATATTTCGATTAACCAATGTCACGTTCTTTTCCTGGACCTGATCTTCCTGCGTTAAACCAGAGTCGGAGGGCAAAACACCTGATTTAGTCGAAATACCAGTAGGGCTATCAACACCAGGAACGTGGGTCACACGGGCTTGGCGGGGCCAGTTGAGAAAACCGTACACCAGCGCGACAGCTAAAAGCAGTAAAAAACCGAGTAAAGTTTTTACTGAAGTGTTCATGATGGCACCGTATTAAAGTAAGCAGCCAGACGGATACTCAAAACAACTTCATCTCGATCAGGTTTTTGTCCGGAAAGTTTGACCTGCTCCACCACGACCAGTTGCGGCCAGCCCTCAAGGGCATGAAGAAATTCTTTAATTTGCCCGTATTGCCCGGTCACGGAAAAATCCAGTTCATATCTCAGGACCGTACGCAGATCTGTTTTTTCGGGCCGGTAAGAAATTCGATTGATATTCAATCCGGCATCACCCGAGTACTGATATAACTGTTGCAAAAATTCTGGAAATCTTTCATAAGCAGTAACTTGGCCATAAAATTTTTCAAGGATAGCCGATGCGGATGGCCGCCCCTGGCCCAGCGTATCGGCTCCAGCACGTCGCTGATTAGCCTGATGCTGAAGCAACATGGTCTGATCCTTTTCCAGGCCGGGTACCATCCTTGTAAGCAGCACGCTGAACAAAAGGATATTTAACATCAAAGCGGCAAAAACCAGGACCGTTCTTACGCGGTTGGTTCGCCAGAGTTCTTCAAAAAGTCCCTTAATGACCATCTCAGAAGCCCCCACGGATGCTTATGTCACAGCGAATGGCCGTAAAATTCTGGCCGGCAAAATCCTTGATGGCTACATTCTCCTGCCGCAATAATAAGACCTGGGAAAATGGTTGATACCGCAGTAATTTACCAAGATATTCCCGAAAAACAGCCTCGTCTCTTGCCAAAACCTGAATGGAAAGACTTTTCTTTTCAAAATTTGGTTCGATGGATCGGATCTGTATCCCATCAATGGCTGTTTGTTCCAGGTGGTTTAAAATTTGTGACCATTGAAAAGCACGGCGTTTCAAAACAACTTCGGCTTTGGCGGACTCAGTCTGGAGCGCTTGATTATCAACTGTGTTTGTTGGGCCGGGCGATACATCGGCCATCGTTTGGGCGAGCAACTTGCGGACTTTTTGATGACGCTGCCGAACCATCACCATATAACCCAATGCAATTGCAAGGATGGTAACCAGCAATACCAGCATTGCATTGCAAAGTTTTCGCAAGGCAACGCCATTCACCGGGCGTTGAGTGACTAGATTTACCGTCAGTTTCATTCAACCTCCCATCATCATGCGCTCAGCAGCACCAAGTGCCGCTGCCAGCGCAGGGGGACTGTCTGCATGTCCCTCAAGAAGCTGAACCTTTCGTCCAAAGCACTCGTTCAAAGCCTCCTGAGCCGCCTGTTCAACAGGCTTATCCGCATGAAGGTAAGCCCTGAATCTTCCCCGCCCGGAAAATTCCCTGCCGTACCCAGCTACGATTCGATGCAACTCCTGCACCTGCCGTGACACCTGCCCACCCACCGCGCGGGACCGGTAGTATTCCAGGACACCGTCCCGAAAAGACTGGACAACAATCCCTTCCTGATTGAGGGATACCAAAATAGCATCCCCTTCCGGGTCAAGACGGTAACGCCAATGTCGATACACATTCAGCCCGTAAAAGCCTACCTGTTCAGGAATAAACCCGGCCTGCCTGATTAAATTTTCGTACGCTGCGACAACATCCTTCTCTGCCGCAATCACAAGCAGACGTACTCCCCCGCCTGGCGAACGTGTCAACACCTGGTAATCGAATTGCAATTCGGATAAACCGGGCAATAATTTTCCGATCTGCCATGCGACGACCTCTTTACCTTCACCGCGCAACCGTGGAAACCTATCGACCTCTAGCGTCATGACGTAGCCGCAATGGTCAGGCAAAGACAACGCCACACGCCGTTCTTTGATAACGATAGGCAGCAAAGCTTCATGCAAGGTCTTAATGAGTGCCTGCCTGGCCCCCGGGGATATTTGCCGAAGATCTTCCGGAATCGAATCGCCTGGGGTGGTGCAAATATGGCTACCGACCAATTGCCCTCCCTTGCGCCATCTTTTACGCAGAGAAACGGCACGAATTTCACCTCTCTGCATATCGATTCCTACATACCGGCGCGATTTCATGACGGTGTCTCCCCCTCAACGAAAGTGACTCGATCGATTTCCGCCAGGCTGGTGATGCCTTCAAATACTTTTTCCAGGGCCGCCTGCCGCAGAAAAACAGTTCCATTACGGGCGGCAAGCTGGCGCAAATGTCCAATGGGAGCACGTTTATCGATCATTTCACGCAGTTCGTCGTTCATTTCAAGCAATTCGACAATCGCCGAGCGTCCGGAAAATCCAAGACCATGACAGTATTCACAACCGACTCCTTCATAAAAGGTCTGATCGCCATAACGATCATAATCAATGCCGGCTTTTTCCAAAACGTTGCGAGCATACTTGACGGGTTGCTTGCATTCGGGACAGATCTTGCGCACCAGGCGCTGAGCCAGAACCATGTTGAGACTGGAAAGAAAATGATAGGGATCAAGCCCCATGTGCAAGAATCGACCAAG
>DIKU01000040.1 GCA_002424645.1 Pelobacter sp. UBA5610 | reverse complement strand
TCGTAGGTATTGGGATAGGTGAGAAGTTCGTTGTGATTGACCTTGAGAATGAACGGAATCCGGTGCGCATAACGGCGGGCCACGGCTCCGAGCACCCCGGCGGTGGAAGCAACCGCGTTACAGCCCCCCTCGATAGCCAGTTCGACAATCTTTGCCGGATCAAAGTAATCGGGATTCGGGGCAAAAGAGGCCCCGCCGGAATGCTCCACCCCCTGGTCTACGGGCAGGATCGACAGGTAACCGGTACCGGCCAAGCGGCCCGTGTTGAATAACANNCCCCAGATTGCGCAAGGTGGCCACCGAACGATCCGAAGGCAGCACCACGCGCTCGATGAAATCGGGCCCCGGCAGCTGCAGACGCTGCCGGTCGATACCCGTACAGGAATATTCAAGCAGGGCTTTTTCTTCCCCCAACAATGCACCGATGCGCTCGATCATGGCCATATCCTCCCGGGTTAGACGCGCCTTTGCGAATCCCGATCGGCAGGATCATCGTGGCCCCGTCGGCAAAGATATGCAGGGGGCCACGCACCACGGAAGCCAAACGGGAATAATTTCAACCCTACCATGCCGGGACGCGCCGTCAAGACGATCAAGGTTTCGCATGTTTGGTCAGAAACGCATCCAGTTGATTGGCGAAATATTTCCGGTCGCTTTGAGTTAACGGCGCCGGCCCTCCGGTATCGATACCGCTGGCACGCAGCGTATCCATAAAATCCCGCATAACCAGACGCTCCCTGATATTGTCGACGGTATAGAGTTCACCGCGGGGATTGAGCGCATGCCCGCCTTTTTCGATCACCTCGGCGGCCAGGGGAATATCCGCCGTGATGACCAGATCCCCCGCATCAAGCCGCTTGACGATCTCATTGTCCGCGACATCGAAACCGGATGCGACTTGAAGGAAATGAATGTAACGTGACGGTGGAACCCGCATGGAATGATTGGCGACAAGCATCATTTGTAATCCGGTACGTTCTGCCGCGCGGAATAAAATTTCTTTGATCACTGCGGGGCATGCATCGGCGTCTACCCATATTTTCATTTCAAACCACTTCTTTTGAATGCTCAACGATTAAAGTTCAGGAACGTTGCAGGTACCTTCAGGAACTCACTCCCTTGTTGAAGGCGACGCCAGTTGAACATAAATTCCCTGTCTAAGCACCAAAAATATCACCCCTTACTTGGCAACGCAGGGACAATGGCGCGGATCCCGCTCGCCGACCGCATCGTCTTTCAACCCGATCCAGTTGTGAACCATCTGCGCGTCAAACCCGGCAAGCCGCTCGTCGCCGACCTGCATCAACGGACGAACGATCAGCAGCGGCTCTGCCACCATCATGGTCAAAGCCTCTGCCGGCGTCACCTTGGCAGGGAGGATTTCCCCTGCTTTAACCCGGGGATTGGTCATATTGAACCACTCCGCAACCGGCCGAGAACCGAAAAACCGAGCGAGGCGTTCCTTTGTCCAAGGCTCGCTCAGCAGATCGCGCACCTCCAGGTCATGCCCGGAAGCCAGCAATATTTCCTTTTGACGCGCATTTCCTTTACAACCCGGTTTTTCCCAAAAAATCACCGTGGCCATCATCCCTCCAGGATCGTTGTGAGCAGATCAAAAAAAAAGCCTGCCGGGGGAATCTCCCCTGCAGGCCTCGTTGCCAATAAGCGCGGCGACGTCATTGTCGCCACGTTAAAACTATGGCATGGTGAAGGCGCGTGTGTCAACAATCGGCACCAGCCGATCCGGGACCAAACTGCCGCTGCCATGTTATCATCGAATACAAGTGTACCTTGCGCGTAATAATTCCGCATTCGCCAACAAACCATCCCGGGAGGCTGAACCATGACCTATCAGGAATTGCGGCAGGCATTAAACATTTTCGGTCTGGAGGATCAGGTGTCCCTGAAGGAGATCAAGACCCGTCACCGGCAATTGGCCAAACGCTATCACCCGGATACCGGCAATCTGGTCGATGGGAACGCCATCCGGCAACTGAATGACGCCTACCGCTTGCTGCTTGAATACATCCGCCATTACCGTTTCAGCTTTGACGAGGATACCTTTTACGAACAATGCCCGGAAGAACGGATCCGACGGCAATTTGAAGAGGACCCGGTCTGGGGCAGCCGTTCATAAGCCCTCATCCAACCAGTGATTACAGGATATAATCATGGACTTTTCACAACTGCTCTTAAACCGCCAGAGCGTTCGCAAATACCGCGACACCCCCGTCGAGACGGAAAAGCTGCAACAACTGATTGAAGCCGTGCGACTGGCACCCTCCGCCTGCAACGCCCAGCCCTGGACGTTGATCCTGGTTGACGACCCCCAGCTTAAAAACCAGGTGGCTCTAGCCACCTGCAGCAAAACCTTCGGCCTGAACAGCTTTGCCACACAGGCACCTGTCATCGCGGTGTTGGTGATGGAAAAACCGAAATGGACCGTGCGCGTGGGCGCGCTTATTCAGCGAAGGGCGTTTCCCCTTATCGACATCGGTATCGCCGCAGCCCATTTTTGCCTGCAGGCCACCGAGCTCGGCCTGTCTACCTGCATGATGGGTTGGTTCGACGAAAACACCATCAAGAAACTGCTGCGTATCCCCCGTCGACGCCGAATTGGACTGATCATCAGCCTCGGCTACGCCCCGCAGGACTATCCCCTGCGACCTAAACCCCGCAAAGAAACCCAGGCCATGAGCCGGAGCAACCTATACTGATTGCGACCCGGTCCGTACGCTCCTTCACGCCATTGATTTTCCAATTGCTCTTCTTCGTGGGAACGGTTAGTCTCTGCGCCAAAATCCTTCTGTTGATTTGAATGCATTTTGCCCAAGGTTTCATTCCAACCCATTTCATGCTGCAGGAGAAGTTCATGGCCCTGTTTCAGTGGA
>DIKU01000156.1 GCA_002424645.1 Pelobacter sp. UBA5610 | reverse complement strand
TTTCAGGAAGCAGCAAACAGAAATATGATGGCACTCATGAAAACCGGAAACAAAGGAATTTGACCAAAGAATCCTGCTGTGATATGTTTACATTGCCATGTAAGCTTAGCGGTTTTAGGACTACTCCTCGGGTGACCAGGTGTTGGGTAAGAAGACTCAAAGGAGGAAGAAAAATACATGATACAGAGAGGAAGTCGGTGTCTCGTGTCCTTTTTTAACCAATTGAAGGCATCAATATGATTAGAGTTCCATCATTCAAAGCGCATCTTAAGCCAGTGATTATCCCGGACGAAGGCGTATTACTGCTATCCGAGGATGGCGCTACTGCACTGTACGGCAAGCTGTATGAGCGCGTAGCGCCGCTGATCGACGGGATGCATAGCGACGACGACATCGCCTGCGCCCTATCCGGGAAAATGGATGCCGCCAGGGTTTATTATGCCCTGCTGCTTTTGGAGAAAAACGGGCAGATTGCCGAGAGTGTGCCGGCGATGGAGGCCGAGCGGGTCGGTTTCTGGCATGGCCTTGGGCTTGATCCGGAGGCGGCCGAGGCCACTCTGCGGGCGTCAAGAGTGCGCGTGCTGGCTGCCGGCGGAATGAACCCCGAACCACTTCTGGCGGCACTTACCGATCTTAATATCGCGATAACCACAAATCAGAACAAAAGCACCCTCGACCTGGTCGTAACCGACGACTACCTGCGGAATGAACTGCAGGACATCGCTGCGGCGGCAAGGGCGGCAGGGCGACGCTGGATGCTCTTGCGACCTGTGGGGTTTGAGATATGGATCGGCCCCTTGTTCGTTCCGGAAGCAACGGGTTGTCTGGCCTGTCTGTGGCACAAACTGACGCGCCATCGCCTGATCCAGCGCTTTGCCTCAGCCCGGTGCGGCAAAGTTGAACTGCCGTTGCCGCGTCTGCCGGGCAGCGTACGGGCCGCCTGCGAGCTTGCCGCAATCGAGGCCGCCAAGGCGATTGCCGGCGCGACCGATGGGCTTACGGGCAGAATTCTGTCTATAGATACGCGCACATGGTCCTCGCGCACCCATGATCTGGTGCGCAATCCCTCCTGCCCGATCTGTGGCAATCCGCCCTCGCATGAAGCCGTTCCGGTAGAACTGGTGAGCGGAAAGGTGGCATTCGCCCAGGACGGAGGTCACCGTACTATCCCACCGGAGGCGACCCTTAGGAAATACGAACATCTGATAAGTCCAATTACCGGAATCATCAATACGCTTTGGAGCGTCCCCGGCATGGGCGACATTATTCACGTCTATGGCGCCGGCCACAATGCCGCCGTACGGCTGGATCGGATGGAAGACCTGAAAGTGGGGTTGCGAAACAGCAGCGCCGGCAAGGGGGCGTCGGAAACACAGGCCAAGGCCAGCGCCATCAGTGAAGCGCTGGAGCGCTATTGTGGCGAGGCGGATGGTTCAGAAATCCGCATTCCCGGCAGTTTCAGGGAGATGCGGATAAAATGGGGCGAGGCGGTCATTCACCCCAACACTGTTATGTGCTACAGCGATACGCAATACGCAAAGCGCGCCATCTTGAACGCACGCAAATCCAAATTCAACAGGGTCACTGAGCCGTTTGACAACGAGGTCTGCGTTGATTGGACGCCAGTGTGGTCACTGACGGAAGAGCGTCAAAAATATCTGCCCACGCAGCTTCTTTACTTCAGAGCCAAGGCAGGCAAGGACTGCGACACCTTTTACTGTATGGGATGCTCCAACGGCAACGCCGCGGGCAATACGCGGGAGGAGGCGGTCATACAGGGCTTTTTTGAACTTGTCGAACGTGACGCTACGGCGCTGTGGTGGTACAACAGACTGCCGAGGCCGGGGGTGGATATAGACAGCTTCGGCGAGACCTGGTTCATGGATCTTGCCGCCCATTACGACTCTTTGGGACGCGACCTGTGGGCGCTCGACATTACAACTGATCTGGGTATCCCCGCCTTCGCGGCTTTCTCGGCGCTCCGGCAAGGTACCGGGGAACACATCCTCTTCGGTCTGGGTTGCCATCTTGATGCACGCATCGCCCTGCAACGTGCGCTTGCGGAAATGAACCAGATGCTGTGGCTTTCGCAGGCAGGCGGGGAATCTGGCAAGACGGTTATCGAGGATGCGGAAGTGCTATCGTGGCTTAAGACCGCCACCCGTGCCAACCAGCCCTATATCGTCCCCGATGCAAGGGCGGCGCGGCGCACCCGTGCCGATTACCAAAAGCTCTACAGCGGCGATTTGCTCATAGACATTCTCGAGTGCCGGCGACGCGTCGAGAAACGCGGCATGGAGGTGCTGGTTCTTGACCAGACTCGTCCCGACATCGGCATGCCGGTGGTCAAGGTCATCGTGCCGGGGCTGCGCCATTTCTGGGCGCGCTATGCCCCAGGCCGGCTCTACAATGTGCCGGTAGCGATGGGCTGGCTGGACAAGCCCCTTATGGAAGAAGAACTTAATCCGATTCCAGTATTTTTTTAAAAAGGACTTGCCCATGCAGCAATCTTACATTCTATCATTTGCAGAAGGGGTCACGGTCAATGCCCCTTCGGAGGATCGCATCGAAATCGTGATGCCGGTTACCTATAAACAACTTACATTAAGCCGACTGTCCTCGGGTCTCAGGCAGATCATTGACATTCTTGCCTCAACCGGGGCAACGGAAGAGGCGCTTGCTGAAATTGTTACGGAGAAAGATGGGACGGATGCCCTTGCCAAACTCTATTACCATCTGATGACCTTTGCCAAACATCGGATCATAAGCTACAGTATCATCTTTAACGGAAAGCGGCTTGCCACCTTGGCGCCTAACTCCGCTTTGTTCAGCTTTTCGCATGCCTCCATCAATCCGCAGTCAAATTATGTCCTTTCACGGTTTGCCTACATTCACATGGAACATGGGGAGATGGTCATGGAATCTCCCTTGTCCCACGGAAAGCTTTCGCTTTATGGCCAGGAGGCCGCGGTTATGACCGCCGAACTGGCCAGGGCGCAGACGCTTGCTGCGCTCTGTGATGCTTTGCCGCACCTTTCGCCCGATACGGTCCTGCTTTTCCTGAAAATGCTTGTCGGCGCCGGTTTTGCCTGCGAGGTCAAAGACGGAAAAGCTTACCCTGAGGAAAGCGCAGCGCTGATGCAGTGGGATTTTCACGATTTGCTTTTCCATGCCCGAAGCCGGCTCGGAAGACATGCCAATCCTTATGGCGGCACATACCGGTTTCACAGCAAGATCGAGCCGCTGCCGGTCATAAAGCCGGCAATCATGGAAGATGCCATTCCGCTCTACCGCCCTGATATGGATGCGCTCAGCCAGAAGGATCATCCTTTTACCCTTGTTCTGGAAGAAAGAAAATCTATCCGGGAATATGCCAGGGAACCGATTACCGAACGTCAGCTCGGGGAGTACCTCTATCGTACGGCAAGGGTAAAACAAGTGCTGTGCTCCGAATATCAGGATTTAAGCAGGCGGCCTTATCCCGGCAGCGGCGCTATCTACGAGCTGGAGCTTTACCTGACCGTGCAGGCGTGCCGGGGGATATCTTCTGGTTTCTATCACTATTGCCCGGAACGACACGTCCTCGAAAAAATCAGCGGACTGACCGAAGCGGCGATGTCACTGCTGGAAGACGCCAAAAGTTCGACCGGAATGGAAGAAACGCCCCAGATACTTATCACTATCGCCGCCAGATTCCAGCGGCTTTCATGGAAGTATGAATCCATGGCGTACAGCCTCATACTGAAGGACGTGGGGGTACTTTATCAAACCATGTATCTTGTTGCAACGGCGATGGATCTGGCGCCTTGCGCCATTGGAGGGGGCGATTCCGACCTTTTCGCCCGTGCGGCAGGACTTGATTATAACAGTGAAACATCGGTCGGGGAATTTCTGATCGGGAGCAAAAGGATTTGAGAAAATACATTGCCTGGAAATTTAGCAAAAGCTATAATGGCTATCAGTGTTAGGGATTGTTAAATGAGACAAGACAATAACCAAAACTTAAAAAACGAAAGGAGAAAAAAA
>DIKU01000124.1 GCA_002424645.1 Pelobacter sp. UBA5610 | reverse complement strand
GCTACGTGATATGCAATAGCCCGGCGCATAGTATGCGCATTCTAGCCGCCTCGGTGGCGCCGACTTTTAAGACATGAAAAAAGGGCCTATTTCATCCGTCAGGTGAAGTGGCCCTTTTTTCGCATTGAAGGGAATATGGGAAAAGATAAAATATTTAAAATTTTCCATGAAAATCTCTAAGAAAAGCAAATAGTACCAGAAAGACGCCCCAACCCAGTGCGTCTTTTTTTTGTTCAGGTGGGAATTAAATTTCAGGTTTAATCAGAAAAGAATTTGCAGAAACAGTGCTTGCATGCCAGACCTGAACGAGGTAAAATTCTTAAATAGTAATTATTACGATTGGAGTTTCCACTGGTGAGACCAAAACAACAGGTAGAGAAACGCGTTGCGGATTTTCTTGAGATCTGCCGTCGGCAGGGCGTCAAGGCAACTCATCAACGAACCGAGATTCTTCGGGAGTTGGCCGGTAGCGAGGAACACCCCGATGCCGAGACGATCCTCACCCGTGTGCGACAGAGGGTCCCTACCATCTCGGTCGACACTATTTATCGCACATTGAGACTGCTCGAAGATAGCGGCGTCATAGCCCGCGTGGGCTCCATGCGAGACAGAGCTCGTTTTGATGCCAACACGGATCGGCACCACCACTTCGTCTGCACGGAGTGCGAGATGATTGGCGACTTTTACAGCGACGCAATGGATCAGTTTCCGGTGCCTCAGGAGGTGTCCGAGATGGGCAGCGTCGAAGGGGTTTATGTCGAGTTGCGAGGGATCTGTCGGAAGTGCAAACAGAAAGCGATGAAGACTGAAGGTCGAACAGGAGAGAAACCATGAGCAGCGAAATGAAGTGTCCGGCGATAGGAAAGTACCACGCGCAGCCGGTCGGAAAGTCCGCAATACGAAAGGAGGTTTGAATGGGATAAAGTGTGTCTAAGTGTGTTGGGTTTGTCCATTGGAAAGTTTATCAGTCGGTTAAACCAATCTATGAGGAGATCACATGGAAAAGTACACATCAATTGTAAACCTTGACTTCCAGTACGCCCATAGGTTTATGAACTGGCCGCGAGAAGCAAAGCACCTCCACGGACACTCAGGTCTTTTAACGATTGAACTTGAAAACAGTGTCGACCCGGTAACCGGCTTTGCACACTCTTGTAAAGATGGATTCAAGAAGGCATGGGAGGTGTGCGATCATTTCCACCATGCCACATTATTTCAAGAAGGCGATCCGCTTCTTGACGCGGTTATTGCCGTATACAAAAAGGAAGGCATCAATAACGACCCAGAGCATTGTGTTCCTCTTAAAAAAATTGACCACGCACTTGCTTGGTCTTACCCGGAATACAGGATAGTTGTCACAAAGAAAGTTTCGACTTGCGAGAATCTTTGCGAGCTTTTTTACGAACTTCTCAAAGACAAGATGCCCATAAAAAAAATAACCTTCCGTTCATCTTCTATGAATGCTGCGTCGAAAGAGTTTAAGTAAGAGCACAAATATGTGCCAACAACAGCGACGGGTTACAATAGGTTCAAAGGGTCGTTAAGGAAAACCAACAACCCTGTCCGACAACCTACTGCTCCCTGAACAGTTTCCCCCATTTTCAATCTGCGGATATTTTAGACACGAAAAAGGGCCGTTTTCATCCTCTGGTGAAGCGGCCCTTTTTCGCAGGTCACTCTTTTTCAGACGCAATGGCCCCCGATTTCGTGACCGGGGGCTTTTTCTGAATTATCGCTATTTTTTGAACAGGCCACCAGGATGCCGCTTTCCGGTGCTTGATAAAGGAGGATCCACAGAAACCCATTGATACAAAAAGTCCTTGCGGAAAGAATGTCCAAATAAAAGCGGGACATTTTCCTTTTGCAGTCAGGGGGCCATATTGCCTTTGCTTCAACATTTTTCGCAAAAAAATCGAAACTAACGCAGCCCGCTTTTCATGCTTCATCCAGCATCAGACTTAAGGTGTGGCCAGAAATAGTTCTCCAAACCTTTGCGGATTTCATCCACCAGGGGCAAAAGCGGCACCAGGGCGAGAAGAAACAGCCAGTTGACAGGTGGAAAAACGGCGGTGCCGAAGATCTTCTGAAAAACTGGGAAATAAATGATCATCGCCACCACGATCAATTCCGTAGCAATACCGCCCCAGACGAGCGGATTCGACCTGCCGAGGCGAAACAGAGAAATGGATTCCGAGCGGTGCGTAAAGAGGTTGCCGATCTGGGTAACAACCACCGCCGCCAGAGCCATGGCCGTGGCGGATCGGTAAAGGGGTCCACCGGCCGGAAGTCCAATCCACTGGCCCCAATAGCCGTGGGTCCAGAACTGAAAGTAGAAGGCCGCCATGGCTGCAAGACTCTGGACCGGTCCCAGCCAGAGGTAGGCGCGAGCCAGCAGCCGCCCGGTGATCAGGTGATCTCCCAGCCGCCGCGGGGGTCGCTCCATCACCCCCGGCTCGGGCGGTTCACGCCCCAACGCCATGGCTGGGACCAGGTCCGTTCCCAGGTCGATGGAGAGAATCTGCATGATGTTGAGAGCGAGGGGGATCGCCCCACCGCTAAAAGCATAGAGGATGAAGGGAACGGCTTCAGGGGTATTGCTGGTGAAAATGTAGGAAGTAAATTTCCTGATGTTGTCGTACACCGCCCGCCCCTCTTCCACGGCGTTGACGATGGAGGCGAAGTTGTCGTCGAGAAGGATCATGTCCGCCGCCTCCCGGGCCACCTCGGTGCCCGACAGGCCCATCGCCACCCCGATATCGGCTTTTTTAAGTGCGGGTCCGTCGTTGACTCCGTCCCCGGTCATGGCGACCACATGCCCCATCTGCTGCAGCATCTGCACGACACGCAGCTTGTGCTCGGGAGCGACGCGGGCAAGGATGACTTCTTCATTCCTCAACACGCTTTTCAGGGCCTCATCGTTCAACTCCTCCAGATCGGCACCTGTGAAAATCCGAGGGGTTTCCGAACGCAGCAGTCCTATATGCCTGGCGACAGCCTCGGCGGTCAGGCCATAGTCCCCGCTGATCATGACCAGACGGATACCGGCCTGGTGACATTTCTCGACCGCCTGAGTCACCTCCGGTCGTGGTGGGTCCTCCATCGCCATCAAACCAAGAAAAGCCAGGTCGTTTTCCAGCATATCGACAGTCTCGACTTCAGGTCCTGGAGGAAGGGTCCCGTGGGCAAAGGCCAGAACCCTCAGCCCCTGACGGGCGTAGGACTCCATCGCGTCATGTATCGACTGCCGCCATTCATCAGTCAGCGGCTCCTGCCTTCCTTCCTGTAGCAGGCATCGACAATGCGCCAGCACCTCATGCGTGGCCCCTTTCATGAAGATCAGGCGGCTCTCTCCGCAGAGATGCACTGTACACATCCGGCGCCGGCTCGACTCGAAGGGGATCTCCCGGAGTCTCGGAACCTGCCGTGCCTCGGTTTCCAGGTCAAGTTCCCCTTTGATCGCCGCAACCAGCAAGGCCCCTTCCGTGGGGTCGCCGACCACGCGCCAGCCGGGATAGCTCTCCGATGGGGGCAGCAGGCGGGCATTGTTGCAAAGAGCCGCAACCAACAGAAGCGGGCGCAAATCCCGGTCCGAAGCAGCGAAGAGTGGCTGCTCGCCGGCCAGAATCGTCCCCGTGGGCTCATATCCCGAGCCGGAAACAGACAAATGACGGCCGGCACTCCAGATGCCGCGCACCGTCATCTGATTCTTGGTCAGGGTACCTGTTTTGTCGGTGCAGATAACGCTCGTGCGCCCCAGGGTTTCCACCGACGAAAGCTGCTTGACCAGAGCCTGCCGCCGGGCCATGCGCTGCACTCCCATGGCAAGGGCCAGGGTAACCGTGGGAAGCAGCCCCTCAGGGACAAACGCGACGATCATCCCCAAAGCGAACACGAAGCTGAGCGCCAGGTCCATACCGATCAGCAGCTTCGCCAGAGCCAGGAAGAGCATCCCGGCGGTTAGCGCCACTGCCGACACGACCCGGGTCACATGGCGAATCTCCTTTTGCAGCGGGCTGAGTTCCGCGGTCACCGCCTGGGTCAGAGCGGCTATCCTGCCGAATTCTGTCCGCATACCGGTATCCACAACCACCGCCCGGCCGGTGCCGGCCACCACACTGGTTCCGGCAAAGACAAGGTGAGGATGCTCACTAAGTGCGGCGTCAGACTTGCCCCGTGTGCTGCTTCTTTTGTGAACCGGACGGGATTCTCCGGAAAGGGTTGACTGGTCGACCTGCAAGCGTTCATCCATTACCAAACGACCATCTGCCGGGATCAAATCCCCGGGACCCAGCAACAGGAGGTCTCCCGGCACAAGGTCTTCCGCGGCAACCTCCCATTCGATCCCTTCGCGAAGAACCCGGGAGCGCGCCGGCAGCAGCCTACTCAGAGCCTCCAGGGCCCGCTCCGCTTTGTATTCCTGCCAGAAACTGAATATTCCGTTGATGAGGATGACCAGCCAGATGGCCACACCAAGCTGGGGCAACATCGCAATAAAGGCGATTGATCCTCCCAACCAAAGCAGAATTGCCATGAGGTGGGAGAACTGGGATAAAAATTTCCAGGCGAGGGACGGCCCCCTGATTTTTTCGATCCGATTCGGTCCGACTTTGCGCAGGCGCTCGGCAGCCTCGTCTCGGCCAAGGCCTCGCGGACCGGTGTGAAGGACGGCGAAGACCTCCTGGACGCTTTTATGAATGAATGAATCGGAAAATACCTCGGCGTGGGGCTTTGATAATGTCTTTATCATGAGGAAACCTCATGTTTCTTGGCTGTGGGGCTTACCCCTGAGACCTTCCTAATCGCTTAAGGGTAAGCGTAAGGGTATATCGTTTGTTTTTTCTTTTTTGTGAGAAGAATATTATGGGAAAATTTCTAGGTTGCAATAGGTTTACTCACCTCTTGATTTCAGTTAACATTTTATCGGCAAAACGCTGCGTTGTGTCGGCCACGACAACTTTTGCTGACGGATCAAGAAGGCATCCATGCTAATCGCATTTCTAACGGTTTCCATTGTCCTGCAACTCTTGGCTGCAGTCTTTGCTTTGTGTCTCGTTGGCCCTTCCCGCGGCCGCTGGGCCTGGATTTTAATCTCCCTCGCTTTCACCCTGCGTGCATTCCGGCTAATTTATCAGGCTTTCCTGTATTTTCATGGCTCAATAAACTATCAGCTTTTTCTTTGGGATGAGCTGCTAGGCCTGCTGATTTCAGCGATACTTCTTGCCGGAGTCTGGAGGATCAGGCCTCTATTTCAGGCTTTTCACGAAGCCGAACAAGAGCGCGAGCTCTATGCTCATGCAATCTCCCACGATCTGCGCTCTCCTCTCACAGTAATAAAGGGTTTTGCGGAAATGCTGGTTGACCGTTTCACAGAGAAAACGACAGAACCCGAGGTCAATAAGGCAGCCATCGCAATCATTCATAGCAGCAACCGTATGGAGGCAATGATTTCTGATCTTGTTGACGCAGCGCGAGTGGATGGGCGCCAAATGGAATTGGATCTAGTCCCCCTGGAACTTGAAAAATTCTTTACGGAGGTTATCCAGGGTTCCTTGACTCTATCCGAACGGAACCGAGTGGGTCTTGAAGTCGAGACCGGAGTACCACCGATCATGGCTGATCGCCAACGGATTGAGCGGGTCTTGGTTAACCTGCTGGCCAATGCTCTAAAATATTCTCCCCGGGAAACGCCGGTTCTTGTGCGAAGCTTGCGAAAAGATGAAATCGTGGAAATATCGGTTACTGATCGGGGTCCAGTGTCGAGGGTCATGGTAATTGAGCAACTTGACCCGGGTCAGGGTCAGCGGAATTGAGCACCC
>DIKU01000146.1:3499-19146 GCA_002424645.1 Pelobacter sp. UBA5610 | reverse complement strand
GGTCAAGGTGGATCGCGCCAGCATGTTGAACTCGCTGGAAGTGCGTGCGCCGTTGCTGGATTACCGGTTGATCGAGTTTGCCTTCGGCAAGGTGCCCTCTCGTCTGAAGACAACCGTGCAGGACAGGAAGATATTGCTGAAGCGCCTGACCGCCCGTGTGCTGCCGCCCGAGTTCGACCGGCAGCGCAAGCAGGGTTTTTCAATTCCGCTGGGAGAGTGGCTTAAAGGTGGCCCATTTCGGGCACTGTTTAATAAGGTATTGCGTGACCCGCAATGCAGTTTTGATGCGGCGACAGTGGATAGCCTGCTGCGCGGCCAAGACAAGGGCCGCAGCAATGGCGAACGGCTGTTTGCTTTGGTGCTGTTTGAACTATGGCGTCGGGAATATGGGGTTTCACTTTAATGTTGCTGGAGAAGGTTTATGAAAACTGAATTGCTTGAACTGCTGCGCTGTCCGAAGACGGGGCAATGTTTGAACTTGGAGGGCGGCAACAATAACGCGCTGGAGATCGATGCTGGTTGGCTCGTTTCAGCGGATGGGCAGCATCGCTATCCCATCCGCAATGGTATTCCCCGGTTTGTTCCTGAATCAAACTATGCCGACAACTTCGGCATGCAGTGGAATCATTTCAGCAAGACACAACTGGATAGCTATTCCGGCCACCCGATTACCGCAGATCGCTTTTGGAAAGCCACCGGCTGGCGCGCCGAAGACATGAAGGGCCAATGGGTGCTTGATGTGGGCTGTGGGGCAGGCCGCTTTGCCGAAGTGGCTTTAGAGGCGGGTGCCAAGTTGGTGGCATTGGATTATTCCAGCGCGGTTGATGCGTGTTATGCCAACTTGAAGCACTATCCGAACCTTCATGTCGTGCAAGGTGATATCTATGCGCTGCCTTTGGGGCCTGGTGAGTTTCCATTTGTTTATTCTTTAGGTGTTCTCCAGCACACACCTGATGTCGCTGCTGCTTTTTCGGCGCTGCCGCCGATGGTGCGAAATGGCGGGCGTTTATGTGTCGATTATTACTGGAAGCGTTTTAGCACGATGCTGCATCCAAAGTATCTATTGAGACCCATTACTAAAAGAATGCAGCAGCCGAAGTTGTTTGCTTTGCTGGAACGGTGGGTGCCGAGTTTATTGAGGGCAAGCCAAACTTTGGGCCGTGTGCCATTGCTGGGGCGTGTACTCAGCCGACTGGTTCCCGTTGCCAATTACACTGGGATTTACCCCCTTACCGAGCAGCAATTAAGGGAGTGGGCGCTTCTGGATACATTCGACATGCTGGCCCCCGCATATGATAGTCCGCAGACTGCCGCAACCGTAAGGGCCTGGATGGAAGGGGCGGGAATGCTGGATGTGGACGTGCTGCACGCAGGACATTTGGTGGCGCGGGGTTTCAAGCCGGCATCACGTAAGTGAGACACCAATAGGCGAGCATAAATAACATGATCCTTGGTATCAACGCATCCAGAGCCCGTTCTGGTGGGGCGCGCGCGCACCTGATCGGCATTTTAAATGAAGGTGATCCGACCCAGTATGGTTTTCGCGAGGTGCATGTCTGGAGTTATCCATCATTGCTCGAAGCATTACCTTGCAGACCATGGCTGGTGAATCACAGCCCTAGCGAGCTGGGTGGCTCTATTGTCCGGCAGTTGTGGTGGGAACGTTTTTCTTTTTCGAAGGAACTACAAAAAGTTGGTTGTTCCATCTTGCTGAATGTGGATGCCGGATCGGTCTGTCGTTTTCGAACAGCCGTCACTATAAGCCGTGACATGCTTTCCTATGAGCCCGGCGAGATCGAGCGCTATGGCATCAGCAAGGCACGCTTTCGGCTGATTGCCTTGCGTTATGTCCAGAACGCATCCTTGAGGGCTGCTGACGGGGCGATATTCCTCACACGCTATGCTGCCCGCGTGATCCAGCAATCCTGCGGGCAGTTGGCGAACGTGGCTTATGTTCCGCATGGGGTTGGAACGGCATTTTTGGAGAATGAACCCGCTCAGTTGTGGCCGTCAGCGGGTGGGCGGCCGATTCGTTGCCTTTATATCTCCAATGCACTACCCTATAAGCATCAATGGCATGTAGTGGAGGCTGTGGCACAACTTCGGCAGCTGGGTTTTAACCTGCAACTTGAGTTGGTTGGAGGCGGGGAGGGCATGGCGCAGAAGCGTCTTGAGGCGCAGATTGCTGAATCAGACCCCAACCGAATGTTTGTGACCCAGCGCGAATTTGTGCCGCAACATACCCTGCCAGAGCTTCTTGCTATGGCAGACCTTTTCGTGTTCGCTTCTAGTTGTGAGAATATGCCTAATACCTTGGTAGAGGCCATGGCAGTAGGGTTGCCGATTGCATGCTCAGATCGAGGGCCGATGCCCGAGGTGCTGGAAGACGGCGGAGTCTATTTTGACCCCGAAAATCAGGACTCGATTACCGCTGCGATAAAGGATCTGATTAACAACTCCGGCAAACGTGCCCGGCTAGGAAAGCGCGCCAAGGATCTTTCCCGCCAATACTCTTGGGCGCGCTGCGCTCGCGAAACCTTTTCTTTCATTGCTCAGACTGCCGAGCGAGTGAAATTATCTAATCAAAAATGACAATGATACCATACCAAATCTGCACCAAGCTGGTGATGGACACCAGCGATCCCAGCATTACCTTTGACGCCAACGGGGTTTGCAATCACTACTCCGAGTTCCACAAGAACGTGAAGCCACGTTGGCAGACCGGTCCAGAGGGAAGGCACCAGCTTGAAGTAACTGTAGACGCAATCAAAAAGTCCGGCGGGGGGCGTGATTTCGATTGCATAATGGGCCTGAGTGGTGGCGCAGACAGTTCCTACATGCTACATGTGATGGTCACACAGTTCGGTCTGCGGCCGCTGGTTTTCCATGTGGATGGCGGCTGGAACTCAGAGCTTGCAGTGCATAACATAAACGGCATGATTGACAAACTGGGGCTGGATCTCTTCACCGAGGTAATTAATTGGGAGGAGATGCGCGACTTTCAGCTCGCGATGTTCAAGAGCGGTGTGCCGCATATCGATATTCCGCAGGATATGGCCTTTATTGGGGTGCTATACAAATTCGCCCGGAGGCATGGTATTAAGCACATTCTTAACGGCGGCAATATCTCTACTGAATGTGTGCCTCGGCCTTTAGAAATTATTTATTGGGGTACAGACATGGCTCAGATACGCGATATTCTTTCGCGATATGGAACGGTGCCGATGCCCACATATCCTTTCAGTTCAATTTTTTATCACAAGATTTATCTGCGCTACCTGCGAGGGGTGAAGGTGTTCAAGCCTCTGAATTTCGTGCCATATATTAAACAGGATGCGATGCAATTAATGGAGCGGGAATATGGTTGGAAACCCTATCCACAGAAGCACTTCGAATCACGATTCACCCGCTTTTTCGAAGGCTACTGGCTACCTACCCGCTTTGGCTTTGACATGCGCAGAGTCGATCTATCTAGTCTTATTCTGACTGGGCAAATGACTCGTGACGAGGCCCTGGCAAAGCTTGAGCAGCCTTTGTATGACCCGGAATTGATCCAGCAGGATTTTGACTACATCGCTACCAAACTGGGCATTAGTAGTGAAGAACTGCGCAGCTATCACGATATGCCAAAAAAGTTCTACTGGGACTACCGCAACCAGCGCAAAGTCTTCGAAATAGGTGAATGGGTACTCTCGCGAATTTCCGGTACCCGGCGTGGCGGGGCCTTCTGACCATCGTTCTCTCTCCTCCTCCCCGGCACAATTAACCATTTACGGAATTTATTTATTAATAACGGACTACCCTATATGGATTACACAAAAACTGGCTTGGGATTCAGAATAAGGAAAGTTATCCGATATATTCAGCTATATGGCCTGACGAAAACTATCATAAAAGTCAGGGGGCAGTATCACATGAAGGCTGGGGAAATCTTCAATGGTGAGCGGTGGGTGAACAAAGCGTGCCGCAATCCAGATGCTGCGGAGTGTCGGGGCGTNNGTCGGGTCGCTCTGATCGGCTGTGGTAATTATGCGTTCTCTACCATTGCTTACTATCTGCGGAAGCATGAAAAAAACTTTCTGCGATACACCTACGATATTGTACCTAGCCGTGCGCTATCGCTCTGCAAGGCATACGGTGGTGCTTGCGCGCTGACAGATTGGCGTGAAATCATTGCCGACCCACAGGTCAAGATCGTATTCATTGCATCGAACCACGCCTCCCACGCAGAATATGCGGTGGCCTGCATTGAAGCTGGAAAACATGTGCATATAGAAAAACCACATGTGGTGTCCGAGGAGCAGCTTAACCGTCTTGCTGCCGCGATGAAAGCATCCCCTGAATCGAAGGTGTTTCTTGGTTTTAATCGCCCCCGGAGCCGTTTGTTCAGGCAACTGCGCGAAATATTAATCAGAGAGTCCGGGCCACTCATGATTAACTGGTTTATCGCTGGCCATGAAATTCCTGACGGACATTGGTATTTCGATGAGCAGGAGGGTGGTCGCGTTCTCGGCAATCTCTGTCACTGGACCGATTTGACCCTGCATTTGGTGTCGCTCGACAAAGCATTTCCTTGTACGATTGTGCCGGCTACGCCAGCTGGGGCGAAATCCGATTTTGTAGTCTCGATTATTTTTGCTGATCGCTCGTGCGTGTCGATCACCTTCTCGGCCAAAGGGCACACCTTCGAAGGTGTACGCGAAGTGACCAACGTCCACAAGGGGAATGTCCTTGCTAATCTCACAGATTTCCAGGCATTGAGTGTCGATATAGTCGAGAAGAAAAGCAAAGTTCGCCTTTTGTACCGTGATCATGGGCATGAGGCTAATATCCTGCATTCGATGGTAGGGGCGATCAGCTCCGCTCCAGGGGAAACCATTCCATACATTACTGCCACAGCAGCGTTATTTTTGGCGATACGTCAGGCCATCGACACAGGGGAGAGTGTTATCTTGTCCAAGGAAGATGCGATGGGTACTAACGCATGATGCTGCCCTCTTGCGACGAAGCGACTATTGCTCATGATCTGGAATATGTGACCAACAAGCTCAGCATTTCTGTTGATGAACTGAACAGCTACATGGATCTGACGAAACGGACCTATCGGGACTACAAGTCCCAGCGCTGGATTTATGACTGGGGTGCCAAGGCGATGAAGGCCATGGGGCTTGAGGTTGGCGGCAAACGATGATTACTCTGGTTGATTACGGGCTGGGCAATATCCAGGCCTTCGCCAATATTTACCGGCGGTTGAATATTCCCGTTACGGTGGCACGGACACCCGCAGAGTTGGCGGTAGCGGAAAAGATCATCCTTCCTGGTGTGGGGGCATTTGATTGGGCTATGACCCGCTTGGAGGAATCCGGGATGCGGGCTTGTCTGGATGACCTAGCGGTGGTTAAAAATCGGCCGGTACTGGGCATTTGTGTGGGAATGCAGATGATGGCTCGGAGCAGTGAGGAAGGGCAACTGCCGGGTTTGGGATGGATCGATGCGGTAGTTAAACGCTTTGATGAGGCAGGTTTTCTCCAACCGACGCACCTGCCCCACATGGGATGGAACGATGTACGGCCCCACGATACCGAATGCCTGTTCAAGGAGATGGCGGCCCCCCGGTTTTACTTTCTCCATTCGTACTATTTTGCGCCGGCTAGTCCGGACGAGGTGCTGGCTACGACCGATTACAACGGCTCTTTTGCCTCGGCGGTTCGTTCGGGCAATGTATTTGGTACCCAGTTTCATCCGGAAAAGAGCCATCAGTGGGGCATTCAGCTCCTGAAGAATTTCGCGGAGTTATAGCCTCATGCTGCGCCCGAGAATTATTCCCTGCCTGCTGGTGAAAAACGGCGGTCTGGTCAAGACGGTTCGTTTTGATAAATCCAAGTACGTGGGCGATCCCATCAATGCGGTGCGGATCTTCAACGAGAAGGAGGTTGACGAACTGGTTGTTCTTGATATCGATGCTACCGCCCAAAATCGCGAGCCTGATTACAAGATGATTGCTAATCTGGCGGCCGAGTGCCGGATGCCTTTGTGTTATGGCGGCGGCGTCAAGACGGCCGAACAGGTTCAGAAGATCATCAGCCTGGGCGTGGAAAAAGTTGCCTTGAGCGCTGCGGCGGTGAAAACACCGGAGCTGATTGCGGAGGCGTCGGCCAAGGTAGGGGCCCAAAGTATTGTGGTTGTTATGGATGTTAAGAAGGCAGGGCTGTTAAGGCGCTACGAACTCTTCACCCACAACGGCACCAAGGGTACAGGGCTGGACCCGGTGGCATTTGCCCGCCGGGCGGCGGAACTGGGGGCCGGTGAAGTGGTGGTGAATTCCATCGACCGGGACGGCGAAATGAAAGGCTACGACCTGGAGCTGATCTCACGGGTTCGGGAGGCCATCAGCCTGCCCTTGACTGTATTGGGTGGGGCCGGCTCCCTTGATGATATTCGGGGGATAATCAACAAGTTCGGGATCATTGGGGCTGCCGCCGGCAGCCTTTTTGTTTTTAAGGGTAAGTATCGGGCAGTTTTAATCAACTACCCCAATCGTAATGACAAGGATTGTTTGCTGGCAATGGCTGGAAGTGAAACATGAAACAAATCCTGCAAAATCTAAAAAACGGCGTCACCGAACTGGCCGAAGTTCCTTGCCCCAGTGCCGGGCGGGGCAGCCTGTTGATCAGCACCACCTGCTCCCTGGTCTCCGCCGGTACCGAACGGATGCTGGTGGATTTCGGCAAGGCCGGGTTGCTGGCCAAAGCCCGTCAGCAGCCGGATAAGGTGCGGATGGTGTTGGACAAGGTCAGAACCGATGGCCTGATGCCCACGGTGGCGGCGGTGCGCAACAAGTTGGATCAGCCCTTGCCTTTGGGTTACTGCAATGTGGGGCGGGTGCTGGAAGCTGGGGCCGGGGTGGCGGGTTTTGCTCCTGGGGACCGGGTGGCTTCCAACGGCAAACATGCCGAGGTGGTTCGGGTGCCGGTCAATCTTTGTGTCCGGGTGCCGGATGGGGTCAGTGATGAACAGGCCGCCTTTACCGTGGTGGGGGCCATTGCCCTGCAGGGGATTCGCCTGGCCCGGCCCACTTTGGGCGAAACGGTGGTGGTTACCGGTTTGGGTTTGATCGGCTTGTTAACCGTGCAGCTGTTGCGGGCCAACGGCTGTCGGGTGTTGGGGATTGATTTTGATAGTCGGAAGCTGGAGGTGGCTCGCCAATTCGGGGCCGAGACGGTGAATCTGGCTGTTGGCGAAGATCCCCTGGCGGTAGCCGAACGCTTTTCCCGGGGCCGGGGTGTGGATGCGGTGTTGATCACCGCTGCTACCAAGAGCAGCGAGCCGGTACACCAGGCGGCGTTGATGTGCCGCAAGCGGGGACGGATCGTGCTGGTGGGGGTTACCGGCCTGGAGCTGTCGCGGGCCGATTTTTTTGAAAAGGAGCTGAGTTTTCAGGTCTCCTGTTCCTATGGGCCGGGGCGTTATGACCCGGCCTACGAGGAGCAGGGCCAGGATTACCCCATCGGTTTTGTCCGCTGGACCGAGCAGCGCAATTTCGAGGCGGTGCTGGATATGCTGGCCGATGGGCGGCTGGATGTGGCGCCGCTGATCTCCCACCGTTTTCCCCTGGAGCAGGCCGCCGAGGCCTACCAGGTGGTGGGTGGCTCCGAGCCCTCTTTGGGTATTCTGCTGCACTATCCCGCCGCCGACCAGGGAGAGAATGCCCTTGCCTTGGCTGCCCTGCGCCGCCGTGAAGTGCCCCTGGCCGCTGCTTCTGTTGCCGTGGTTGCCGCGCCGGCTGGGGCGGTATCGCTGGCCTTTATCGGGGCCGGCAATTATGCCACGGCGGTACTGATTCCCGCCTTTAAAGCCGCCGGAGCCCATTTGCAAACCGTGGCTTCCAGTACTGGGGTCAGCGGTCTCCATGCCGGGCGTAAGTTCGGCTTTGCCGCCACCACCACCGATACCGCCGGGGTGTTGGTCGATCCCGCCGTGCAGGCGGTGGTGATCACCACCCGCCACGATAGCCACGCCCGCCTGGTCTGCGCCGCCCTGCAAGCCGGCAAGCATGTTTTTGTGGAAAAACCCCTCTGTCTTACCCTGGCCGAACTGAATGAAATTGAAGCAGCATACTCAGCACTCAGCACTCAGCACTCAGCACTGCCTTTGCTGATGGTCGGTTTCAACCGCCGTTTTGCCCCCCAGGTACAAAAAATCAAAGGGTTGTTGGCCGCCGTCACCGGCCCCAAGGCCATGGTGATGACCGTCAACGCCGGGGCCATTCCCCCCGACCACTGGACCCAGGACCCCGCCGCCGGCGGTGGCCGGATCATCGGCGAAGCCTGCCATTTCATCGACCTGCTCCGTTTTCTGGCCGCCGCACCCATCAGCGACCACCGCATCCTGGCCATGCAATCCGCCACCAACGACACCGCCACTATCCAACTGGCCTTCGCCGACGGTTCCCTCGGCACCATCCACTACTTCGCCAACGGCAGCAAATCCTTCCCCAAGGAGCGCCTGGAGATCTTCGCCGCCGGCCGGGTGCTGCAACTGGACAACTTCCGCCGTCTCACCGGCCACGGCTGGCCCGGCTTCAGCAAAATGAACCTCTGGCGCCAGGACAAAGGCCAACAAGCCTGCGCCGCCGCCTTCATCAAAACCTTGCAACAAGGCGGCCAGGCCCCCATTCCCCTGGCGGAGATCCTGGAAGTAAGCCGGGTAGCCATCGAGTTAGCGGCTGGGTTGTAAGGCAGCGGGCAAGAGGTGACTGCTATGGAATCACACACCGTAGAGCATAAAAAATCCTTTGGCAAAGAGGTCATTATCTCTCTTGTGGCTTTTGCTAATTCCGAGGGTGGCTCGGTGATCGTCGGTGTTGATGATAACAACCGGCCCTGCGGTCTTGAGGTCGGGCCGGAAACCGTGCAGCGCTACCTCAACGAGATCAAGGTAGCCACCTACCCCCAACTTATCCCCAAGGCGTATCTTGAACAAAGAGGCGGCAAACAGGTTCTTGTTTTTGAAATCAATGAGTTTCCGGTTAAGCCGGTCGCTTATAAAAACCGTTATTACAAGCGGGTGCATAACAGTAACCACCTGTTGACCCTGGATGAGATTGTCGATTTGCAGCAACAATCCCTGTCGCTTTCGTTTGATGCCTACCCTTCCCGGGCCACCATGGCCGATCTGGATGCCAAACTGATTGAGCAGTTTTTTGGCCGTGTGAACAGAAGAGGGCGGGTGGCGCTCCGCGATGACCTGCTGACCAATCTTGTCAAATTGAAGCTTATTCGGGAAGGTAAAGTTACCTTTGCCGCTGAACTGCTTTTCGGGACGCCGGATTGCGCCATCCGGATCGGTCGTTTCAAGTCCGAGGCAACCATAATTGACGATAATGTCGTCAGGGCGCCTTTGCTGCTCGCGGTGGAAGAAGCGCTGACTTTTATCAAGAAACATATCAACCTTTCCTACCACTTTGATGGAAGTCTTGAGCGCAAGGAACGCTGGCAGTATCCGCTGGAAGCGTTACGGGAACTCTTGCTGAATGCGGTGGTTCATCGGGATTACAAGAGTGCGTCCGATATCGTCATCAAGATTTTTGATGATCGGATTGTCTTTACCAACCCCGGGAAACTTTACGGTAAGTTACGTGTTACGGATTTGGAGCGTGATGATTATGTCTCCTCTTTGCGGAACCGTCTGTTGGCGGAGGCTTTCTATCTGACGGGTGATATTGAACGCTACGGCACCGGCTTTGTACGAATTCGGGAGTTTTTGAGCGACTACCCTGAAATTTCGCTTAAGGTCGAAGAGATGGGGGATTTTTTTAAGGTTGCGTTGGTTCACACCCCCCATGTTACCCCCCCAATCACCCCCCATGTTGAGAGGTTGCTCGTGCTCTGTGAAAAACCAGCAGGGCGCGAAGATTTACAGGGTGAGCTAGGAATAAAAGATAGAAAGTATTTTTATGAAGCATACTTGAAGCCAGCCTTGAAAGCAGGGTTGCTTGAATTGACCATCCCAGAAAAACCAAGAAGTAAGTTGCAACAATATCGGCTGTCCGAGGCCGGGCGGCAATGGCTGGAAAACAGCAAAAGGTGAATAACTGAGGTGCCGCATTGAAGTTAATTGACATCATCGCCGGGGCCCGGCCCAATTTTATGAAGATTGCCCCGATTATCCGGGCGCTGGAGGTGCAGCGGGAGCGGGGCGGGTCGTTGCGCTACCGTCTGGTTCATACCGGCCAGCATTATGATGCCCGGATGTCCGGCGATTTTTTTGAGCAGTTGGGTATTCCCCAGCCGGATGTGAACCTGGAAGTTGGTTCCGGCAGCCAGGCCGAGCAGACGGCGGCCATTATGGTGGGCTATGAAAAGCTGCTGCTGGAGGCGCCCAGTGATCTTTGCCTGGTGGTGGGGGATGTTACCTCCACCATGGCCTGTGCCATTGCCGCCCAGAAGCTGGGGGTGCCGGTGGCCCATGTCGAGGCTGGGATTCGTTCCGGCGATTGGGGGATGCCCGAGGAGATCAACCGGATGGTCACCGATGCCGTCACCAACTGGTTTTTCACCACCAGCCTGGTGGCCAACGACAATCTGAGCCGGGCCGGGGTAGGGGAGGAGCGGATCTTTTTTGTCGGCAATACCATGATCGACACCCTGCTGGCCAACCTGGATCGGCTGCAGCCGCCGCCGTTCTGGTCGGAAATGGCTTTGCAGCCGGGGGGCTATTTTGTGGTAACTTTGCACCGCCCGGCCAATGTGGATGGTTTTGCCGGTTTTTCCCGGCTGCTGGCCGCGATTGCCGAGGCCACCCGGGGGGTGCCGGCGGTCTTTCCGGTGCATCCCCGTACCGCCAAAACCCTGGCCGATCTGGTCGAGGTGCCGGCCAATATCCATCTGGTGGAACCCCAGCCCTACCTGGAATTCAACTACCTGGTCAAACACGCCAGGGCGGTGATTACCGATTCCGGCGGCATCACCGAAGAGGCCACGGTAATGGGGGTGCCCTGCATCACCCTGCGCGACTCCACCGAGCGCCCGGAAACGGTGACTATCGGCACCAACGAGTTGATCGGTACCGATCCCGCCGCCCTTAAACCGGTGCTGGATCGACTGTTCGCCGGCCAGTGGAAGCAGGGCGCTATCCCCGAGTTGTGGGATGGCCGCACCGGCGAGCGGATTGTGGCGGCCCTGGAAAAACTGCTTTGATGCTGCCCCGCCGGATTGCCCTCTATTTTCATACCCTGCGCTACCTTAAGCCGCGCCAGATCTGGGGGCGGCTGGTTTTCCGCCTCCATCGTCCCCGCCCCGATTTACGCCCCGCGCCCCCCCTTCGTTCTTTTCCGCCGTTCGTGTCGGCCTCTGCCGAGCAACTTGCACCTTTACCCCCAGCCGGGCAAGAGGGGACGGCTTTCAAATCTGTCCCCGGTTCCGCTCCTGCTGCCGGGGCCGGTTGGGTACTGCCCGCCCGACGCCCCCCCTCTCTGCTGGCCCGTAATCGTTGCCAGTTCTTGAATGAAGAAGGTGTGCTGATTTGGAACAACCCCGCTAAATCCAAGCTTTGGCTTTATAATCTGCACTACTTCGATGATCTGAATGCGCTCGATGCCCCGGCCCGTTTAGAGTGGCATCGTGAGTTGATCGCTCGCTGGGTAGCGGAAAACCCGCCGGGGCTGGGGGGGGGCTGGGAGCCTTACCCTTTATCGCTGCGCGTTGTCAACTGGATCAAGTGGTCCTTGGCCGGCAACGAGCTTGGCCCCGAGGCCTGTTATTCCCTGGCTGTGCAGGCCCGTTGGCTTACCGGTCGGTTGGAGTACCATTTGCTGGGCAATCACCTTTTTGCCAATGCCAAGGCCCTGGTCTTTGCCGGCTCTTTTTTTGCCGGTCCCGAGGCCGAGGGCTGGTTGCGGCAAGGCATGGCTATTTTGCAACGGGAAATTCCCGAACAGATTTTGTCTGATGGCGGCCAGTTCGAGCGCAGCCCCATGTACCATGCCCTGGCTTATGAGGACATGCTTGATCTGACCAATCTTGCCGCTGTTTTTCCGGCGGCCTTTGCGCCGTGGCGGGCTTTGCTCGCGAAATGGCCGGAGTTGCTTGGCCGCATGGGGCGTTGGCTGGCGGCCATGTGTCATCCCGATGGCGAAATCTCCTTTTTCAACGATGCCGCCATGGGCATTGCCCCGGCCCCGGCCGAGCTTTTTGCCTATGCCCAAAGGCTGGGGATTCCCCAGACGGTTATGACCGACGGGGTGGTCTGGTTGCGAGATTCCGGTTATGTTCGGGTGCAGCAGGCCGGGGCGGTCTTGCTGGCCGATGTGGCGCCCATTGGCCCCGACTGCCTGCCGGGCCATGCCCATGCCGATACCTTGAGCTACGAATTATCCCTGGCAGGCCAACGGGTGGTGGTTAATTCGGGAACATCATGTTATGGCCTGGGGCCGCAGCGCCAACAAGAACGCAGCACCGCCGCCCATTCCACCCTGGAGATCGACGGCCAGGACTCCTCGGAGGTCTGGGCCGGTTTCCGGGTAGCCCGCCGAGCCCGTCCCTTTGACGAAGAAGTGCTGGAAGAAAAAATGGGGTCAGACACCATTCATCGCGCAGTGGTAGTGGAGGCTGCCCACGATGGTTATCGCCGCTTGCCGGGGAGCAATATGCACTATCGCAAGTGGCGTTTGGCCTCTGAATCGTTAGTGATCGAGGACAAAGTTACTGGGCAATTTGACGAAGCGGTGGCTCGTTTTCATCTTCATCCCGATGTCCAAATTGAACCTGATCCAGATAACCGGGAGGCAGTTTTGCGGCTGCCTTTGGGCCAGCAGCTTCTATTCAAAGTTGAAGGCGGAGAGTTAGGCGTGGAAGCTGGTAACTGGCACCCGCAATTCGGGACAGCCCTGACTAATCACTGTCTTGTGGTTAAGTTCCGTAACGGGTCGATTAAGACATTTTTGCGTTGGATTGATTCATGAAAATCCTGGTTCTCAGTTTTTATTACCAACCGGATCTCTGTGCCGGTTCGTTTCGTACCACCGCCCTGGTCAATGAGTTGAGGCAGGTGGTTCCGCCAGGGTCGCATATCGATGTGGTAACTACGCTGCCCAATCGTTATCGGTCCTTCTCGGCGGAAGCACCTGAGGTTGATATTGAGCAAGACGTAGCATTGCGTCGTATTGCTCTGCCTCCCCATAAAAGCGGCATGGGGGATCAAGCCAAAGCTTTTATGGTCTTTGCCTGGCAGGCGCGGCGGCATTGTGCGAGCCGGGAGTACGACTTGGTTTTTGCCACCTCTTCCCGCTTGATGACAGCGGTTCTTGGGGCTTGGGTGGCTCGTCGGCAACGGGCAATATTATACCTTGATATTCGAGATATTTTTGTGGATACGATCAAGGATGTGTTGCCTGGGCGTTTGGTGTGGTTTGTCAAACCATTATTCTCATTTTGTGAGCGTTGGGCGATAAGCCGGGCGGACAGGGTTAACCTTGTCTCCGAGGGGTTCAAAGGCTATTTTACTTCCCGGTATCCCGCCGGGCGATTTTCTTATTTTACCAACGGAATTGATGATGAGTTTATTTCTGCTGCCGCGCTTTCTTCCGACAATGCAGCATCGCGCGGGGACCGGCCATTGGCCGTGCTTTATGCCGGTAATATTGGGGAAGGCCAGGGGCTGCATGCCATCCTGCCGGCGTTGGCCAAGCGGATGGGAGATGGCTTTATTTTTCGGGTGATTGGTGATGGCGGGAGGAAGGAAGCCCTGGTGGGGGCCGTAAAGGCTGCCGGCGTTGGTAATGTAGAGTTGCTGCCGCCGATGAAGCGGAATGAACTGATTGCGGCATACCAGGCGGCGGATATTTTATTTCTGCATCTCAACGACTACGATGCCTTTAAAAAGGTGCTGCCATCCAAGATATTTGAATATGCAGCGATGGGGAAGCCGATTTGGGCTGGTGTTGCCGGTTACGCCGCTGATTTTCTGGGCAAGGAGGTTGCTAATTCAGCCGTTTTTCATCCTTGCGATGCGGAATCAGCGGCTAAAGCCTTTACGGCATTAGAACTTGGGACAGCATCCCGGCAGGAGTTTTTGGAGAAATATGCACGCGGCAATATTTCACGAAGGATGGCAGAGGAAATTGTCGCGACCGAGCGGGTTGGGCCTTGATTTGTTGTAGGTGGCAATTATGAGTTGTGTACTGGTGACCGGGGCCAATGGTTTTGTTGGCAAGGCTTTGGTATCGGTTCTGACAGGGTGCGGCTGCATGGTGCGCTCGGTGGTTCGTTCGGCCACAACCGGTGAGGCGGTGGCCTTGGGAAATATTGGCCCGTCCACCGACTGGTCGGAGGTTTTGGCCGGAGTTGATTGTGTGGTTCATACCGCCGCTCGGGTGCATGTGATGGCGGAAACGGTTGCTGACCCCTTGGCTGCCTTTCGCGAGGTCAATGTGGCCGGTACCCGGCGACTGGCGGAGCAGGCGGCCGGGGCCGGGGTGCGGCGGCTGGTTTTTATCAGTTCGGTAAAGGTTAATGGGGAGCAGACGGCGCCGGGGGCGCCTTTTTTGTTTTCGGATACCCCGGCCCCGGAGGATGCCTACGGTATTTCCAAATGGGAAGCCGAGCAGGCCCTTTGGCAAGTGGCGGCCCAAACCGGCCTGGAGGTGGTGGTGGTGCGGCCGCCGCTGGTTTACGGCCCCGGGGCGGGGGGTAATTTTGCGCGCTTGCTGGGGCTGGTGGCCCGAGGCTGGCCGTTGCCCCTGGGGGCGGTGAACAATCGTCGTTCCCTGGTGGCCCTGGCTAACCTGGTTGATCTGCTGCGGGTGTGCATCGATCATCCCGCCGCCGCCGGCCGCACCTTTCTGGTTTCCGATGATGATGACCTTTCCACCCCGGAGCTGCTTCGCCGGCTGGTGGCGGCCCTGGGCCGTCCGGCCCGTTTGCTGCCGGTGCCGCCGGGGCTGTTGCGTTTGGGCGGGCGTTTGCTGGGCCGCAGGGCCGAGCTGGAACGGCTGCTTGGTTCCCTTCAGCTCGATATCGCCTATACCCGCCAAATCCTGGGCTGGGAGCCGCCGGTGAGGGTGGATGATGCCCTGCGGGAGACGGTGCGGAGCTTACCATGATGATCCGTTTTTTCGACATCTTATTTGCCGCCCTGGGTTTGCTGGCCGGCTGGCCGGTGTTGCTGATTCTGGCCCTGATCGGCTACTTCGATACCGGCTCCCCCCTTTTCCGGCAGCAGCGGGTGGGGCGTTATCAGCAGCCCTTTACGCTGGTCAAGTTTCGCACCATGAAGCCGGGCACCGCTTCGGTGGGCACCCACCTGGCCGATGCCGCCGCCATCACCCCTTTTGGCAATTTCCTGCGGCGCACCAAACTCGATGAACTGCCCCAGCTCTGGAATGTGCTGAAGGGCGAGATGAGCCTGGTCGGACCCCGGCCCTGTCTATACAACCAGGAAGAGCTGATCGAACAGCGGGCGGCGCGCGGGGTGTTCGAGGCCAGGCCCGGCGTTACCGGCCTGGCCCAGGTCAACAAGATCGACATGTCCACCCCCAAGCTGCTGGCCGAGACCGACCAGCAGATGCTCGCCCGGCTGACGGTGCCGGCCTATTTCCGCTATATCATCCTAACCATCCTCGGCAAGGGCGGCGGCGACCGGGTAAAAGG
>DIKU01000146.1:0-3431 GCA_002424645.1 Pelobacter sp. UBA5610 | reverse complement strand
TGAACGACTGTCGGATGATGTGATTGTGATCCGTTTGCTGACCATCGGGGCAGGTTGTCCATTTCACTGGACAACCCGCGTTTTGTTCAGTACGCTAGACAAAACAGCAACCTCGGAGCTTGCCTGTGCTGGATGACGCTGCTTTACAACAAATACTTGATGACTGGGCAGACTGGTCGCGGCAGCCTGCGAATAATGTGCCGCGTGGGCTGGTTGAGCAGTGTGTACTCTCGCCGGAAGTGGTGACGGTAATTCAGGGGGTGCGCCGTTGCGGCAAGTCAACCTTGCTGCGCCAGTTGATGCACAGCCATCGTATTGCGCCGGATCACGCGGTCTTTATCAATTTTGAGGATCCACGTCTGGTTAATGATCTGGACGCTTCCTTGCTGGACAGGATCTATCGGCTGGCCACTACGCGCAGCAACCAGCGGCTAAGCTTCTTCCTTGATGAAATTCAGAATGTGGCACTATGGCAAAAATGGCTGAATACGCAGCTTGAGATGGGCAGCGGGCACTGTTTCGTGGTGACCGGCTCGAACAGCCAATTACTCGGCGGTGAACTGGCAAGCTCATTGACCGGGCGTCATTTGCGCCATGAATTGTTCCCGTTCGATCTGGATGAGTTTCGCTACCTGATCCCCTCCGGGACACTGGAGCAGTACGTCTGTCGGGGAGGGTTTCCGGCGGCGCTCGACTTTCCACAGCCGGAAAGGCTGTTGCAGCAGTATTTTCTCGATATTGTTGAGAAAGATATACGTGAGCGTCTCTCGGCAAAATCAAGCCGCCCGTTGCAGGCGGTCGCCAAGATGGTGTTGGAGTCGGTTGGTTCGGAATTAAGTCTGCGCCGAATTGCCGGGAGTGTTCAACTGAGCCCGGAAACAGTCAGCCATTACTTACAGGCTTGTGAGGATGCGTACCTGATTTTTAGTTGTCCGTATTTTGCCTACTCCGAGGCCAAGCGGGTGCGCCACAATCGTAAGTATTACGCAATAGATACCGGACTTCGCCGAGTGATCAGCACCACAGGAGGGCAGGATCTCGGCAAGGATTTTGAAAATCTGGTCTATCTGCTGATGCGCCGCAGAACCGCCGAGATCAGCTACTGGAAGGGAAAGGGCGAAGTGGACTTTGTGGTCAACGGTGAGCAGGGGGTTACACCCATTCAGGTGACTTATGGTGAACCGCAACCACGCCATTACGATGCGTTGGAAGAGTTTTATCAGCATTTTCCCCATGCCAACGAAGCGGTGTTCGTAACACCGGATTCGTTGGATAAATTGCCGGCAATGACGCCTTGACAGAAGCTTTCTACCTGACGGGCGCGAGGAAAAAGGAAAAGGGGAGTTCCGGGGACAGTATACAGAACTTTTAAATAGCCTTTCATTTTTATTCGCTTGGTTTATAATATGCCTTGTAAATTTAAATCAATAAGCGCGGCAAGCATAAACTATGCGTAGATTCATTGACGAGCAGCTCCAACGATGGAAGGACAACACACGGCGCAAACCGCTGATTCTGCGTGGTGCCAGGCAGGTTGGCAAAACCTGGTCACTGAAAGAGTTTGGCAAAAATCGCTTTGAATCGGTTGCCCTGGCTGATCTGGAGCGCAATGCTTCTCTGCGCAAACTGTTTGCTGGTGATCTTAACGCGGTGAGCATATGCGCCGATCTTGAGGTGCTGCTGCGGCAGAAGATCATACCCGGAAAAACCCTGCTCTTTTTTGATGAAATACAGGCATGTCCCCGTGCCATAACCGCTCTGCGTTATTTTTATGAGGAGATGCCGGAACTGCATGTCGTGGCGGCCGGTTCGCTTCTTGAATTTGCGCTTCTTAAAGAGGCATCCTTTCCTGTCGGCAGGATTCAGTTTCTCAATCTTTATCCACTCTGTTTCGCCGAATATCTGGAGGCAATTGGCAACGCCCCAGCCTCTGCTGCCGTTTCAGGCGATCCTGCCGACATATCACCGGCGGTGCATGAGCTTCTCCGCGACGAGCTGAAGCGTTATTTCTTTATCGGAGGAATGCCGGCGGCCGTCAATGCGTATCTGGAAAACGGTTCTTTGCGGGAGGCCTTCGAGGTGCAGGGGGAAATTGTTGAATCATACCGGATGGATTTTGCAAAATACACTCCGCAGGTTGACCGTTACTGTCTCGACTCGGTCTTTTCCGCCCTGGCGCAAAGTGTTGGGAAACAGATTAAATACGCTCGGTTGGGCGAGGGATATGCCAACCAGACGCTTAAAAAAGCTTTTGCAGCGCTCTGCCTGGCGCAGGTCGCCCGCAGGATCACCTCGGTTGTCCCTGCGGGTCTGCCGTTGGGTGCGAGTGCGTCGATCAAGGTATTTAAGGCACTGATGCTGGATCTGGGCTTGATGCGCTATCTGTCCGGCATACCGGACGATATTGAGTATGCCAAGGGGGATTTGCTTGCCATCTATCGCGGTGCCATGGCAGAGCAGTTTGTCGGGCAAGAGATGCTGGTGTCGCAACAGGGAAGCCTTTATTACTGGAACAGACAGGCAAAAAGCAGTACTGCCGAGGTTGATTATCTGGCTGTCATTAACGGCAAAATTCATCCGGTGGAGGTTAAAAGCGGCTCCACTGGCAGCTTGAGAAGCCTGCATCTTTTTCTGGCTTCGTATCCGGACTGTGGCACGGCGCTGGTATTTGCCGATCAAACGTATTCCGATCTCCCAGAACAAAAAGTTACTTTTTTGCCTCTGTACAGTGCTTATGCCGCAACGAAACCGGCGGATAAGCGTGCGGTCTATCATGGGATTATTGAATAAAAGAGAACAGGCGGGCAATTTGGGGGACAGGGTTCCAAGCTGGGGGCCATGCTGCGCCAAGCGCTGAACAGGCCATGTATCACCCAGGAAGGGTTGGCACGCAGAATCAACACCAAGAAAAGCGCCATTTCACGGATTGAGAATCATGCAGAGGAAATCAAGCTGTCCACGTTGGAAAAATTTGTGCATGCACTTGGCAAGCAGCTTACGAATCTCGATTTCGTGAACCTCTCATCTTGCGCAAAGAATACAGGAAACCGCATGACATCTCAGTTTCGTAAACTGAATTTTTGGATCGTGCTCGGGGTTGACCTGCTGCTGCTGGTCGCCGCGCATCTGCTGGCCTACCTGATTCGTTTCGATGGGGTAATACCCCTGGAACAGCGGGCAAATATCCCGGCCGTTCTCGCTTTTCTTCTTTCTGTCAAGCTGGTGCTGTTTCATCTGTTCGGGGTGTACCGCGGGATGTGGCGGTATACCTCCCTGGCCGACCTGCTGAACATCCTCAAGGCCTGCGTGGTTGCCGGGTTTATCACCCTGGGCGGCATCCTGTTGCTGAACCGTTTCGAGGGGTTTTCCCGCTCGGTTTTTGTCCTCGATGGCCTTTTGACCTTTGTTTTCATTGCCGGATTTCGCGTCAG
>DIKU01000114.1 GCA_002424645.1 Pelobacter sp. UBA5610 | reverse complement strand
GCGTGCAGCCGTTTTTGTCAGGTATAATGGCTCAAGGGTGTTTTCCTGTGTGGGTTGGGGTATGTCGCAGGAGTTTTTCCATACAGTCTCATTGAGCATGGAGGAGCAGATGGCCGGTGATTTGTGGACTGCGCGGACGTTGCTGGAGGTCTCCAACGGCTACTGGCAGACCTGCACCCTGCATACGGCCGTCAAGCTTGATTTGTTCAGTTATCTGGATGAACAGAGTGTCTCCACGGCCGAACTGGCCAAAAAGGTCGGGGTCGATCAGGCCGCACTGGATAGGCTCCTCAATGCCCTGACCGCCATGCAATTGCTGGCCAAAAACGGTGAGCGTCATGGTTGCACGCCCATTGCCGCCGCGTTTCTGTCGCGGCACTCGCCCCGATATCTGGGACATATTATCCTTCATCATCGCCAGATGATGGAATTCTGGATGCATCTTGACGAGGCGGTTGAATCCGGCCGCTCCGTACGCAAGAAACCCTTTTGCGCGGAGAAGGAATCGCTGGAGAGCTTTCTGCTCGGGATGTCCGCTCTGGCCATGCTGCTGGCTCCCGAGGTGGTTGATAAAGTCGACCTGTCCGGGCGCCGCCGGTTGCTTGATCTCGGGGGTGGGCCGGGAACCTGGGCTCTGCACTTCTGCCGCGAAAACCCCGGCTTGGGGGCCACCGTTTACGACTTGCCAACGACACGCGAGTTTGCCGAGGAAGCTATCGCTCGCTTCGGTCTTGGCGATCGTGTTGCCTTCGTCTCCGGCAACTTCCTGACCGAGGGCATACCGGGCCGGTATGACGTCGCCTGGCTCTCGCATATTCTTCACGGTGAGGGGCCGCGGGACATGCACGCCATTCTCGATAAGGCGGTTTCCACCCTGGAACCGGGTGGCCTGCTGCTCATTCACGAATTCGTCCTCGATAACGACCTGGCCGGACCGCTGTTTCCGGCGTTATTCTCCCTCAACATGCTGCTGGCCACACCGAATGGGCGTACGTACTCCGCTCGGCAGTTCTTTGATGCCTTGCGAACCGCGGGGTGTAAAGATCCGCGCATACTGGCCAAAGATCTGCCGGGGGGATCCTCCGTCATCGCGGCAATTGTCTGAACCGCTGCCACTGTTTTTAGTCGCCCTCCCTCATATGAATCCAAATCCGCAGATAGGAGACGTATATCTTTCCGGCTCGATGGCCATATCCCTTGGAATCGTGCCTGTTGGTCACCCTTTAGCCACAGGAGAATGCCTTGAGCCAAAAAATCGACGACCTGATCCGCAAGATGCAAGCTCTGGAAGAAGAACTGCAAGTGGAGTACCGCAAGAAAAGGGAGCAGTTCGACTTCATCATCCAGGAGAAGCGGGTGCGTTTCGCTGCGGAAATAGCCCTTCAGCAGCGCCGTTTCAAAGCCGGTGTTTTCGGATACCTCCGGCACGCCAGCATACTTAATATCCTGAGTGCTCCCATCATCTATGCCGGCCTAGCGCCAGTTATCCTTCTCGACCTGTTTTTGTGGGCCTACCAGGGTATATGTTTTCCCATCTACGGAATCACCAAGGTAAAGCGCTCCGATTATCTCGTTTTCGACCGGACAGACCTGCCGTATCTCAACATCATCGAAAAATGCAATTGTTTCTATTGCTCCTACGTCAACGGTCTGGCGGCCTTCCTGCGGGAGATCGCAGCACGCACCGAGCAGTACTGGTGCCCCATCAAACACGCCCGAAGGATTCGCGATGCGCACAGCCATTATCCCCGTTTCTTTGAATTCGGTGATGCCGAAACCTATGAAAAAGGGTTGCAGCGGCTCAGGGAAGAATTGAAGGAGAATCAAAAGAGTACCCGGGAAAGCAACAAAAAGCCTTTCGATAAGGAGTGACCGCGCTCATGTCCCCCCGATACCCATGTCTGTTTACACGTGAATGGTGCAACAGGACCGAATGTAATTCAAAACAACGCGGATAAAGGTTGAAAGACTGTCAGCGAACGGTAGTCTTTTAATAAGCCAAACCGTCTGGGTATTGTAACAAAACGTCACAGTGGAGGATTTCCTGTCCTGGAGGAATGCTGATGGCTGAACCGATGATGAGGCAGTTGATAGCGAAGATCGCCGGGCAATCGTGGGTGCGCAAGGCTGTGATGAGTACTCCCGGTATCCGTGACCTTGCCTGGCGGTTTGTGGCCGGGGAGAATCTGGATGCCGCGATTGCGGCGCTAATGTCGCTTAATGCGCGCGGTATTAAAGGGACACTGAATTTCATAGGCACTCATGTCAAAGATGAAGCCGAGGCCGTGGCGGCCGCCGATGCGGCTATCGAGGCGTTGCGGCGCCTACACGCGGAGGGGCTTGACGGTAACCTGTCGGTTAAGCTTACACAGATAGGACTGGACATCGATAAGACCCTTTGTGTTGCGCAATTACAAAGAATCCTGGAGATCGCTGCAAAGGTGGGGAATTTTGTCCGCATTGACATGGAAGAATCCCGCTACGTGGAGGGTACCCTGCAAATCTTTGAGGAGATGCTCGATATTTATGGGGCGGATACCGTAGGGATCGTGCTGCAATCCTATCTGCGGCAACGTCACTCGGATCTCCAGCGCATGCTTGCCAAAGGTTCCAGAATTCGCCTGGTGAAGGGAGGATACTGGGAAGCGTCCGATATCGTGTATCGCAAGAAGTCCGACATCGATAATGCCTTTCGCCGGGATCTTGAGGTGCTCATGCCGTATGGGCGGTATCCGGCCATCGCTAC
>DIKU01000164.1:13205-28488 GCA_002424645.1 Pelobacter sp. UBA5610 | reverse complement strand
TCATCTTTGGCGCTGTTGATGCGCAAGCCTGAAGACAGGCGTTGCATGGAATTTGCGAGCGAAGATTGCGACTTAGACAAGTTCCGCTGTGCGTTCAACGATTGAACGTTAGTATTGATTGTTAATGCCATGGTATTCCTCCATGAAAGGTGTTTTTCGGGCTTCCGTGCCCGAGCCTTTTTTTAAACTCCTTACCGATAATAGGATTAAAATACTTTTGTCGGTTTCACCCCCTTTCCATGGCGTTGAAGGGGGCTTCGATAAGCTTTTATCGATCATTTGGGCTGTTGGCGAAAATACGGCCCTTCGCCCAGCAGTGGCCCGAGATTATAAATATGTCTATTAAGAGAAAGACCTCCCGGGCCAGCCCCCCGAAACCGTTGTTTGCGGGTTAATGGTTTCTGCCCAATGAGTCGGCGTGGCTCACAAAGGAGCCACACCGTCACTCATCATTACCCAAGAAGGGACAGGGCCAGCTGGGAGCTTTGGTTGGCCTGCGAGAGGATCGATACACCGGCCTGCTGCAGGATGTTCATCTTGGTCATTTCCGAGGTTTCCGTGGCGATATCCGCATCGACGATACGGGAGCGCGCGGCGGAAAGGTTCTCCGAAACGTTGTTCAGGTTGGCGATGGTCGACTCGAAACGATTCTGTTTGGCACCGAGGGTACCGCGCAGGGAGTCGACACTGTTCAATGCACCATCAATGGCTGTAATGGCTGTTCCCGCTGCCGAAGCGGTGGTGATGCTGGTGGCGGCGATACCAATGGCACTGGTATCCATGTTGCCGATCTCGACGGAGATCTGTTCACCGGCATTGGCGCCGACCTGGAACACTGCAGCACCGGATCCAGCGTAGGTGCCATCAAGCAGGTTCTGACCGTTGAACTTGGTGGTGTCGACGATGCGGTCAAGTTCGGAACTCAGTTCGCCGAATTCCGAGTCCAGGGCCGTGCGGTCTGCGCTGCTGTTGGTGGCATTGGCTGACTGTACCGACAGTTCGCGCATGCGCTGCAGGATGTTGGTCATTTCTCCCAACGCACCTTCCGCCGTCTGGGCGAAGGAGATAGCGTCGTTGGAGTTACGCACCGCTTGGTTCATGCCCTTGATCTGGGAAGTCATGCGGTCAGAGATGGCCAGACCGGCTGCATCATCTTTGGCGCTGTTGATGCGCAGACCCGAAGACAGACGTTGCATCGATTTTGCCAACGCGGACTGGGATTTGGACAGGCTGCGCTGGGTGTTGAGGGACTGAACGTTTGTGTTGATTGTGATTGCCATGATTTTTCCTCCGTGAAAGTTGAGTCAGGGCATCCTTGCCCTGCTTGGTCAAAAAGTTCTTTACTTCATGCTGGTAATGTTCTTTTGCATAAACTCATTTTTATTCTGTGGTCATGTTTCCCCAGGGTTCAATATTCTTATCGGATAAAAATTGGCAAAGTTTAGGTATTTTTTTTAAGCACTATTTTTTTTTTAAAATTGGAAGGTGGAAAACTGTTACCGTACCCCGGAAATGGCGATTCTGGCGCGGAAAGGTTCGGTCAAACGGCGGGCTTTACTGGTTTCGTCCATCTCCGAGGCACTTAAACTGCAACGGTAGAAGTAGGATTCGGCCACATTTTTATAAGTGATTAACCCCAGCAGGTTGGCTACGGTGTGATCCACTTCTATACGCAGTTTTTTATCGGCATCACCAAGCTCAACCCAACCTTCGGTCATCCCAAGTCCGTGTTTGGCCGAAACCAGAAAGGAACTTGCTTCGCCGTGCTGGATGTGCTCTCCCTTGACTCGAAACGACTCGGCTTGAGAACCGCCGTTATGACATCTGTAATAGATATCTGAGCGATCAAATGCCTCGGGATTGATGGTAACATGACCAAGGCGCAGAGAACCGATAGGCATGGTCGGCCAATGGAAAATGTAATCGATCACCACCTTCTGTTGCCGAATATCCAAGGAAATCAGCTTCTCTACCTTACCCAAAGGTGTCCGCACATTACCCGTTACCGTAATGATTTCAGGTTGTGTTTGCCAGCTTATCTCAGGTTCAATAGGCACCAAATCAGTGATTTTTGGTCGTCCGGGCGTTTCAAAAACGAAGTGACCGGTATAGAAATCCGCTCCAGAGGCGATATCATCAAAATAACCGTGGTAGAGAGTTCCGCACAGGCTGTGGGGCGATATGCTGGGGAAATACAGTGAGTCTAAAGTTAAACCACGTCTGAGGTTCAGGCGGACTTTCATCTCTGTTGTCTCGATTTCCAGGAACTTGCCTTGCCGCTGCACCTTAACTCCTGGCGGACAAATCGTTCGATCACCTCTGTACAGTTCTGCAGGTTCTTTCACATCCGCCCTGTTGACGGCGGCAGCCAAGCGACGACGGTATTTGCGCCAGCGTTTTCCCGTGATATGAGTGCGAAAATCGCTGCTCCACAGATAACAAAGTTCCTTCCAATGTTTTTCGCTGGTTTCTTTACTCTCGACCAGTTTTCGGTAGATTCTCTGGCAAAGGGTATTGATAAGCGTATCGTTTCTTCCGGTCACTGCCCACCGAGTGATATTGTACTTTTCCTGTTTTTTCACAGGGATGGGAGCTTGTGCCGATTCGAGTCTAAGGAAATTACCCGCGTCCTTGGGGACTGAGAAACTCAGGACTTTTGATGGAGGGATAAAGATGAACCTGTCATCGGTCCTTAATTGTTGGATTAGCTCTTGGATACGACTCCATTCGTCGTGTTCGATCATTGCTTCCGTGGTGAAGCGACCGGGACGAAAATCGAATATTTCTACATCGTTCCCGTAGAATGGGATAGCACCTACAGGGCCGGGGTCCTGGTGCTCCAAAATGTTGAGGTATTCATGGAGTTCCAGTTCGCCATGGACATAGCGCTGAAATTGCTGAAAAATGATGGAATGGTTCCAGATGATTGGTAACTTTTCTTCTGCCGGCCCGACTGCCACCTGGGGCAGGTATCGCCACTGTGAAGACCAGCCTGATGAAAATCGGGACGGATTATCCCATTCCATAATCATACCTTCGTATCCGGCATCAAGATAATGACCGAGAAGGCCGGCCGAATAGGCTTGCTCATTAACCAGCACCAGCCTCGGGCGAAAACCGAGCAGATGCTCATATACTTGCAGGCCGAAACGCTGGTTCGCTTGGTTGACGGAAGCGGGAACCAGGGGCCCGATCATTTGGGCATAGCCACTACCAATGAACTCAACCAGGCCTTCATCGCAGAGGTTCTTCAACTCCTCGACCCAAAGGGGATCGATTGACGCTATGACTTCCAGTGTGTATCCGGATATTTCAATGCCGGTGGGCAGTCGCTGGCTACGGACTAGCCGGAGTAGTGGCCAATAGCAGCGACGGATCACCTCAGGGCGTACCTCTTCTTCAATCGATGAAAAGGCAAGGTTGAGGTGGAAAAATAGGAAAAGATGCAGTGTCATAAAGAGCCTTCGACAGGTGCGGTCACGATGCGAATAGTTTTATAGACTTGTTCCGCACGCGCCTCAGCTTCTGCACGGGTCTCACCGATGGCAATAAAAACACCGAAGCGGTCGGCATGGCTTTTTACGGGCGGCACTATATCTCCCGGACGATACCAGAATTCCAGCTTTTTGACCCAAGGGAAGCTGCGTACCTCGTTTTCCCCCTCGATGCGCAACAAGCGTCCCGGTTCCGGAAAAAAGTAGCGGTTCACAACCCCTTTTTGAAACTGTGGTTGCAATTTTGTCAGGTCGGGCCGGCGTCCTACCGCGATGTTCAGCGCAGCCTCAACGATATTTACTCCGCAGCCCAGAGGGATAAGGCTCTCGGAAAAATCACCACCGGACAGTCGGGTCGCCATTTCAATCATCTTTGGACCATCCTGGGTCAGGACAACATCTCCTTTAACCACGCCGTCGGTGACCCCTAAGGCGAGACCGGCCTGTTCTACCAGACGTTCGATGGCAGTGCGTTGTTCGGGGGATACGCAACTTGGCACCCAGCCACCATTCTCGATGATGTTGGGGGCATAGACTGTGAGCTTTTCGTAGTTGCGGTCAGCAAAGCCAGGTGTATAGGCCTTGCCACCATGCATAATTGTCTCGGTACTGATTTGCAGGCCGGGAAGATATTCCTCGACCATCACTTCGCCGGAATAAGACTGTGCCTTGCTGTCAGCGAACAACCGGTCAAGATCGCAGCCGTCATCCAGATAGTAAACGCCGCGGGCTCCAGAGCGATCCACCGGTTTTATGATCAGGGGAAATCCGCGTTCGGCTATAATCGTTCGCAGATGGTTGGCGGATTCGACCTGGGAAAACCAGGGGATCGGCACGCCACATTCGCGAAAGCGGCATTTCATCTTGAACTTGTGGGTGGAGATTAACGCTGCCTCCAGTGGAATGTGAGGCGTTCCCATGTGCTCGGCCAGGGCGCACACAATTTGTGGAATATCGCTCCCTTGTACCAGCACACCATTAATCGGGCCTTTGTTGGAGCGATAAGTGTCGACAAAGCTCTTTAGTGCCGACACGTCACGGGTACTTATTACGGCATGGTCGTCAGCTATTGAGAACCCGGGGGAGTCAGGATTCATGTCAACCACCAATGCCCTGAGTCCCATGGCCTGGGCAGTGCGGATGGCGAAAAGTTGGTCGGCACTCCCTCCCAAAAGCAGAATCGTCGCTTTTTCAGGCAAGGTAGGCTCCTCCACTTACGCTGATGACCTGGCCGGTAATGTAGCTCTGTTCATCCGAAGCAAGCATAACGCAGGTACTGGCGACATCCTGCAGTTGCCCCGGCCGTTTGACCAGTGTCATGTCTACAATTGTCTGGCCGGCCGGGCTCGCCAGTTCATCGGCGGTTTGTTCGGTCCACATGATTCCGGGCGCCACAGCATTCACCAGGATATTGTGTTCTGCCCCGTAGCGCGCCACCACTTTGGTCAGGCTGTTGAGACCGGCTTTGGATACGGCGTAATGCACGGTTTTGGGTCCGTGGTACTGTCCGGCAACTGAAGAAATGTTGATAATGCGACCGGCTTTTTGCTCCTTCATAAAGGGGAATACCTCTTGAGAGCAAATGAATGGTCCCTTGAGATTGATCCCCATGATCCAGTCCCAGTCTTCGTCGGTTGCTTCTTCGAACCAGCCACGCTTGTTAACGCCGGCATTGTTGACCAGGATATCGATGCGGCCAAAAGTTTCCTTCGCCTGACGGAACAGTTCGCGCACTGCAGATCGTTGCGATACATCGGCTTGCACTACCAGGGCACGTCGTCCTAAGCCGTTGATCTCGGCGGCCACTTTATGAGCGGCTTCGCCATTGTTTACATAGTTCACGACAATATCCGCACCCTCGCGGGCAAAGGTGAGAGCGATTTCGCGGCCGATGCCTCGAGAGGCACCGGTGATGACGGCGATTTTATTCTGCAGACGCATGTTATTGTTCCTCCTAAGCTGCTTTATGGAAGTCGAACTCTTCCTTGATTTTTTGAAAGTATTCCTTCAAAACCTCCAAGGGGACATTTTCCTCGTTGAGGTAAATGGCGCGGCTCATATCAAACGCTTGCCCTTTGAGGTAATCGAGATTCAGTCGGTCCCAATCCATATCCTCGTTTACCAGGCCTTTAGCCAAAGCTTGATCCCAGTACGGAGTCCCTGGCACGGGAGTGGTTAAATAAAAACCGTGAATTTTCAAAATACCCTTGTTGTGTTTGAGGAATTGGTAAGTGAGTTCCAGATCTTTTACCGTCTCTCCCGGAGTGCCGAACATGAAGGGTGCGCGTACTTCAAAGCCAAGTTCCTGGCATAGGTCAATACAGCGCTGATGGTGCTTAACGGAAGCCTGTGGCCCTTTCATTTCTTTCAATAACCGGTCGGAGCCGGTTTCTGCACCGAATTTGATAGCCTTGAAACCAAGATCCCTGGCTAACAACAGGGTTTCGCGTGTAGCGAGGTTGGAAGCGATGAAGCTGTCAAAGGATAAGCTGCCCAGTAGCCCTTGTTTATCCAGCAATGAAATAATGCGCGCGACACGTTTGCGGTCAGCAAAAAAAAGGTCATCCAGCAGGTGAATGCTTTTGGCCTGATAAACATCATGCAAATACCTTAATTCATTTACAAAATAGTCCGCGGAATGGGACCGGAAATTTCGCCAGTGTCGGGTCGAAGCACAATATTTACAACGATAAATACAGCCACGGGAAGAAAAGACAAAAATATTACGTGCGCCCGGTGAAATATTGCGCTTGGGATACGGCAAATCATCAAGAGGGGCAACGGGGTCACCAGGTGAAGTAATAACAACCTTGTCTCCCTTGTGAAAGCAGATACCTAGGATTTGTGCAAGTTTACTTGGCTCGAATTCACCACATTGCTGCCACAATTGTACAAGGTTTAAGAATGGTTTTTCGCCCTCACCAATGATACCTGCATCGAAACACTTGGGAAGCTTATGGGGAATCGAGCTGATGTGATAACCACCGAGAAGAACAGGAATATCCAAGTCTCGTTTCGCCCGTTGAGCCATAGCCAAGGCATTGTTAAAACATTGGGACACCGAACTGATGCCTAGAATGTCCGGCTTTTCACGAATAACCTCTTCGATGTCAGCGCTTAACTTGACCTCTACGCCAGGCATAGATCTTTCCAGATAAGCGGCTACATAACCAATCCCGAGAGGAAACTGCCTATTGGGCATATCGTCTTCAGGGAGCGATGCAATATACAAGCAAACCTTCATGGTTTATGTCTCCATTAGCAGTCAGCAGTTTGAACTGTCTAAGTTGAGGGTTTGCGTGACAGAACCCTGCGGCTTGCCTTGACAACGGCTTCCGGGTCAATCCCAAAGGCCTGAAACAACTCCGGATGCTCACCGCTGCATCCGAAACGGTCTTTAACCGCAACAATCTCCATGGGAACCGGGCAAGTCTGCACGACCGTCTCCGCCACAGCGCCCCCGAGACCGCCAAAAAGGGAGTGATCTTCTACCGTCACCAGTGCTCCTGTTTCGCGGCAGCAGCGCTCGATCATGGCCGTATCCAGAGGCTTTATGCAACGCATATTGACAACGCGGGCCGTGATGCCTTCTTGCGCCAGAACTTCCGCTGCTTGCAAAGCGGTAGCTACTCGAGTGCCGCAGGCCACCAAAGTCAGGTCGTTGCCATCGCTCAGGATATCGGCTTGACCGATAATTATCGGCCCGGGATCTTCATAAAGTACAGGCGAAGGGCTTCGGCCGATACGCATATAGACAGGTCCTGGATCGTTGAGAACAGCTTCGAACATGACCTGAATCTCGTTAGCGCAAGCAGGCACCATAACCTTGAGGCCGGGGATGACGCGACAAGTCGCGAGATCTTCGAGCATTTGGGCGGTTGCACCGTCCGGGCCGGTGTCTACCCCGAGATGGCTGCAGCAGATTTTGACGTTGCGCTGGCCGTAACAGACCGCAGTGCGCAACTGTTCGTGAGCACGCATGATCGTAAAGGCGGCAAAGCCAGCTACCACCGGTATCAGGCCGGTGTCCGCAAACCCTGCGGCGGCCGCTATCATATTCTGTTCGGCGATACCGAATTGCATGGTGCGTTCCGGAAAGGCTGTGACAAAAGGTTTGGCCCCCGTTCCGCCGGCAACATCCGCATCGAAGAGGAAAAAATCGTCGCGCGAGCGGCCCAAAGCGACCAGCGCGCGGCCGAAGCCTTCACGCATCGAAACATCCTGCCCCTTTGGGAAAAACTGGAATGTATGGCTCATGGGAATAATCTTTTCTGGCAAAGGTTGAAAGATCAGGCGGCAATCTCGCTCAGCGCACGCTCCAGGACATCGGCTGAAATTTGCACAGTACCGTGCCACTGAGGCTGGTTTTCCATGAAGGAAACCCCCTTACCTTTGACCGTGCGAGCAACGATGAAGGTCGGTCGATCGCAGCAGTTGCGCGCTTTTTCCAAGGCTTGGGCGATAGAGTTGATGTCGTGTCCGTCGATTTCACAGACCTGCCATCGGAACGCTTCGATTTTTGCGGCGAGAGGCCCGTAATCCATGATGTCGACCACCTGGCCATCGGCTTGCAACCCATTGGCGTCGAGGATGGCGCAAAGGCTCGCCACGCGATGATGGCCGCCAGCCATGATTGCTTCCCAGGTGTTTCCCTCTTGCATGTCACCATCGCCCAGCACCACGTAGCTGCGGAAATCACGCTTTGCGAAGCGACCTCCAAGGGCCATCCCCAACCCTTGGGATAGCCCCATGCCTAAAGAACCGGATGGGGCGTCAATGCCGGGTATGGAAACCGATGGATGACCTTGGAGCAGCCCGTCAAGGCGGCGAAAGCGCGTGAATTCGGAGGTATCAAAGTAGCCTTTGAGTCCCAACGCAGCATAAAGGGCTGCGCAACCGTGCCCTTTAGACAATATAAAACGATCACGTTCTGACCAGCGGGGGACTGCGGGATCGACCCGTAACTCCCGGAAATAAAGCTCCGCCAGAATATCGGCGATGGAGAGGGCACCGCCGGGGTGGCCACCGGTACTGTGATGAATCATATTCAGAGCTTCACGGCGAATCTGGCGGGCTTTGAAGGTTATTTGCTGATCGGTCATGAGTTGTCTCCGGTTCTCAGGCGCTGAACTTGATGGCACTTTGCATGGCTTGGGCAGCCAGATCGGCATATCGCTCAACCTGCTGGCGCCCTTCAAAGATGCGCGGCATCATACGCGCCGTTAACCTGCTGCGATTTTTAAGTACTTGCTCAAGTTTGTCGGAAACGATGTCCGCTGTGAATATGTCCGGCTCCACCACTTGATCCGCGCATCCGAGCCATTGCATGAAACTGGCCACCTTTGGGTTGTAGCTCAGCGCCACTGTCGGTACGCCTTCAATCGCGGCGCTTACGTTGCCGTGGAGGCGGGTGCATAGGGCAGCTTCAGCTCCCGCATACAGGGCTGCGGTCTGTTGAACACCAAGATCGTCGGTGACTACAAATGCGGAGGTGGCATGTGACATGCGCCCGACTACTTCAGCGGCCACCTTTCGATCATCATCCAGGGGATTGCCGTGGGTGTAGGTACATTGCGGAACAAACAGCAGACTTGCGCCCCGTTCCTCTATCAATCGGTCACAAACAGCGGCTACCCCGGCCAGGTAATTGGCGCAGGACAGTTGCGGACTGTCAGGGATGGCCCGCACGGACACAGCGATGAGTGGTCCGCCATGGTTAAGAGCTTGCTGTTTGATGGGGTGCGGTTCAATGGAGGCACCCGCCGCCCGCAGCCCGAGTACCGGGTCGGGGAGGCAGGTTACGTCGCCGCGCCAACCCAAATCCCTGAGTTCGCCTATGCTGCGCTCGTCGCGGACAGTGATGACGTCGGCAAGTTGCGCTGCCAGGCGAGTGAGATTGCGTCCGTATTCGGTGCGTAGCGGTCCCACCGATATACCGAACCACATTACCGGAGTACCGGTCATTTTCGCCATCAGGGTCAGTATTACAAAATACGGGATCGGTCCGCGAAGCAGATCGATGGTGTAATCGACCAAAGCGTTGCCCGCTCCCAACACCAGAAGGTCGCTTTGAGCGATTTCTTGTTGCAAGTGACATAAGTCGGAGCGGTCGTCCTGGATATTGAATCCCCGAAACCACTTGCCGAGACTTTGTTCTCTGGTTGCGTACTCGAAATTGGGCAGGGAGCGTAGCCCGTGTTCGGCGTAAAGATCCTGCTCTGCATGGCGGCAGATTACCGTTCCCTGGAGGTCCGGATAGCGGCGCCGCAAGCTTTCTATCATGACCAGCAGAGCAGCGTCGTCTCCTTGGCTTCGAATGCCGTAGGCACCGGCAAATATCGCTTTACGTGTCATCCGCTTCTCCGGGAGGATACTCAACGGCCAGCTGCCACAACCCAGTAAGAGTCGCGCAATCTACGGTTTTGGGAAGTGAATTCGCTTAGCTCGATTTGCTCTACCTGCAGGTCGCTACACAAGTTTTCGATATCCTCGAGGGTCAGGTCCGTGGGACGTGGCACAATAATGCCAACGCGTTCCTCGTCATAGATGTTGCGGTCCGAGCGGGTGCTAAATAGGATTTTTCCGCCTGGACGCACCACCCGGCGCATTTCGGCAATAACCCGGGGGATATCCTCGCGTGAGAAAACATGCAATGATCGCCAAGCCACCAGTGCATCGAAAGAAGCATCGGTAAATGGCATAGCGAGAGAGCTGCCCTGGCGCAATTGGGCACTGACACCCCGTGTGTCAAGCAGTTTTCTGGCAAGGTCGAGGGCGTTTTGAGACAGGTCGAAACCGGTCACATCGTAGCCCAATTCAGCCATCAATGCGGTGTGTCTGCCTGCGCCGCAATTCATGTCGACGACTTTGTTAATTCCCGATAGGTTGAGCCATCGTTTGGCGAAACGCACCACATAGTCGTCAGGCCATTCGAGTGCCATGCTTTGACTGGATTTGGTTTGATGAAAATCTTCCCACTTTTCACGAGGTGTTTCCATGGATAGCCTCTCTGTATTATGATTATGAGTGTATGGTGAACTCAAAAGGCCTGGTCGGGCGTAGCACCTGAAATTCAAGGCCAGCCTCCAGTGCACCGGATTTCTGTATGCTTTCCAGCCAACGGTCACCTTCTATAAGGGCCTCTTGCTGGCGTTTTGCCCGACTCAACAGAGCGCCGAGGCGGCAAAGCCCCGCTGGCAAAATTGATCCGGGATCCCAGTTTGGAGCAGGAATGAAAGACTGCCCCCTTTTTATTTGTTGCTCGTAGAGCGTGGATATTCTCTGGGCCGGCACCGCCTGGGGAAGATGCAGCCAGAGGTTCGTCAATGCTACGCTTTCACCGTTATTCCGGGGGGGCTTGAGTCTATGCCCCAAGGCCAAATCCGCCACGGCGGAAGGGACACTGAAACCTTCGGCTTCTTGCCATAACAATTGAAAGTTCCCCAGAGCCAGATCAAAATCGATCAATTCGGGACCTGTTGCCGTGATAATAACGTCCACATTGAATGAGGTTGTGGTCAGGTCCAATGCCGCGCAAGCTTGTTCAATAAAAGTCCGCATATCAGCATCGGAATTTTCTTTCCCTCCAAATGCCAAGCCGACGGGAACTCCGGGGTGGCCGGGACCGAAGGTGCGCTGAGCCACACGCATCAAAACCACTCGTCCCTGTTCTATAAACCCGGTCAGTTTAATCTCATGCCCCAGACATTGTTCCTCCAGAAGAACCGATCCGTTCAGAGAAACGTCCGCCGCTTTTTGAAACAGCCCGGGCAACTCATTTGGTCCATGCGCAACATTAACCCCCCGATGTCCTCCACCGGCCAGCTGGGGTTTTACCACCAGGGGGAAATCAGGGTCCGGATTCTGATCCGCGGAGTGGCTGTATTGCCATGCTTTGCGGCGCGTTAGCCCCGCGTTATTCAGTGCCTGCCATAATCGAAACTTGTCGAGGATGTTTAATGCCGCCGCTTCGCTTGAAAAAAAGACACCAAGCCATGCCGCGATACGGGCGGCGGACACATAAGCCCACCCCGTTGTAGGACAGATTACAGCCGCAATTCTCTTCTGTAGTTTTTCTGCGCAGATTCCGTCGCGAATGGCACGGTCGTCATGGGTGCTGAATGCCAGAAACAGATCGGCCTCGGTCGCACCAGGGGCGCCTGGATCGCGGTCGATAGCGGCGACACGATAGCCGCGTTGGCGAAAGTGTCGCAAATAGGGGAGTTGGCCGGTTCCCGCGCCGAAAAGCAGGATTGTATCCTTGCTGTCGGATATCACTTTTATTCAGCCTTTCCTTCGTCCGACCAGCACTACCTCGCGACCCAGTCCCAACCCTGCCAGAGCTTTGTAAAGATCCTGCTTCAGGGATACCATTCCAGATTTGATGAGGTTGGTTTCAAACGTTTTACGTCGGCTGTGGCAAGCACGTCCCAACGCATCATTGCCAATATAGTTGTCTCCCATAAGCAGGAACAGGTCGATAGGGAAGGTCGTATCCCGATGCACCACCTCAAAGCCGCAACGTTCCATCAATCCGGTCAGGGAGTCGAAATCAAAAAAATTGATATGGTGCGGCGGTGCCACCCACCAAGGTTCAAAACCACAGGTCTTTTTCAGGGCGATCTGAAACGGGTTGTAATCGTTTGGGACAATGAGGTGAACCAACCCACCCGGTTTTACCAGGTCATGCACCTGATCGAGAAAATTCTTGGGGTCGGAGATGTGCTCCAATACCTGGCTTAGATGTACGACATCAAAGCAGCCAAGGCGTGGAGTTATCTTCGGGCTAAGAAATTCCTCAACAATATCCAGCCCCAACTCCCGGCTGTGGGCTGCCGATTGGGCCGAAGGCTCGATACCAAGAGTTTGCCAGCCGAGTTCTTTGCCGCGCAGCAAAAAAAATCCGGGACCCGAGCCAACATCGAGGATTCGCCGGGACCCGACCGGGAGAAGCTTTGCGAATAGTTCGTATCGCTCGTCGTAAACCTGGTTCCACCAGGAGAGATCCTCACGGTGCCTCTCAAGATACAGCGGTTTTTCCAGGCTGTAGTACTCCTGACGATAGACGTGCTCAAGTTCTTCCGGCGTAGGGATCGGTACAATGTGGCGAAAGCCGCAGGTCTCGCAATCAATAACATCGAAACCTTCCTGTGAGTCCATTACGGGACCCGTATGTTGATGCCACTGTCGATGTTCAGACATGAGAGCCTATCCTTTCCAAGATAATTCTGGAGATTCTTTGGGCTCCAAGCCCATCCAATGCCTTACAAGCCAAGGACATGCCCAATCGCCGCGGTGCATCTTCCAACAAGGAGCGTACGCGGGCAGCTAGATTGGGGGGGGATATCTGATGATAAACACCCATTGATATCGCCATGCCCGCCCGGTCCAATGCTTCGGCAGAACGGGCATGATCCGTGGTATATCCCAGCAGGATGGAAGGAACCTTGAGCGCAGCCAGTTCATACGCGGTGCCGCCAAATGCTGCAATGGCAAGGTCGCAACCAGCCATCAGTGATGGCATCTCTGTCACGTTTCTTAGGATTTCGAAGTTATCCGACAATTCGGGCAGCATTCGATCCAGCGCCTCATTGTGCAGAAACGCCTTTCCCAGCACGACTTTAGCGCAAAATTCCTGATCCAATTGTCGTAAGGCATTCAGCGCCAGCAAGGTCAGTCCACCGGGATCGCTTCCGCCCATGGTAACAAGCAAAACCGGCATCCGATTTTTCGGGCGGGGCAGAGGGAGGCTGAAGGCCTTTTTCAACAAGATATAGTCCCAACCGACAAAAGCCTCTCCGGTAAAACCATGCCAATCGACATCATCCAGTTGCGGAACCGGCGGGTAAAAAGCCAGGTCCGCTGCCTTACGTCGGTCGCTGGGATCATCGATGACCGCAACCGTTATTCCGGCGTCGCGCCAGAGTTGCAATGCCGAAGCTGCAAGTTGGGTTCGAACATCCAGTATGATCGCCTTGGGTGCAATTTCCCGGATCAGTGCGTCGATCCATTCTGCCTCGTCAAGCTCGATCGGCTTTATGAAACACGGAAAACAATGTTGCTCGATGATCTCTGCGCCAATATCGTTATTCAGGGTGAGAAATCCAAGCCGCATGTTGAAAGTGTCTCGCAGTTCGGTAGCCAGTGCCAGGCAGCGAACAATATGCCCCAGTCCAAGCTGTGGCGAGCCGTCGCAGCGAACCAGAATTTCAACGGAAGGTAGATTTGTTATATTGGCCATCATAGAATCGTTAAGGATTTTCACTGTTTAAAAATTGTAACGATTCTTCCAGGGAAACAATGGAGCCTGGTTTGTATAACCGGGCGTAAAGTTTGCGGAAAAAGTCGAGGTCCGACGGTGTGTCGATGGATAGCTTGTAATCCCCCCTAAAAGGCGGGGATATATCGAATGGCACGGTTTTAAGTTGGTCATGATGCTGATGCGCGTAAGCAGTGACATGCTCATAGGTCAGCGGATCATGTGGAGCAACCTGGCGTGACCATTCAAGTGCCCGGCGAGAGATGGTGCCGGCTCCCTGGTAAGCTGTCGCTCCCTTAAAGTTTGTGCGGATACAATCGGCTTCGTGTTCGAGAATAGCGGCGGTGCTTTGATCAATGAACTCAGGGTCAAAGAGGGGGGCGTCGCCGCAGATGCGTATGATGTAGTCGGCCTCGGCATCTTCAATAGCGAGGAAAAATCTTTCCATAACGTTGTCTTCCGGACCGCGCACCACATTCAAACCCATTGTCTGTGCCAGTTCGACCAGCGGGTCGTCAGCTGGTTTATCGGTGGTGGCAAGGTAGACCGACTGCGCGCAGCGAATCTGCAAAGCCCGGGCAATAATGTGATACATCAGCGGTTGTCCCATAATCGGTTCCATCATTTTTCCCGGAAGCCGACTCGATCCCATGCGGGCCTGAATGATGGCGACAACCTTTTTTGAGCTACTGCGTGGCACAGTCATTAATCGATTCCCCAAAAGCGAGGGTCAATAAGAGTTTCATCGGATACGGCAAGTTTGCATGCTTCGGCACATTGATCGGTCTGTAACGGACCCTTGCCAGCCATTTCCAGCGCTGTATTCAGTTCCTGCAGCGATGAAATTCCGATAAGCACGGAACTTAAAGCATCATCAGCCAGACAAAACCGCAGGGCCGCCTCGGGTAAAGTCAGGGCATGACCTTTGGCCCAGTCAGCCGCTGTTTCGGCAAAACCTCTGAGTTTGTCCAGGTGTGCAGGGAGATGCTGGCGTCGGCCGGTAAGGACCCCTTTTAAAAGGACAGACCGCCCCAAGACCGCGATGCCGCGTTCTTTGGCCACTGGCAGAACCCTTTCAGCCATGCGTTGATCCAGAAGATTGTAGGCGATTTGCAGGGTGGCGATATCCGGATGTGTCAACGATGCCAAAGCCGCTTCTTCGCCATAGACGGAAGCACCTATAGCGCCGATCTTTCCCTGGTCGCGGGCTTGCACCAGAATGTCCATCAGCGGCGAGTCGAACAATTGCCTGGCTGTTGCATTATGGATTTGCACCAGATCAAGGCGCTCGCGGTTCAAGTTGCGTAGACTGCGCTCCAGGCTCTGACGCACCGTATCGGCGGAGATGGCGTTGTCGCCGAAAGGACCGACTTTGGTGGCAATATGAACGTCTGTGTTACCGGCCTTGCGCAGAGCTATGCCAACGAAGGCTTCGCTTTCACCATAGGCCGGGGCCGTATCAAAAAGGTTGATACCATTTTCCATGGCTGTGCGAATGATGGCTTCGGCCTCGGCGGTTTGAGGACGATTG